>JANOMG010000048.1:0-4308 GCA_031420175.1 Nitrospira sp.
GGCATCACGCTCGTGCTCTGCGACTCGCTTCCCGCTGCCTTCGAGTCCCAAAACCCACCGATAGACCTTATTCTTGGGAAAGAACCGGTCCTCAACTATACGGTACGTCGGGTCCGCAAAGACTGGCAGCTCCTCAGGTTGGACAGCGGCAAGCCGCTGCTCCTGACCCACGAACAGTACGCAGTTGTGACTGACGAGGAGAGCTATCGATTACGACGATTCGTCAATGATCTTCTGTTCCGGCTTGATGAATCAGGCCGGCTCGCTGATATGCGGCGACGCTGGCTGGAAGAAAACTATGCCTATCCTCGCCGGGCCGCCACAGAAGGTCTTCCGTTTGCCGCGGAGAAAATGCCCCAACATTACGATCAAGGCCAGTGTCGCCTGGCCGACAGCCGGTCACGATGAAAGAGAGGAGGCCTCTATGAAACGAGTATGGTGTGCCGCAATGGTGGGAATCCTCGCGACCGTCGTCATCGGAGCGTGGGCCCCGAACACAGGCTGGGCAGTTGATCGGGCAGAGGCGGAAGAGACCGCTCGGTTATTGGCCAAGCTGCTCAAGGCCGGCCGATTGGTCATTGAGCAAAACCAACTATTGATTGACGATCAACACAAGGGAGACAAGGGATTTACGCCCGAGGTGTTTGAGCAACAACTTGTTCGGGAATTTCGACAACTGACCGGCATTGATCTTTCGAAGCTCCACAGCACTCCTGCCTCTATTGCGTTGCCATCCCTGGCCAAAGAATTGTTGCCGGCCTTCGTGATCGCCAGCAAGGACGTCGTCCGTGATGCCCAGGTCGTGATCAATCAACGGGGGATCGGGTACAAAAATTTTATCCCGGCGACCTACGGCAGCCAGGCCGCAGCACGTTTCTCCAAACAATCGCGCGTCCGGCTGAAGCAAACGACGCTAGGGCCTCGCAATCCGAAGAACGAGCCGGACGACTATGAAGCGTCGGTGCTGAAGTGGCTGTCAGGACGCCCGCGAGCCGAAGCCTATGTCAGCGAACTCACCGACCAGGGTCAAACGCTGCGTGTCGTGATGCCGATCTATTACGTCCCGGCTTGTTTGACCTGCCACGGTGAACCGAAAGGCGACCTCGACATCTCAGGCTATCCCAAGGAGGGAGCCCGCGAGGGAGATCTGGCCGGAGCCATCACGGTTACGGCCCCCTTAAGCCTCCGCTGAGCGAACGAGAAAGTATCCGGCTTTCTTAGCGACCTGCCTCCATCAGTGATTTCGCACATGCGTTCCTCAGGCATTGGAAAACCAGGCTCCTGGCTAGCGCACAGGCTGAATGGCTCTCGCTCTCAGAGGCAATAGCGGCGGTCCCAGCGGGACCAGTTCGTGACCGGTAAAGGCCAACGAGACGCTCCCTAGCGCATGATAAAGAGCCATCAGTCCGACGGCAATGTGCCCGATCCCAGGGAGAGCTTCTCTCAGTAAACCCAGACACGTAAGAACGCTGAGGAAACAGGTCGCCGCGATCATCAAGAACAGAAGACAGAGTGTGGTGCTCCGATAGGCCAAGAGGTATACCATGACGCCCGCGCATACGAAGTAGATGACATAGAGCTGCCCATATAGGATCGGGTCGAGTTGGAAGGCCATGCTCTCGCTGATCAGCTTGGCCGCGCAGAGGGTAATCCAGAACAATCCGTACGTCGTCAGCGCAATGCCACAAAGCGGCTCGTGATCGCGAAGCATGGCCAGGCCGGCAAGGAAGGGCATCAGCCCACCACAGGCGAGGACGATGACCAGTATTCCGATATGGTCCCGCTCTGGAATTTCGCCGAGCTGCGCAAGACCGAGGGTGAAGGCGCCGACCGCCAGGCCGAACAATCCCATCGCCAGCGCGTCGCTCCGTCGTGGATGTGCCTCATTGGCCATGGCCATATCTCGCATATGTCCTCGCACACCTCTGCTAGGCCTGAACTTCATGAGAAGCGGTCCGCGCGGAGACTTTCTCAATCGCCTGGCGAACCGACGTGACCAGTTCAATCCGTCCGTAAGGCTTCTTCACCCAAGCATGGGCTCCCCTTCGAATCGCGAGCTCGATCCAACTTGAGTCCTCGCCCGAGACCAGAACCACCGCGGTCTCTGGCCAAAGGAGCTGGCACATCGTTAGCAATTGCATCCCATCAAACCGTGGCATGCGATAGTCGGAAATGACGACCTCGAAATGTCGCTTCTGTAATTCTTGAACCGCCTCAAGCCCATCACCCGCTTCAAACACGTTGTACCCTTCATGGGTGAGTAGCGCCGAGAGCAGCGCTCGGACATGTACATCGTCGTCGACAACCAATACTCGCTGTCCATAGCCGTCTGGATACATGATGATGACGCCTCCTTCTCTGCATGCTGCATACGTTGATCAAACCTCTCGGACGCTGGTGAATGCCGATGGACAGGTAGCGCCGGCTACACCTCCGTCAGAATTCACTCGACGCCTCTCAGGCAGAGTCAGCCCAACGATCGAGAGACCGACCGGCGACAGAAAACCCTGGCGCGCATGACGACAGCCGGCTTAGATGACGATTCCGGTTGGATTCAATCATGGCATCCTCGATATTGCCGCAATTCAAGCAGCGCACGGCTTCTATCCGTTCGTTCGTGCCATGGGGATCTGAGAGCTGTTCCGCTACCACACATCCGTTACACCGGACACAGTTCATAGCAGCCTCACCGCGGTATGGTGCATGCCCTGCCTACGGGGCCGTCAGCTCCGACGACCGACAAGGCTCGTCTCCGCCTATGGCATGAGATTGGATCCACTGTTCATTCAGCTGGTAGAGCCGATGGTCCTCCACGCGATAGATCAACGGGACGACCGGAAGTGTGGGGTAGCGTCCGCGGAGCCGCCTGGCTTCAGCGACCAAGAAGTCGACTTCATTCCCGATTTCAAACATGGCCACAGAATTCATGAAGTGAGCCTCCGCCCATTCTCGTTGCCATCCGCCTCGCCGAACCAGGCCGGATATGAATAACTCCCGCCGATGCATCAGATTCACCATGCCGCAGTTCGTATGACCGACCAGCGCGATCGCGGAGACTCCTCCAATCGCCACGGCATAGGAGATCTGGAACTCGCTATATCGCAAATTGCACCCGGCCGAGCGAATGATATAGGCAAAGTTTTCGGGAAGACTCAGCCGTTCACGATGGTCCATGCACATCCCGACTAAAACCTCTGCCTGACTGTAGGGGCTGTGAGTCGCTCCCATGTTGTGGTAGCGGAGAAGATCTTCGATCGGTGTGCCCCTGACCTCCGGCGAGATGTCGGCCAACGATTCGATCGGTCTCAATACAGTCACCTGGTCCTCCCATCGATTCCCGCGATTGCGTCCTCTGCACGGATCTCGTAATCCCACGGAAGAGGAGCCAGGACCACGAGGCCTTTCTCCTGTAAATCATGCAGCACCTGAAACAACGTCTGCCATCTACAGTGAGGCAATGCAGACGAGAGCACCGTAAAGGTCATCCGGCGATGCTGCGCCACCAATTGATACACCGCGGCCTCAATTTCTCGTGTCGTGACAGAAACCATGTGACCAGCCATTTGCATCAGCCCCTCATACAGAAACCTCTCTCGACAACTTTGCAATATTTAGTCCGTCCTCATACGAATCCTGCGCCGCAGGCTCATGGCTCGACTGCGATGGCCAATTCAGGAAGCTCTTCGCCTCATCGCGCGCGAAACGCCACGGCAAATTCCCGACATCAGACCATTTCGCACGGTGCGGTCCGTGCGGATTCGCTCGACTCCAAGATCAACCATCCGGCAAGCAAATGATTCTGCGCCCTTCTCCGCCATTGTCAGATGGCATTGTCCTTGCTGAAGCCCTTTGCACTTATGTCACCCCTACATCGTCGCAGGAGAAATTGATGGCTATTACGCGCTCAGGTCGAATCGCGACGGGACAAGCTGTGGCTGGAATAGTTGCGCTGTTCGTCACGCTCATGCTCTCTCAACAGAGTCTCGCGGGCGGAGACGATCATCGAGCGCTACGACTCCTCCTGGATAAAGGCATCATCACCCAACAGGAGTACGATCAGGCCTTCGAAGAAGAGCAACGCGTGAAAGCGGAAGAGGAACAACGCGTGAAGCAGGCGGCGGCCATGACAAAGACTGGACTGCAAGTCAAATTGGGAGGTTTTGCCGAAATCGATTTTATCGGCGATAGCACACGGAGCTATGAGGAAATTATCGGCAACCGACCGGTCCTGCGAAGCAATACGCTGGGTGGAGCCAACAGCCTATTTCAAACCAGCCCGAGGAACAGCCGGATCACGCTCGATGTGCG
>JANOMG010000049.1:0-4573 GCA_031420175.1 Nitrospira sp.
AGTGTGCGGCAGCAAATCATCGTGGGAGTCCGCGAAGCGGTCCGACGTGTCCAGACGGATTTCAAGCGGATCGAAACCACCCGATCGGCCAGAATCATGGCCGAGAAACAGTTGCAGGCTGAGCAAGAGCGCCTGAAGGTAGGACTGAGCACCACACGCTTCGTCCTCGACTTCCAGCGCGATCTCGCGACGGCCCAAGGAAACGAGTTACGCGCCACGGTCGACTACAATAAATCGCTCTCCAACTTCGCGCGGCACAAAGGCACCACACTCGACCGCTATAATTTCCAACTGAACTGACGGCCTCCATGATAGCGCCTGAGCCTGGTCCGCATGCGACACCGGCGCAGGCCGAAGAACGGGGAGCCGCCCTCGCGCTGCTCCCCATCGCCGCGACCCTCGATTTCTACGCCCTCCCCGCCTCGCTTCAGGAACAGCCACTTGTCCAATTCGCACCGCAGCTGATCGCCTATCTTGCCTTTGGCCTCTGGGCCTCGCGCAACCGCGACATCGTCTCTCGGCTGGGGCTGGAGAAAGGGAAGGTACGGGATGGCCTACGCTGGGGACTCCTGACGGGCCTGCTGCTCGGTGGCTTGAATACGTTCGTGATTCTCTCCGTCTATCCGCACCTGGGGTATGACATCAGTTTCCTCAACGCTACACCGCATGCCCAACTTCCTCTCCTGGTGATGGTCCCCTGGTTCATCTGCGGCATCGCACTCTTTGTGGAACTGAACTTTCGAGGATTTATTCTGGGACGACTGGCAGCACTTGAATCGGGGCTGTGGAAATCCGGCGTCGCCTCTCGCCTCTCGCCTCTCGCCCTCCTCACCAGCGCACTGATATTTGCTTTCGACCCCTTCATGGTGAATACTTTCCAGCACCTTCATTGGATCGCGGTCTGGGACGGTCTCATTTGGGGAATCATCTGGCTACGCACAAGCAATCTCTACATCACGATCGTCGCCCATGCGCTCGAAGTCATCGTGATGTATAGCGCCGTGAGACTCGCGTTGATGTCATAGGTACATACCGTCTCTCTCGGCATGGAGCAATGGGATGAACGAACTCGGCAAGTACGCACTCTATTTTCTTCTCGGCGGCACCATCGTCAGCATCTCCACCTACCTCGGATCTCAAGGCCGTTCATTTCTCGCCGCCTTTGCCAGCACCTTTCCGGCCATTACCGGCGCCACCTTCATTCTGATTTATCTCAATGGGGGCAGCGAGTCGTTGGTGGGATACGCGAAGCACCTCTTGTGGTTCGTGCCCCCTTGGATCGTGTACATCATCACCATGATTCTTGGCGTCCCACGCATTGGGTTCTGGCCTGCCATGGCACTGTCTATGACATTATATTTCAGTTGTATCGGGCTGCTGAAGTTCGCAATCCGATAACCTCGCACGGAAGACCACGGCCACCACTGAGCAGGAATCGAATGGGAACGGACGAGGTTGTGCACTAGAGGGTGCGGGAAAACCATTTCGCCACGGCAGAAATCCGATGGCTAGCTTGGCTGAAGCGACCAGCGGAGTGGGATACAGGATGCTCAAAAAGTTCGTCCGGCAAGGCCGCAGCGAGTGAAGGACCGTGGAGGTACATACCGCACTTTGTGTGGGCCGTTCGCTCCTAGAATAGATCTTGGCGAATAGAAAATCCCATCAGTGATTCCGATATCCGAGAGGCCCTGTTTTGTACGTTGAGGGTCTGAGCGATGCGAGAACGATGCTGGCGGACTTTTTCAGCATCCTGCTAGGCGAGATGGCTGAAGTGTAACCGATTCATTTCACTCATTGCCGACACCAGCCGGTCGATCGCAACAGTGACGCACTGACTCGCTTCATGCGAAGGCCCCTTACCACCGGCCCAAATATCGGGAGGATGCTCCATCTCACTCACATTCTGGCAAAACCGGGTAATGGACTGTTTCCAATAGGTCGGGTCGGCGGCTTCGTCGAGAAACTGTTCCCGATCCTTCGTAAAGGGCGCATCGAACTGCTTGGCCCGCATCTGCCACATCTGCTCCATCGCGTTCTGCCGTTCCTGGCTAAACTCGAGCCCCCTGGCTTTTTCGTTCAAGGCGGCAAAGAGGCCCCCGATCACCCGTTCAACATGCGACTCGGGAAAGGCACCGACACAGGCTTGCACGATCAGGTACTTGTGAAAAATAAAGACTTCGGCCCTAATGCGGGCCTCGCTGGCCGAGGGGTCGTAGGCCCTGGCCAATTCTTTCATCGCCTCGCCTGAGGCACTCTCAAGGCTCTCCCCCAGCAACTCCGCGAGTTGACGCCCGAGTCCCAGATAATCTACTGGAGTAGCCGCATGTGTCATGATGGATGATATCTTCCTGTGAGTAAAACTCACGCCGAGCGTAATCGAGGCGAGAAGAAATTGCCAGAAAATAGTCAGACGGATCTGGAGGAATGACTACTCTATATCCCCCACCTCTCGATCAGTCCTTGAACCCCTGCAGCTGGATTGTTACGATACCCCTTCTTCTTTTCCTCGCAACCAATCTATGGCAAGTATACGACAGCCTTCTGTTCCTTCCCGCGACCTGATCATCGAAGGAGCACGGCAAAACAATCTCAAGAACATCTCGTTGCGCATCCCCCACAATCAGGTCACGGCCATCACGGGCGTTTCAGGATCGGGGAAATCCTCTCTCGCGTTCGACACGCTGTTCGCCGAAGGCCAATGGCGCTATGTGGAATCCCTCTCCACCTATGCCCGCATGTTTCTCGATAAGGTCAATCGGCCCGATGTCGACCGGCTGATCAACGTCCGACCCGCCATTGCGATCGAGCAGAAGAACCCCATCCGCACCGCCCGCTCGACGGTCGGGACCACAACCGAGATTGCCGACCTCCTGCGACTCCTGTTCGCCAAAGTGGGCCATCCGGTCTGCCCCGATTGCGCCATCGATGCGCGCAGCTTTCACCCTGGCAGCGTCGCCGACGACCTATTGAACCATTGTGCCGACGCACGAGCGATGATCCTCTTTCCCGTCACAGCACCGGCGCCGAAACAGGACCAGGCCTTTCTCCAATCGCTGTTGCTGCGCGGGTTCACCAGAGTGCAGTGTGGCGGGGAAATCCTCGATCTCCATGAGATCCACACCCTTCCCAAAACCAGGCCTGACCATCTTCATGTGATCCTCGATCGGCTGGTGATCCGGGAAGACAACCGATCTCGCCTCGTCGAAGCGATCGAAACCGCGTTTCGCGAGGGCGAGGGCCTGTGCCGCGTGGAGGTCATCGACCAGGGCCCCCGAACCTACAGTACGGACTTTCGCTGCCAACAATGCGGGCGAACCTTCGAACCGATTCGGCCCGTCCTCTTTTCCTTCAACCATCCACTCGGCGCCTGTCCGGAGTGCAAAGGGTTCGGCAATATTCTCCGTTACGATCCCGACCTCGTCATTCCCGACCACAACAAGTCGCTGGCCCAAGGCGCAATCGAACCCTGGAGCAAACCCAGCGGCGATTGGTGGCAGAAGCAAATGTTCCTCTCTATGAAGCGGCGTGGGGTCGCCCTCACGATCCCCTACAAGGACCTGCCACAGGCTATCCAGCAGATGCTCTGGCAGGGAGAAGGCAAGATGGAGGGCGTGCAACAATTCTTCGAATACTTAGAAGGGAAGCGCTACAAGTTGCATGTGCGCGTGATGCTCAGCCGCTACCGGGCACCGGTCCCCTGCCCAACCTGTGAGGGGTCTCGTCTCCGACCGGACGCACGCTACGTGAAGATCGCGGGCACAGACATTCATGAGCTTTCTGCGCTCACGATTGAAGAGGCTGCCGCTTGGATTACATCCCTCACCCTCTCTCCCTATGAAGAACAGGTCGCCCGCGACATTCTCCGACAACTGACGGCCAAGCTCGGCTTTCTCCTACGCGTGGGCCTCAGCTACCTGACGCTCTCCCGTCAGACCCGCACGCTCTCGGGAGGAGAGGCCCAGCGCGCAGCCTTAGCCAATCAACTCGGTGCACGCCTGGTCGGCACGCTCTACGTCCTTGATGAACCGACCATCGGTCTCCACCCGCGTGACACCGCAACGCTCGCCGGCATCCTGCGAGAGCTGGCGGTCCAGGGCAACACGGTGGTCGTCGTCGAACACGATCGCCAGATGATGCTAGCGGCAGACTATCTCGTCGAGCTGGGCCCCTTGTCCGGCGAGAAGGGCGGTGAGGTGATCTGCGCAGCGCCACGGCAGGAATTCATTGCAGACCGGCGGTCAATCACAGCGCGCTACCTGCGTGGGGAAGACGAGATTGCAACCCCACGATCTCGACGGAAAGGAAATGGGAAATTTCTTGTCATCGCCGGGGCATGCGAGAATAACCTCAAAGATCTGTGTGTCCGTATTCCGCTCGGGATGCTCGTCTGTGTCACCGGCGTCTCAGGCTCCGGCAAGAGCACCTTGGTCGAAGACACGCTGTATCGCGCCGTGGCCCGTGCCTTTCGTGTCGACTCACTGCCAATGGGCAAGTTTCGCGCGATTAAGGGAGTCGAACATCTCACCGGCATCAAACTCATCAATCAAGAACCGATCGGCCGAACGCCGCGCTC
>JANOMG010000050.1:0-42421 GCA_031420175.1 Nitrospira sp.
GTGCTCCTCGGAGATGGCCAGTTCCTGGTTCGCTCGTTCGAGTTCGGCCACATACTGCCCCCGCTCCCGTGATGCACGCTCCAGCCGCTCGGTTAATTCATCGAAACTCGCGGCCAAGGTATCGAGTTCCACAATACCGGCAGACTGCGTGGCCATCATCGGCTGTTCACCGTTCTGCTGTCCGAAGCGCTGCACGCGCTCGACCAGCGCATTGATTGGTTGCACAATGCGGCGACCGAGGCGCCATCGGAGCAGTGCGACCACGGCGATGGCCAGCATGCCGAGCGCCGCGAGCTTCCACATGAGTACACGTAACGGCGCATAGGTTTCGTTGGGATCTTGGCGCACGAGAATGGACCACGTGTCCGTCTGGACGATGCCTGGTCGGAGCGCCACGGATGCGAAGCCGATGATCCCGCCTCCTTGACCGTGGGCATCGTCCTGGACTTCCATCCAGGCAACCTCGGGGAGAGAGAGACCCGAGGCGACTGAGTCTCGCAACGGTCCAATAAAAGCCGTATGTCGTCCGGGCGGGAGGAGCGGACAGGCCAACACCGTCCCCTGGGGTCCGACCAGCATGACATGACCGGTATCGCCGATCCTACTTCGGAGGACCGAGGTTAAGAGCTGGTCCCTCTCGATCACCGCCTTTAACGCGCCCAACGCAGCCCCAGCTTCGTCGACGATCGGCACGGCGACCTCCAAATACCCATGCCCCATTTCGTCGAGACGCAACTCCCCCACCCATGATCGTCGCTGTTCGAAGACGACCGGCCACCAAGGTTGCCTATAGTAATACGTCCTGGCGCTTTCGCTGGTCACCCCGCCGACCGAACGGCCTCGGCGATCAAGGATGACCAGCGATCGGAAATACGGCCGTTGCGACTCCTTCCACCGCCGAAGGGCCGGCTGGTTGAAGGTCAGCCGGGTGCCTTCTCGGACTGCTTCGCGGACCTCCGGTAGGGAACTGAGCCGTTCCACCCACTCGATTTCTTTGTCCAGGATCAACCCGACTTTATCCGCACTCTGGCGGGCAAGTTCCTGAAACCCGAGGCCGATGGCCGCGCGGAACGAGTGTTTCGTCTGCCAATACGCATAGGCCAAGCCGAATGCGCCATAGAGCAAACCAATGGAGAGGACCGAGAGCGTGATCGAGCGCTGAAGACTAACCCGCTTCCTCATGGTGCACAGGTGAGTAAGGGGCGCGACGCTGCAATGGAGGTACTGCTGCCCTCCATCCAACTCTTCCAGACAGGGAATGTCAAGGGTCCGAAGTACCCTGCGCGGCCTGCAGACCATGCGATCCTTCGACGTGGATGGCATCGACTCTGACTGTCCTGATTGGCTCTAGCCCGCCTCCTTCCTCGTTATTCTACTCGTTGTTTTGCATGTGACTCTTTCCGCCAAGACCTGGACGTTGCAAACGGCGTATAATAAATCGACATGTCGAGTGAGCCGTCATGATCACAGAGGAGTCTTGATCATGAAACACGTCCCCGCCACAGTTACGTCGTCATCGAACAGTCCTCCATCCATCTCACCTACTCCCGAAATGACCTCCGTTGGGAGGTCGATCACCAGAGGAGGTATCGCCATGTCCATCCCACGAACACTCAAAGCGTATCTCGATCATGAACGAGTTCATTATGACGTGTTGCCCCACCCGGAGGCCTTTCGCGCCCTTGCCATCGCGCAGACGCTCCATACCCCGGAGAAGGAGATGGCCAAGGTCGTGATCGTGAAGGTGGATGAGCGGTTCGTCATGACGGTGCTGCCCGCGAGCTGGAGCGTGGACCTCCATCGCCTGAGAGACGTCTTTATGACCCATCATATTCGACTCGCCACTGAGGACGAGCTCAAACATCTCTTCCCCGACTGCGAGTTGGGTGCGATGCCGCCCTTCGGCAACCTCTATGGGCTCCCTGTTTATGTTGATCAGGCGCTCACCGAGGACGAGGAGATTACCTTTCAAGCCGGCACCCATTCGGAAGCGATCCGCATGCGATACTGGGGCTTTGCCTCGCTTGCGTTCCCAGTGGTGGAGGAATTCCACCGTTCACCCTCAGAAGTCTGGTGACTTATGATGCCGCACCCTCTCCCAACGACGACTCCTCGTGAAAACGCCGTCATCTCGCGCATTTTGATCGCCGTCGATAACTCTGAGCACTCCGCCCGGGCGCTGCGCTATGTGGGCACCCTGCTGCGTGAGGCGCGTGACGTGCAGGTCACGTTGTTTCACGTCCTGAAGCCGATGCCGCGCGAGCTCCTGGAACATGGCGGGTCTGAAGATCCCGCAATGGAGGTTCGCTTGGCCAAAGCGTTGCAGCAGGATCAGGAGAACTGGGTCCGCGCAGAAAGCGTGATGGAGTACCCGATATTGGTGAACGCGCTGGAACTGTTCGGGAAGACCGGATTTCCTCTGGATCGCGTCACGCTGAAGTTCGGACACGAAGATGATATCGCGCATACTATTCTCGACGAAGCCCGCACCGGCGGCTACGGGACCATCGTGATAAGCCGTCACGGTTCGAACGGGATGAAACGGTTCTTCGTCCGAGGTATCACGGATCAGTTGTTGCGCGACGCATCCGGCTATACGCTATGGGTCGTGGAATGACCAGGAAACAACGCCCCGGCCGTCATGCTGAATCAGATTAGCCCTTTTTGAGGAGGCTCATCATGCTGAGACCGGAGAAAGAGAATGTCCTCGGCGTAGGTAGTTGGACAGGTTGACCGCTTTCGCCACGGGGGGGTAGACTGACAATTAACACGCAACCGCCTTTCCTTTCTGCAGGTGGTGGTTATGGTCCTCCGTGGAACACAGATCCAGGGGTGTGGTCAGGCCCGGTGTAGCCTCGTCTCCGCTCAATCTCTTCCTCACGATCTAGCCCGGTTATACGGTCGCGCGCGTCCGCTCAGGTCAACTGACCTCGGCGGCGGCACAGATCCGTACATCGATATGCAATGGACCTGGACCGATTCTCATGTCTCATGGCTGGAGATCGTTCCCTGCGACTCGCGCACAATGTCGCGTCGCGCGCCGCCGCGCCGCCAGTTGCCCGATGCCCACAGGACATTCTATGTACCCGGTCATTGCCCTGATCGTCCTGACGTTGTTCACCTGGATCGTCGCGATCTGGGCCTCGTGCGATGATGATGATAGTGAAGAGCCTCACGATATGGAGAAGCGGGAAAAGAGTTCCGATGAACACGATCATCGGGAGGCGGGCTGAACGCGTGCGTGTTCCGAACGCCCAATGGAGGACCCCATGACCTGTGAACGGTGCGGGGGATTGAGTGTCGCCGCGCATTTCGAGGGGGACCGTGCCTGGAAGTATGACGGGTGGGAGTGTCTTATCTGTGGGAATATTACCGATCCGCTCATCATGACGAATAGGGACGCGCAAGCGCATGGAGCCAGAAAACCGATGATGTCGAGCGGGATGAGACCTCCGCGCGGCGCAGTCAGTCCAGGCCGGCACACAGGTACCGTTCGGTCATAAGCCACAGTTGATCCCATGGAGGGATCTCTCAGATTCAGGGATCCCTTCCGTCCACAAGGAGGTGCCATCATGAAGACCTCGCTTATCATATGTGCCAGTCCCTTCGTTGTCGGGCTAGTTGTATCTCTTGCGCTTGCCAATCCGGATATGCTGCCGAAACATCCGGGCTATCCGATGGGGAAGGCGGTGGATCCCGTCAAAGGACAGCCCCTCGCCAATGATCCGGGCCAGACGAACGCCTCGGGCGAGAACGCGCTGGCTCGGTCGGCGACATCCGACGATGCCCACTCGTCGCAGCATCTTTCAATCAATCAGAACGACCAACGGTTGCTTGAAAAACCGGGAGCGGGAACTCTTCCACCGGCTCAGGGACCAACCATCAAAATCGAACCGCCTGTGAAGGAGGGCACCAAGGTCAACCCGTCCCTGCAGTGACGTCGGATCATGACAAGCAGAACGACACAGACCAGCCCCTCGTTTCCGTCGACACCAGGGGCTGGCGCCCGATTGGAACCGTGAACTCATTAGGCTGCTTAGCAACACACAGCGCGGCGACGCAGACAAGGGGCGTGATCTGTTTCATCGGAACGATGGCGACGTCCCGCGCATATCCACGTCAAGTCAGACAAGCGCGGCGTCGCCTTCGAGAACAGGACGTGGAATCGTCTCGCAGTGTTCTGATTCCCTCCAGCCCGCCACGGCGTTGCCGTTCTCGCTCTTGACCGATGCGTTGCTGGGGCGTAGAGTAAAGACTCATTCACGAGCTACCTCATTCTGGAGGTGGTGGCCATGATCCTCCGTGGAGCACAAATCCAACGGGATGGGAATGGCAAGTGCGGCCTCCTTCCTAATCGAACTCTTTCCAGCAATAAAGCCGAGTTGCCCTCTTCCGGTGTGTGTACGCGCACCGGAACGAACCTGCACATCGTGTGGCCTCTTGTGGTCGCCTCAGACCGGAGAGGCAGAACTGGTCCGTGTCAGGACCGAAAACCGTTCCAAGTGACGCGAGCAAGATGTCGGGTCGTGCACGGGCACCCGCCTGATTGCCCGATGTCGGAAGGAGGTTGTTATGTCGTACCGCTACAACACCATCGACATCATCGTGGGTGTCGGCATGTGTGCGATTGTCTTCGGGGCCTTGCTGTTCTTTGTCGCAGCCACCGGTACCTTCCAGGCAGCAACCCCACTGCCCATCTCAATTGAACAACTCGCTGGCCTTGAAGTCGGAATGACCTGGCTCCAGCCGACCCTGGGCCAAGCCATTGTCGACCAGGCGATCTTCGAACGTCGCGCTAATCAAGTCATAGCCCACTCCGCGTCCGAGTGGAACCGGGCGACGCTCGCTCACCACGAGTTCCAATCGCTCCCGGGCGGTCCCTTCGGAGCCGTCATGCACCAAGCCGCCACAGTCCCAGCCGACCATATGGCCCGCATCCAGGGCGTCATGGGACGAGCGATCGTGAATTTCACTCGGCGCGGCATCCAAAGCGAGGTGTTGTCTGCAGATCAATACCTCTCTCAGTACAACGACCGCATGATTCAGACGACCGAAGCCAGGGGTCAGCGTCTGAACCGGGAATTCATCTCAACGTGGCAGGCGACCCTCGGGCGCGGGATTGTGGAGGCCAGTCAGCACTACACCGAGCGGACCGGTGCGATCCAGGAGCAATTGGGCACGGCCCTTCTGCATGTAGCGCAGGCCCAAACAGGATCGGAAGAAATCAGGGCTACACAACAAGAGCAACTGGCGAGCTTAATGGTGGCCGCTGTTCGAACTGAGGCACTGGCGGATCGCTTGACCCTGTTGGCAGCCATCGAGTCCCTACCCGAAGATACAGCCGTCGTCTCCACCGAACCAGCCTCCTGGCCGGAGATGCCGATGGGCTACTTGATTGCAGCCAGTCTCATGTTGGCGGCCGTCTTTTTCGGGGGGCTCTCGCTGACTGGGCAGAGCAGAGAAGCGAAAGCGCTTGCCGAGGTGAAACACCACGCAGCTAGGTGGGTGTATCGCATGGCGGCGTGAAGACGCGTGGGAAAAGGACTCGTGTGGTGCACACACGAGTGAGTGACCTATGTCAGGGGTCTATTGGGGAATCGTAGCAGGCCTCGTCTCCCTGGTCGCGGTCTTCTTCGTCTGCATGGATCTGATGTATTCCAACGCGAAGGGATCGCTCCGTCAATCCGGTCGCAGCGAGAACGAGCCGAGTGAGTCGACAAAACAGACGTCGACTCGCGATCGCTATGCTGCGTAGGACACGGACGAGGGAGTGCGACGGACGACAGGATTCCACGGAAAGAGAGGTGGCACATGGTCGAGATCATCGGTCTCGTGGTGATGGGTGCGCTCATTGGGCTGCTGGCTTGGTCGATGGCAGGAGAGAGCGAGTCTGAAAAGAGGCGGATCTCAGGAGTCGGCGATCACAGCCCATCCTCCAAGGCCGGCGTAAGCGAAACACGGACCAAGCGGGCAGCCTAGGCTTGGGACCTACCTCCCTCCCGGCACATGCAGACCATACGGGGTGAATCTCTTTGCCCAGACAAGAAGTACTGATGTCTATGTGAGTCCTTGTTCCCCGCATAGACAGGGGAGAGAAGAGGAATCTGGTCTGTGGCTTCGTGCGCTGGGAGCTCAGCAGACTGTGGGGAAAAATTTTCGCACGCGAGAACTTCGAATGTCCGTACGTGTAGCACAACAGGAGAATACCCCTGCAGGAGGCTCAAAAATGCCGTCTGGCAAGGCCGCAGTGAGTGAAGGGCCGAAGGGCGTACCCTCGGGGTACGTTGAGGGGTCTGAACGATGCGAGAACGCTGCTGACGGACTTTTTCAGCATCCTGTCAGGTAAGGATCTGCGGTTGCCCAATCCCTGCAATGACCTCTTCCGTAATGACAATGGATTTCACGCCTTGGATGGCTGGCACGTCGTACATCAGATCCAGCATGACATCCTCAAGGACTGAGCGCAGCGCCCGCGCACCGATCTTCATCTGCGCCGCTCGTCTGGCCACCGCCTTGACCGCCCCCTCGGTAAATTGAAGCGTCACCCCATCGATCTCGAACAGGGCTTGATACTGTTTGATGAGCGCATTGCGCGGCTCCGTGAGGATGCAGATCAGGGCAGAGACATCCAGGTCTGAGAGAGTCGTCAGGACGGGAAATCTGCCCACAAACTCCGGAATCATTCCGAACTTGATCAAATCCTCGAACCGAAGCTCATGCAGGACGCTGGTGTGGCCATCCAGTTCGATCTCAGGGTGGTTCGCTTCGAACCCTAATCGCTTACGCGTGGTTCGATCAGTAATGACCTGATCAAGCCCCACAAATGCCCCGCCGCATATGAACAAGATGTTGGTCGTGTCCACCCGCACGTAATCCTGCTCGGGATGTTTCCGCCCCCCTTTCGGCGGCACGCTGCAGATGGTCCCCTCGACAAGTTTGAGCAGGGCCTGTTGCACGCCTTCACCCGACACGTCCCGTGTCAAGGACGGGCTCTCCGACTTGCGGCTGACCTTGTCGATCTCATCAAGATAAATGATGCCGGTCTCGGCCCGCTTCACATCGTAGTCGCAGTTCTGCAACAGCTTCAGGACGACGTTCTCGACGTCCTCGCCAACATAGCCGGCTTCAGTCAACGTCGTCGCATCGGCGATGGCGAAGGGCACTTGGAGCGTGCGAGCCAGGGTCTGAGACAGCAATGTCTTGCCGGTCCCCGTCGAGCCGATCATCAGAATGTTCCCTTTCTGCAGCTCGACGTGCTGAGTCCGGCCCCGATTCAGGATACGCTTGTAGTGGTTGTGCACCGCAACCGAGAGGACTTTCTTGGCCCGGTCCTGGCCGATGACATAGTCATCGAGAATCGCCTTGATCTCGGACGGTTTGGGCACGACCATGTGTGAGAATAGGCCCGAACCGACAGCACCGTTGCGCTGGGCCAAGGACGCCGCGCAGCCCGTGCTGCATGCCTCGCAAATGAGCAGGACGGTTTTACTCTGGCATGAGTCGCACGTGTGTGGAACGGCATGGGGGATCAGATTGCGGGCAACGCCCTCGCGCTGACCGCAGTACGAACAAGATCGAGCAGGGTGGTTCGAGGGTTGTCTTGTTTCCCAGAACACAACGGCCTCCCTGAATGAAGCCGCTACTCCATCGACGTGGTTATTCTATGCCTCATCCTCCCCGACGGCAAGGCCTGGGATCGACTGGAGCCCTGTCGCCTGTATCAGACGACGGGAGCCCACGCGACACAGGGCCCCTGAACTACAACGCTTCAGCCAGACGCCGAGCTCACCCCCGCATCCCTTTCTCGAAGAATAACCCACGGTTGATGTCGCCGATACTAACCATCCCGACCAGCGTGCCCTTGTCGACGACGGGAATTCGCCGGAAGTTCTTGAGACCCATGTACGAGGCGGCTGCCAGAATGGGATCGTGGGGTGCCACCGTCAAGGGATTCCGGCTCATGATCTCTTCGACTTTTCCGCCAAGCGCCTCAGGATATCCCTCTTCCATCTCGACAAAATCACGGCTGTGCACATTGTCGTGAATGTAGTCGCCATAGTTGGGATACAGCGGGAGCAAGACATCGCGCAATGTCACCATCCCAATGAGTCGAGCGTCTCCCTCAACAACGGGTATGGCACCACAGTGGCGGTTCATCATTTTTATCACGGCCGACCGGACCGTATCTGTCTTCTTGGCTGTCACCAGACCGGTTGACATGACTTCATGGATCAGCATGGCCCCCTCCTTCTCTCAATGCCATGAGAAATCTGCTCCTTCCCCCACGCGCCCACATCTTCCAACTGCCACGACGACCGGACCAGTCACCGGCTTCTGAAGATCGTTCGGCTGGTGCAAGAAAGAAACAACACGGGCGACCCGCACCAAGGTGGAAGGTCGCCCGTGGATGGCGCTTAGGACGCCGAAGTTTTCTCTATTGTGCGTTGATAAGGAAGACCCGTGCGAGGGGTAGGGTCAACGACGACTCGTCAGAGGAGACGCAGCTCTATGCAAGCCGCTTGTGTTCATCATGCCAGCCCAGGTACTCCACGATGGCTCATCGGTATATGTGCTGCCTGACGCGGCAAAGCGAGAGCCGATGGAGAACCGGCTAGCGTGACTGACGAGAAGCCAGCCCGTGGCTCGACGGGCCGTTGTGGCCTGGTGGACTAAGGTCTGCCATTTCCACCTCCTCCTTGGTTCGGAGTGACCTGGGGGATTATGCGAACCGTCGCACACTCTGTCATCCCACTGCACATGAACCAGTGTGCGAACGGTTTCATCCTTACTCCTCTTCAACAGAATATGTCAACGGGTGTACAGGCAAATTTTATCAGACAAGCACAAGCATACCCCGTGCCAACCTCACACAGACTCGGGCGCAGAACGAAGCACAGACAAGTTGCGCACCCTAGGCGAAAAACAGCACACGCGACCGCGCAGAAGGTCGTCCGAGGGTGAGACTGAGGACGGCGATTGGCTGTTCAATTTCTCAGCCAGCTTGGGAAACGAGAGCAGCTTGAGGGTCTGTTTTGGCAATCATACGCACTGCCTATCAGGTGGATCGGAGGCGTCCTGCCAAAGACAAGGGAACAGCATGCGGGAAGAGACTACTGCACCACGCTCGTTTCGACTTTCTCCTCAAGGGGCAGTCTGGATCTATCCCCTGTTGCGCGTACCGACCGAGCACCACTCTAAATGCTCCCTCCAAGCTCACCGCTTCGCTTCTTCAGGGGACTGCCTGGTGGGTGTCTCACTGCGCGCGTCCAACGAATGATCCTACCCAGCTTGCTTGACCTCTCTCCAGGAAGGGCACTCGTTGCTGGGCCTACTGCGGCCGTCGAGCGAGGCCCTTCTTAGGGCGCGCGCTCCGGGAGCACGGGACCAGCACGGGTGCCCTTCCCCCGCCCTCCTATGTTTCCATCATTTCCAATCGCGCATCGAATTCATGCCCGCAGGCCGTGCAGCGGATGCAATCCGACTCGACCGTAAATTCGTCTGATCTGATTCCCATGCCACCGCAATCCGGGCAGCGTGCGAGGTGGATTTTCTGATCGTTCATGGTTTCGTATTGCGAGCCACGGAGACAATAGACCAGCTTCCCATCAAGCAGCCACGGATTCCCCGCGTGGTCGAGCACCGGCAACGTCAGATAATGGTGGTTCACATAGTCTTCGAGTTCATGCCGGTTGGCGAACCCGTCCTTGATCAACTTCCCCCCTACCGCCTCGTAGAGCCTGTTCTCTTTTACGATCGCCTTGGTCGGACCCATCATGCACCTCCCTACTTTCGTGGCTAGAGACTACTGCTGCCGATTACACGACCCCCGAATAGTATCGAAGAATGTTGCTCACAGAAATCACTCCGATGATCGCTCCATCCTGGGTGACAGCCAGATGCCGCGTGGCCTGCTCCTTCATCAGCCGTACCGCATCAAGAATAGATTTCTCGCCGTCGATCGCCACCAGCGGATTCCGCATACAGGTTTTGACGAGGGTCGCATTGGGGTCCAGCCCCTTGGCCACCACCTCGCGGGCGAGGATCGAATCGGTGATGAAGCCCACGTAGGACTGGCGATCCGTCACGAGGAGCGAGCCCAGCTTCCATTGCTGCATCAGCTGCCCCGCGTCTCGCAGGCTGGCATCCTGCGACACATTCCTGATTTCGAAGGACATGTGTTCGGCCACCTGGGGGCCGGTGAGGACCTGCCGACCCGTCTTGTGTTTTTTGGGTTCGTCGGACCGGCGCGCCTCCAGCTCGGAGATACAGGTTTCTAAGACCCGGCTCCGCTGCAACAGGCTTTGCCGCAGGCTATCCATGCCCGTACCTTCCGGCGCCTCGTCCGGCATATTCACCAATCCCGCGGCCTCGCCCAACTCTGCATATTCATAGGCCTCCAACGCCTCGGAGGTCTCACCGAGCAGATCGGCGATCATGCGTTCTGTCTCCAAATCGAACTCGTCCAGGCTGCGAGTGGGCTTGCCCTTGCCCAGGAACGAAGCGAACTCGGCCAGCTGCTTTCGCAACTGCTCGATGCTGCGGTCAAGCGAAACCCGTGGCTTTTTGGGAATGGTGCGCGTCCGGTCCATAGCCCCTCCTATGATGATGATACTGGCGAGAATGGCCGATCTTACCCCCGCTGGATCAGCAAGGGCAAGCGGCCGACATCATAGGAGGGACATTTCGTGAGGAGAGAGCGAGTCTCAGCCGTGGAAGAATTTCAAAAAGCGAGGTAGTGACAGGGACCGACTGTCCGCCGGCATCCGACCAGGTACAGATGTCCAAGCGATTCCACCGGCACGGGCTTGGTCCAGCAGACTTCAAACACATTCACCGTCTTGCCCCATCCAAAGCGGGAGGTATGGACTTCGATCGATTGTTTGTCCTGAGGAGCCTTGCCCATGATGAGAAGGATTCCCTCCGTGCTCCGGTTCAATGCGAAGGCCTCTCCCTGCTCAATGACGACGGACTGGTCATCATTGGCCTCGAGCACCTCATACGTACACATCGACCGATACTCGATGCGCGCCTCACCACGGCGAGCCGGGGGAGTCGTCGTCGCCGACATCACGGCAGAGGCCTGATGGAGATCGATCTCTCCGATGTGCTGCTCCTGCGCGATGATCGCCGTACTGAGAGAACGCATTGCGTCGAGAGTCTGTGTCGCCATCTTCAGGCCTCCAGTCTTGTTGAGCGGGGTGGATGTCCTCTGAGTTTTGAAGAGAGAGCAAACACCGTACCGCACAGCAGGGAATGCCGACCGCCTGATTATGAGGCATTTCGATGTATCGCCCCTGTTTCTGATTGGAGAGGCCAATCCCTACGAAGGGATGCGAGTGCACCATTCGGGATCGAAACTGCTCTATCTCATCGATTTCACAGAGGTCTTCCTGCTGTAGTCATCGTCCTACAACCTCAAGGGGATTCCTTCACCGTAGGATTCGTGATCACGAAAGGGGGACAATGGGCAGGCCAGCCAGTCAGATTGGAGGAATGGCTAGACGGAAGGTATGGCGTGAAGCGCGATGAATCTCTTGAGTTGCAAGGCACCCGTGAACGTCAGATGCATGAATTCCAATCCGAATGTCTGTTCCTTCGCCCACCGGACCGTGGCGCGCTCAACGGCGACAGGTGCGAGCTGTTTGGGTAACTGCAAGGTCACCATCACCTGATCGCCCGGTTTGATGGGGGCTTCGCTCGACACGCGGGCCCCTTTCATCGATACGTCGTAGACCACGCCGATACCAAGACTGTCCTTGCTAAACCAGCGTGAGACGCCTTTTCTGGCGATTGAACAGGTAAAGGGGACTGGGATGCGGAGCCTGGCATGCTCGCGAAAGTTGATGAACTTATCTTTCCCTACACTGTCGTTCCCCATACGTTTCCTCACCTTCCTGAGGCACACTGTACACAAGGTCCCACTGATCGAGAAACGATTTATGGATTTCTGGACAACCCTCTCGCGATGATTCCGCTAGCGCAGTCCAGAGGCGGGATGCGGTTGTTCGGAAGTCGGCGCGGTCAGTTGCGCCGCGTGCCGGAGCGCATCAAGCCGTCTGGCATGGTGATGGTCCGGCGGCAACAACTGCAACACACCAAGCCCCGCCAGCACCTTGGTCACGACTGGTTGCATCCCCACGAGCACCAAATGTTGGTGATGGGCCTGGGCCATACGAATCATGTCCTCCACCGCCAGAGCCGCCGTGCCATCGATGGCCGGGACGTCCGAAAGGTCCAGCACGACGACTCGGAAGCTACTCCACCGCGAGACGCCTTCAAGGCGACGAACCATATCCTTGGCTGAGCCAAAGCTCATCGGACCGTCGATATGGATGAGAATGATCTGGCCCTCATGGCGCCCGAGTACTGCTGCTTCCTCTTCGGTGAGCGAGGATTCCCCTGCCCGATCGGTGATCACCCGGAGGTTCATCAATTCAAGATCCGCCATCCGTTTCACAAACAGCATACTGGCCAACACCAGGCCGACCGCCACGGCCATAATCAGGTCCGCTAAGACGGTCATGCCGCAGACAACCACCATGATCGTCACATCCGCGCGGGGCGCTTGGACGACATGTTTGAGGAAGCGCCAGTCGATGATGTCGACGCCGACTTTGACAAGGATGCCGGCCAATACGGCGAGTGGAATCCGCTCTGCTAAGGGCCCGAGTCCGAGGAGCACCGCCAGCAGAATCAGGGCATGGAACGATCCCGAGATGGGCGTCCGCCCGCCGGTGCGAATATTCACGACGGAGCGCATCGTGGCGCCGGCGCCGGGCAATCCCCCGAAGAAACCGGCCACGGCGTTGCCGATCCCCTGCCCGATCAACTCGCGATTGGAATCATGGCGGGTGCGGGTCATGTTGTCGCAGACCAACGACGTCAGCAGACTGTCGATACTGCCAAGGACCGCCAGCACGATGGCTTGACCGATCACCACGTTGACCGCATCGAGGTGCAGACTGGGAAGGACCGGCAGAGGGAAATTGGTCGGAATCGGTCCGATGACGGGCGCGTCTGGAAAGGCGACGACGCCCAGGATCGTGCCTGCGAGCAGCGCAAGCAATGGTGGCGGGACAATCTTCCCTACCCGCTCCGGCGTACCATACACACAGGCCAGCGACACCAAGCCGAGCACCAGCGCATCCACAAGAGGATGGGCCACAAACGACGGCAGCATGACCAGCGTGGTGAGCACTCCCCCCGATTGAGCCGCATGACCGACGAGCGGACCGGCCTGAAGGATGATGATGATCATCCCGATCCCGCTCATGAATCCGGAAATGACGGGATACGGCATCAGGGTGATGTATTGGCCGACGCCGCTCAGGCCGAGGAGGATCTGCAAACCTCCCCCCAAGATGACGGCGGTGAAGGCCAGCGACGGCTCCTGTCCGAATTGCGCAATGAGCCCGGCCATGACGACGGTCATCGGGCCGGTGGGACCGGACACCTGGGCCGGAGTCCCGCCGAACAGCGCCGCGAAGAGTCCGACGAAGATCGCTCCATAGAGCCCGGCGGTCGCACCGGCTCCGGACGCCACCCCGAAGGCCAGCGCCAACGGCAACGCGACCACCGCCGCCACGAGACCGCCGTAGAGGTCGCCGCGAAGATGTTTGAAGGACAGGCCGTGGATCAGGGACACAATGCGTCGGCTCCAGAGGTGTTACAGCCTGTCGTAACAAACTCGGTGGTGAGAGTCCATTAAAACAGTGCCTCCCCGTCCCTGCGCCGAGCCGGGAACAGACGGACGGTACGAACAGCTTCGCTTACTTGGGGCAGCAACTTGACGAGCCGGATGTGCCCTCGGAGGGGAGGAGATGGTCGAGCAGGAAGTAGACCGGACACAACCCTATGATACCGCTCTGCATCAGCGTGACACCGATCACCGCCGGCAGAATCAGCCAATGGGCGCTGACATAATGTCCCAGCGCGACTCCGGCCGTCACCACTATTCCCACGATCGCATCGTGAATGCGTCTCTTTTGGTTCATGCTTGGCCCTCCTTGATGAAAGATACTCCGACGTCTCTCCGAACGAATCGCGACGACGCCTGGCCGATCAGGCTAGAGCTGCCTCAGAAACCTGTCAAGATCGCAGAGGGCACAGACCGACGTGCCCCGACAAGATCCGTCGTGTCCGATAACAGGTCCTTGCAGCGATCCGCTAGGCATCCCGTGCCAGGTATGCTACAAACCCGTCGAAGGATTCTCGGGCTCGCTCGATGGTGGTTCACATGACAATGGGACTGCGTTCAACATCCGCCGCGCGATTCACCCTGGCGGGAGTCTTGTGCAGCCTGGCCCTGACCGGATGCCTCTCCCCCATCACGCTAAATCGCGCTGTGACGACGTATGATGAGGCGGTCACGGATGCCATCTCGAAACAGCTGCTCATCAACATCGCCCGCGCGCATCAGCATCAACCCATTCACTTCACCGGCGTCTCGAATATCGCCGCAACATTCGATTTCCGTGTCAGCGCCGGTGCCACGCCGGCACTCACGGGAGAGGGCAGCAGGGCCCTCATGCCGATCTTCGGCGGCAGCGTGGCGGAGAACCCCACCATCAGCATCGTGCCGATCGAAGGGGAAGAGTTTACCAAGCGGCTCTTGACCCCCTTTCAGGAAACCAAGTTTATCCTCCTCCTCCGGCAACGGTACGACATCGATTTGTTGCTCCGGCTGATGACGCAGGAACTGCGGATGAAGCAGAATGGCCAGGAAGTCGCCTACCGCAATACGCCGGCCGATCGGACGGGCTACGAGATGTTCCGTCGGGTGGTGTCGCACCTCTCGGCCATTCAGGACCAGAACCAGCTCCATGCCGAACCGCTCGTCTACAATCGGACCTGGACGATTCCCGCCAACTCGGTCACAGCCGAGGGCTTCCAATCGTTACAGAAAGAGTATCTCGTGACCTACAGCCAGAACGACAACACCTACACCCTTCGCAAACAAATCATCGGACGAACGGTCATCACCAACTATGACCCCGACACGCTCTCTCCCGACGAACGGGCCCGGTTGATCGACGAAACGGAGGAAGGGCACCTCAACGATGTCTCCTTCGACATCCGCCCGGGGCATGTCGGAGGGGAATACCCCCTCAAGGGAGATTTCCGGCTGCGGAGCTTCAATGCCATTCTCAACTTTCTAGGCCGATCGCTGGGAGAAGACCCCGAATACCATGTCGACCAAGATCCGCGGACCCCAGCGGTCGCGGAAAACCCCCTGCACGCCATGGAACTCCTGCTGTCGGAGGGAGCTCCCTCGGAAGCCGACCTGTCGATTCAGTTCCATGGGAAACATTATGCGGTCAACACCACGGGACCGCTCGCACGCTGGAACCGCGAGGCCTTCCAATTGCTGTATCTCTTGTTCCAAATGACCGTCAGCGAGCTGCCTCGCGTCGGAGTCCCCAGCATCACGATTGCGAAGTGACCGGCCACAGAGTCCCCACCCCTGTGATCTTCGGCCACAGTCACCCGCTACCGCTGCACAGACACGCGCCCAAGGATCGCCGCGGCGCCCGCGCCCGTAAATCACGCCGCATACACTATGGCCTCCAGCCTCGCCATCACACAGAAGAGCAGTAGCCTTATCGTGCAAAAGACTGCGACATCGAAGACCCAGCGCGCGGAGAAGTTCCGCCATGTTGGATTGTACGACCCGACCCCTATCTGGGACTCAGTAGAGCCAGTTCATAAAAGTGTCCCACGCAAAAAGACCACTGCAATGCTGAAGTAGATGACGAGGCCGGTCACATCGACGAGGGTGGCCACGAACGGAGTTGAGGAAACGGCTGGGTCAAACCCCACACGTCTTAAGAGAAACGGCAATGCGGAACCCGTGAGCGCTCCCCACATCACCACGCCAATCAGCGACACTCCAACGGTCAGAGCCACTAAGAACCAGTGCGGCCCATACAGGTCAGCGAAAAGAGACCACAGGGCGATCCGGGAAAAGCCGATCGCACCCAGAATCAATCCTAACGCCAGACTGGTAAAGATCTCACGCCGAATCACCCGCCACCAATCGCGCAATCCTATCTCTCCGATGGCCAGAGCCCGGATGACTAATGTCGACGCCTGCGAACCGGCGTTGCCTCCACTGGAGATGATGAGTGGAATAAAGAGCGCGAGCACCACGGCCTTTTCGATTTCTTTCTCAAAAAACCCCATCGCGGTCGCCGTGAACATTTCGCCCAAGAAGAGGACCACGAGCCATCCTGCGCGCTTGTGGATCATTCGGCCTAAGGCGATCGTGATGTAGGGTTCATCCAGGGCCGACGTGCCTCCGATCTTCTGAATGTCTTCTGTTGCGGCTGCTTCGGCCACATGGAGGACATCGTCAATCGTGACGATACCAATTAACACCCCTGAGGAATCCGTCACCGGAAGCGCCGTGCGGCGTTCTCGTTCAAAGACCGCCACGGCCGTCTCTTGGTCATCGGTCGCCTTTAACGCGATAAACTGGTTGTCCATCAGATTCGAGACCGTGTGGGTGGGTGAAGCAAGAAGCAAGGAACGGATATGAATATCGTCGATGAGATGGCCCTGCCCATCGACGACGTACACCATGGTGAGGGTTTCACTATCCCGCCCATGTTCTCGAATGTGGGTCAACGTCTGCTGAATGGACCACGATTGTTCCACCGCGATATAGTCCGGGGTCATGAGACGACCGATACTGCGCTCGGGATATCCCAGAAGGGTGACTGCGACAGCTCGCTCCTCCGGACTCAGATGAGTCAAGAGCTGCCTGGTCATGTTCGCAGGTAACTCTCCGAGTAACAGTGTGCGGTCATCCGGCGCCATGTTGTTCAGGAACGCCGCGAGCTCCTCCCGCCCCATGGCTTTCAACAACCCTTCTTGCCCCGGGAGCTCGAGAGATTCAAATGCTTCAGCAGCGAGTTCGCGGGGTAAAATGCGCAGGACAATGAGCTGATCTTTAGTGGCGAGTTCGGTCATGACCCGAACTAATGCTGACGGGGACCAATTCTTGAGCATCTCCCGCAGCGCGACCAGGTCGCGTTTCCGCAGAGTCGCCTCTATCTCAGCCTGGGAATGAACTGCCATGGTGTTCACCTCTACATAGAAACGGAGGGGGAGAGCGCGCGTTACCGAATGCCCGACTTCTTCCAGAACCCCTTGGCAACATCAAACGAATATCGGAGTTGAACGGCCACATATTTTTGAACGAGTCCCGGCTTGTCTAATGGCAGATCCTGTTCTCGGTACAGGCTCAGTTCCATATCATCGCGAAACCGCAACGCCAGCCCTATAATCCAATCTAACTCGGTGGGATTGAGCCTGTTGCCGGCCTCCCGGTCTGTAAAGAAATTCACATCACCGTACAGCACGACTCTATTTTTGTAGAGGTCGAAATCCGCATGGGCCACATACCGAAACAGGGCTCTTCCGGTATTATCCGGTCTCGCAAAGTAGTGACTGTTGTGGAACAGCCAGCCGACACCGGCATAGGCGGTGAGATTTTGATTGGGAAACGTGGCGCGCCACCAGCTCGAATCCTGCGCAGCCTGAAACCGAGCTGTGGCTAACCCATCAGCATAGATCTGTTTCGTCCCATTTCGATCGAGTGGGGCGTCCCGCTCGTATTGAATCCGCCAACCGAAATGATCAATCAGCCCGGTCAAGGCCACGGTGCCGTCCCATTCCGTCAACTTGATCCAGCCTAACGTACGATCCGAGAAGAAATTCTGGTCGGTGTAGAAGGTGAGATACTGTTTGTACAGGTCTGTCTCCACATGCAGCATGTGTCGCAAGCCGACCAAGCCCGTATTATCAGGGCGCGCGGCAAATGTCGGATTCGACAAAAAGGCCGCGCTCAGAAAGTATCCTCCGAATAAGGTCTCTCCGGCTTCCCGTGCCGCTACGTCGTCGGGCTGCTCCATCGACGGCAAGGGTCGACCATACTTCTCCAAGGCGAACGATACCGCAGGCACCAACATTCCCAGGAGAGTCAGCACGAGCACATGAGGGATGCGCGGGAAGGGGCTATTCAAAACGTGTTGATGCCTGGTCTGAGGTTGTGTGTGAAAAAGAACCGGCGGGCAGATCCCGGCGACAGAGAACCACAGATAGTGAAAAATACAAAGCAGCACGACGGTCTCCTGGTTCCCAGTTCTCGCGAACCGGGCTGGAGCCATAGTCTCGTGAGCTTGGACTACACCAAGAAAGAAGAGGTTAGGCTGGCAGCTCGGTCCAAGTCCGACAGAATCGGACTGAGGCCGGTTATGTGAGGTTGGCTTCTACTACCACTAGGGTCCATCTGCATCGTCACTCTGGGTTTAGATCGGCGCACCGCACGTCACGATATTACAGGCTCTTCTATAGCAAGGAACGGGACCTGTCAACCGCAAATCTGACTCACGCACAGAGGGGAGTTGAATTCCTCTTATTGGCCACAGGTCTCAAAGATTCTCTTGCACAGGTCATCCGTGTTGAGAGTTGACGGAGCCGCTCTGAACTCCACGCCGGTGACTCGATCCTTGGCTAAGAGCAAGGAGGCCCAGCATCCTTGATGCGCTCCGGCCCTGCTCCCCTTGGAGAATGGACATGACTCCTCAAGCATCGACGCTTCCTTGTAATATTTCAGCACTGTTCCCTCGGCCGTCTTCGTTTCCTGCAGAGGGTCGCCAGCACAAGAGATAAGGTCTTGTGTGCTTTTCCCAAGCAAGACTTTCCCGATGGGATTCGGGTCAATCGGCTGAGACGCAGCACATCCGATGAACCAGACGGCGATGCATACAACAAGAGCCGAGATGCCGTGGATCATGGTAGCCTCGCTTTCTGAAGAGCACCGTAGCACCACCATCATTCGTGTTCTGCTAACCGTTCTAGGCCACTCACACCACGACCGTCGTGAGCCCATCCCCTACGCGTTGAAATGTACGGGAGGGCGCAGGTGGAACGGGGACCGGCTGAGCTGGGCCTCTTTTCTGGCCTTTGGTCGGCGGTCACGCACTCCCGGAGCATCCCCTTCACCTCACGCTCGGCGCAAAAGCCTCCGCATCCGAGACGCCCCAGGCGAGAGGACATCGCGTGATGGCTCTCCTCTCCCGCGCGTCGAGAAAAGACTTGTATCGTCGATCCACTCTATCGCAGGCTATGAGCCGCATGGTTCCAACGCAGGAGCCTCACATCCCACATGAGCATGTCCACGACGGCCGCGATGAAGAAAACGCTCCTCGCCGGAGCGATCGGGAATGTACTCGAATGGTATGACTTCGCCCTCTATGGCTACTTCGCTCCCGTATTCGCGGCCTTGTTCTTCCCATCCACTTCTCCCTCGGTGTCGTTGATCTCCGCCTTCGGCGTCTTCGCGGTCGGATTTCTGGCACGACCGCTCGGAGCGCTGCTGTTCGGCTATTGGGGGGATACGGTGGGGCGACGCCACGCGTTAGCCTGGTCGGTCCTGCTCATGGCCATCCCGACCTGCCTCGTGGGACTCCTGCCGACCTACGAAACCATCGGAGCGATGGCGCCCATAGCCCTGACACTCTGCCGGTTTCTCCAGGGATTATCGGTCGGCGGTGAATTTACCGGGTCCGCCACCTTTCTCGTCGAACATGCTGGTGCTTCGCAACGCGGATATGTCGGGAGCTGGGCCGGCTTCAGTGCCCAGATCGGCGCGCTGTTAGGATCCGGCGTGGGCGCACTGATCGCCGCGAGCCTCGCGGACGAGGCACTCCATCAGTGGGGCTGGCGGATTCCCTTCGTGCTGGGAGGTTTCATTGCCGTGGCGGGATGGTACCTGCGAACCAGAGTGCCGGAATCGCCCGCGTTCGAAACAATCCGCCGGGCAGGAGGGCTCGCCACATCCCCCGTCCGCGATGTGTTCACGATGCAGCGGCTCGCCGTGGCAAAAGTCGTCGGCCTGGTCTGGCTACACGGCGTGGCGTTTTATCTGTTATACGTCTATCTGACGACCTACCTTGTGACCGTGACGGACGTGCCCCTCGCGACTGTACTCGTCCTCAATACGGGTTGTATGACGCTCCTGGCTCTGTTGATTCCCCTGATGGGCGCCTGGTCGGATCGGATCGGACAGACTCCCCTGCTCATGGCGGGAGCCGCGGGGATCGCGCTCCTGGCGTATCCGTCCTTTCTCTGGCTCACGAGCAACGACCTGCCCCGCATGATCGCGGCGCAAGTCCTGCTTACGATGCTGGTCGCCTGTTACATGGGACCGTTCTTTGCCGCTGTCGCCGAGCTGTTCCCCACGCCGCAACGCTATACCGGCCTCTCGGTCAGTTACAACATCGGAGCAGCCCTGTTCGGCGGCACGGCCCCACTGATTGCCACCCTCCTCATCGAATGGAGCGGAAACGTCTTGGCGCCCGCCTTCTACTTGAGCCTGTGCGCCACCGTCTCCTTCGCAGTGACGCTCACGCTTCGGAAATGATTCCCGAACCACAGATGAGGCCTGACGCACATTTCAACAAGCCACTTACTCGCGACACGATACTCGGGACTCGGCTCAGGGCCTGTCCGATGACCCGGAGGCTAGACCCCTCGGCTACCATGCGATTCAACGCCTCGCGTTTCATCAGGCTCACTCGTCGATACCGGGCCATGTGCAACTCCTCGGTGCCTGGTTCGACCAGGATACCGGTGTTGCACTAGAATCTTGAGCCCAGACTGACACCTTTTTGGTTTTAGCTGTGCGGGACGGGCGAGACGAGGTGGGAACTCGATCTGACCACCTCGCGCCTGTCTCGCGCTTCACACATCACGGTTTCTAGCGCTGGAGGATTGTTTCAGCATTCTGCTAGCGGCAGGCCTCCGTGGGCACAAGGGAATCACCCGAATGAAGTGGATCGTCTACATCTTGGAGTGCTCGGACAACAGTCTCTACACCGGGATTACGAATGATATGGAGCGGCGACTGGACGCGCACAGCAGGGGCAGAGGCGCAAAGTACACGAAACACCGCAGGCCGTTGAGGGTTCGGTATACCGAGTATCAGGACAGCAAGGGCGCAGCGCTGACACGTGAGGCCGCGATCAAATCACTCCGTAGAGGAGAAAAACTGGCACTGATCGCCGCTCAGCCCCCGACCGAACGATGCAGCACCAACCCTGAGCCGAAAACGGTTCGGCAACGCGGCAGACACCACTGACACATCGACAGACTGCTGGTCAGCGTGACCCGGGGGCCATCCCGCTGTCCGGAATCTGTACCGCAATCGAAAGGGCATGCCCGTCGGACGCAACCTGTGCCGCGATCTTATCGCCGGTTTTCAATCGCCCCCCAGCAACGCCCGTGACTTTCGTCTCGGCAGTCACCCGCAGGCGCAGTTCCCGACCGGAGACCTCCTTCACAATCACTTCCTCGCCTTCCCAATACATCACATCGGCCTTGACCTCAGTGGTGACAGTCGGCTGAGCCTCTTCTGCGGCTTGTGATGGAGTGACGACGGCAAGGACAAGAAACAGAGCAAGAAGAATGGGCATGATGAATCCTCCTTCTGTTCTTAGACTACTGGCCGCTCGAATCGCTGTCAATCGTCTGGCCTCGTGGCCCTCCAGGCCAGTACCATGGCCAGCAGCAATAGAACGGACGCTAGCAGAAACGGCGCACCGGGGAGATGCAGGGACGTGCTGAGCGTGGAGTCTGGACGGATGAAGAACGCGAAGGTTTGCGTGAACAGACTTGGTCCGATGAGGCCTGCAATACCAGAGAGGCTCGCGATGGCCCCTTGGAGCTGACCCTGTTCCGACGCGCTCACGCGGCGGGTCATGAAGAATTGCACGGACGGACCAGCCATACCCCAGAAGGCCATGACCGGGATACCTGCGCAATAGATCCACCCGCTGGGTGCAACGCCGTATACTGAAAACCCGATTGCTCCGCAGCCCAATCCCATCAGCAAGGTCTTGCGCTCCCCGAACCGTGCAGTCATGGATTTGATCAAGGCGCCCTGCACCATCATCGCGCTGACACCGGACCCGGCCAACATGAAGCCGACCGCTGTCGCGTCCCAGCCATAACGATACCCCACATAGAGCACGGCAACACTGGGCAAGATCGCATGCGCGAGATAGCCGAGAAACACGACCGCTGCGAGGCTCAAGAGTTCGCGGTGCGACCTGAGTAGGACGAGCGAGCCGACCGGATTAGCCCGCTTCCACGCAAAGGCCATACGCTTCTCGCGCGGAAGCGATTCGGGCAGGACGAAAAATCCGTAACAGGCGTTCACCAAACTCGTCGCGGCTGCGCCCCAAAACGGGAGACGCGGATCGATCACCCCGAGCAATCCGCCTACTGCAGGCCCAAGCACGAAGCCTAAACCGAAGGCCGCACCGATCATCCCGAAACCGGCGGCTCGTTTCTCCGGCGGCGTCACATCGGTGATATACGCGCCGGCGGTACTGAAGCTGGATGAGGCAATGCCGGAAATGACCCGGCCCACGAAGAGCCACGTCACGTTCGGCGCGAGCGCCATGAAGATGTAGTCGAGGCCAAGGCCGAGATTCGACAGCAGCACGACCGGCCGCCGCCCGAAGCGATCCGAGAGCGCGCCTTGAATCGGCGAGCAGACGAACTGCATGAGCGCCCAGGCCGTGCCCATGAGGCCGTACATCGCGGCCGCCTGCGCCGTGTCGCCTCCCATGAAGTCCTCGACGAGCTTCGGCAAGACGGGAATGATGATCCCGAACGAGAGCACGTCAAGCATGACGGTGATGAGGATGAAGAGGATCGCGGCTTGCCGCGGCTGAGCCGATGGAGGCGCTGGAGCGATCGTCACCAGTCTGCGCCCAGTCGATCGATGACGATCTGATGCACCACGGAGTATTTCCCCAAGGTCGCCAGGTAGACGGCGGTTTCCGCCACATCGAAGGGATCGATCTTCTCGCTCCGGAGAATGTCCTCCGCTGACGCATCCACGAGTTCGTCAGCCACGCCACCAGGACAGATGGCGCAGACTTTAATGTGATGGGACCGGCCTTCGTCGGCCAGCGATTTCGTCAACGCCTGAATCCCGTGCTTCGAGGCACTATAGGTGCTGGTACCGGCCCAGGCTTGCAGGCCGGCGACGCTCGACATGTTGATGATAATCCCGCCGCCTTGCTGCTTCATCTGCGTGAACCCGGCCCGGCAACAGAAGAACATTCCGCGCAGATTCACGTTCATCACCTCGTCAAAGGCCTTCGTCGTTGTCTCGGCAAGCCGCCCGCCCGCGATGACGCCCGCATTATTGACGAGAACATCGATCCGCCCATAACGCCTGACCGTCTCCTCGATCAATCGCTCCACCTGCCGCTCATCGGCCACGTCGGTGTGAATGGCCCAGGCCTCGCCGCCGTCTTTCACGATCTGCGCGACAGTCTGTTCGCAGAACGCCATCCGTCGCGCCGTGACCACGACCTTCGCCCCTTCGGCTCCAAACCGCAGCGCGATCGCCTTGCCGATGCCGCTGCTGCTGCCCGTTACAATCGCGACTTTATCTTTTAACCGATGCATGTGCGCACCTTTTTTAGACACATGCTCCCTCTGCGCTTGTTTTTCCTTAACATAACAATAATGGGTAGCCCGTTAGTCTCCTACTGCGCGCGTCCAACGAGGGCCTTCTGAGGCCGCGCGTTGCGCGAGCAGTAGGAGACTAACGGGCTACCCATCCCCCCTCAATCCTCCGGCGAGCCTGTGTCGTCGTAGTATTTTTCGCGGTAGATGGGGCAGAGGCCTTTTTGCTGCAGCAAGACCTTGGCCTCGGCGATCATGGCGCTATTCCCGCAGAGATAGACGGTGAGATTCTTGACCGAGGCGATCCGCTCCTCGATCAGCCGCAGGACGCGCCCGGAATCGCCGGACCAGCCGGGCTCTGGGCGGGAGAGCGTGGTAATGGCCGTGAGGATCGGAGTCCGCCCGGTCAATTCGGCCAGCTCCTCCTGATCATACAAGTCACGCTGGCTGCGCAGGCCCCAGAACAAGGTCGCCGGTCTCGGATCGGGACGTTCCGCGTTCGCCAGCAACATGGACCAGATCGGCGCGATGCCGGTACCGGTGGCGATGAACAGCAGCTCGCGCCCCGGGTCCTCTCGCAGATAGAAATTCCCCGCCGGCCCCTTGAAGTGTGTCTTGTCGCCTTCTTTCAGGCTGAACAGATAGGTGGAGCCTGGTCCACCCGGCACCAGATTGAGCAACAGGGTGATGACGTCCGAGCGGCTGGGCTGCGAGGCGATGGAATAGGGCCGCGTCACGACGCGGCCGGTCTGGGGGTGCGGTACCTCGAACGAGACAAACTGGCCTGGCTTGAAGGTGATGGTCTTCGGCTCGATCAACCGCAGGTCGAGCTGGCGCACGTCGTGCGTGAGATCTTTGATCGCTTCGACTTGTGCGGTAAAGGTTTCGACCGACATGGCGGGATATTCTAGCAGGATGAAGAAAAGATCCGCCAGATGGTCATCCTGCGAGGATCAGAAGCCGACGGAGACCCCCACCGTTCCCAGCAGCGCGGCACGATCGATTGGTCCATAGAATTCGGTGCCGAGCCCCGCGTCGAGCACGACGCGCGAGGAGAGCTGATGACGCAGGCCGATTTCGACGCCGGTATTGTTGCGTTGGCCTCGTTGATCGGACTGCCTCGTGTACATGCTGGCGATCAGCGTGTCACGGAAGCTGTCGGGGTAGCCCAAGGGATAACTCACGGCTGCCACGGCTCGATAGGCGCCCGGCCGCTCCTGCCCCTGCGGTGAGCCCAGGATGGTGTAGCCCGCGTTGAGGTGCCCACGGAGACGCCCGAACGAGCGCGTAAGGATACCGGTGACCTGGGTATCCACCCCTTTGGAGTTCACGCCAGTGGGCAGATCCGCCTCAACGCGCAGGGCCATGGCCGGCAGCTGCAACGTTTCCGTATTGAAGTTGTACAACACACCCACATGTAGGTCGCCGGACTTCGCGGCGCCGACGAGGGTGTTCGGTTCAGTCATCAAGTCGCCCTGGATTTCGATCTGCGTGTTGTCGAAAGCACCGTAGATGATCTGCGGTTGAAAGGTGACGCGGGTGCGGCCTTCACGCCGATCGTTGAAACGCACACCGCCTTCCATGCCGATTTCCCCCTTCGGAATCGCATAGGCGTCCTCCAAGCCGATCGGCCTATTCGGGTCGAGATTGTCGTGATCCAAGGCGAAGCTCGGCAAATGGAGCAGCCCGAGCATGAGGACAAGGATCGGTCGGATAATGCGCACAGCGACCTGATTCAATGGTGGTGCTCCTGGTCTTTCACCATCATGGAGTTGGTCCCATCGGCGCTCGCCAGGTAATAGGCATTCAGAATGCGATAGATCTCTGTCCGCTTCGCGTCCCAGGTCGGCAGCTGTTCACTCGCGAGGATGTCGCTGATGTTGTCATGCAGCATATGGAGATTGTCGAAGATATTGGCGATCTCCGGATAACGCGCGGCGAACGAGGGGCTCAATTCCGCCGTGAGCGGCATGAAGGTCCATGCCACAGGTGGCTGCGCCAGATAGCGGCGATAGGTTGTGAGAATGGGCCGCACCGCCTGGGTCTTCGCGGCGAGGTCAGGCGCGGCTTGCAGGGGATCGTACACGGCGACTTGCAGATAGTGATACGACCAGATCGTGGCATTGAAGAGCGGGAACCGGCTGCGGAACGTCTTGGAATAGGGAAACTGATCGAGGCGATAATGGTCCAGCCGCTTGGCCGTGATGGCGTAGGCGCTATCCTGGTAGTACGCAAGCACGTTTCGGATGGCGCGGTCTTTGTTTGGCTCGTCCGAGACGACGATGTCGTAGGTGGCGCGATGCAGGGCATGCGCTTCGTCGAAGGTGTTCTGCGCGCGCCAGGCCAGCTTCATGTAGGTCGGAGCGATGGCCTCCTCGTTGGGATTGATGCGGGGCCTGGTGGCGATGAAGGCCAGCGTTTCTGTGCGGGCCCGGTCTTCGATAGCCGGGACATCCTTGCCGCCGGTCAGGAGGAGATTTTCGTACAGATTGGAATGGCCAAAGTCGACACCGTTGAACTCGCTGTCGAGTTCGGCCAGATCCTCGCGCAGCGAGAAGTTCCACAGCGCCCGGTAGTAGAACCGCTTATCGCGCGGCTCGAACTGACTACAAGCAGACAGCGCGAGAGTCGTTGCCGCAATGAGCAGGAGCACTCCCAGAGACGCATGTTTCTTCATGGCTGTCATGAACACATACAATAAGACGCGATCATCGAATAGAGACAGCGGTCTCGCCACTCCCCTTCAAAGCTCGCTTGCCTATCTCTCCAAAGAATAGCCTGATTAATCCTCGGACGCACGCGTCAATCCTCCATTTGCCACCTCCACCGAGGACGGGCTAGAAGGTCTCCCCCTGCGCGCGTCCAACGAGGGACTTCTGAGGCCGCGCGTTGCGCGAGCACAGGAGACCACCTAGCCTGCCCTTCTTCCCCCTCACTTAAATCCCACGACCATGCCATCCGGTCCGGCGAGTCGGGCGACTTGCGTCCGCTTGAACCCGGCTTCTTTCATCCACGTGCGGCAGTCCGCACCGGTGAAGTCGAACCCGCCTGGCGTTTCGATAAGCATATTGAGGCTCATGAGCAGCCCGAACGCGTTCTGTTTCCGCGCGTCGTCGATGAGGGCTTCGTGAACGATGATCGCGCCCTTCGGGGACAGCGCGTCGTAGGCCTTGCGGAGGAGCATCCTCTTCTCGCCCAGATTCCAGTCGTGGAGGATATGCCCCATGATGATCACGTCGCACGTCGGCAAAGGGTCCTTGAAGAAATTTCCGGAGTGAAAGCGCAGCCGCTGCGCGACGCCCCGCTCCCGCGCGTAGGCCTCGAACACCGGCTGCACGACCGGCAGATCCATCCCCCCGCCCGTCAGATGCTTGTGCGCGAGCGCGATCTCAACCGCCACGCCGCCTTGAGCGCAACCGACATCCACAAACGTCTTGTACTTCTTCCAGGGAAACTTCTTGGCGATGACCTGCGCGGAGCCGACGCTCAAACCGGTCATGGCCTTGAGGAAGCCCTCCAACCGTTGGGGATCGGCATACAAGGTGCCGAAGAAATCTTCGCCGGTCTTCACCTCGTTCTGCGGCTTGCCGGTGCGAAGGCCCTCAGTCAGCGAGCCCCAAAATGGATAGAGCCGCGCGTTACACATTTCAAGGATGCCGCCGGCGTACGAAGGCTTCGATCGATCCAGAAATTTGGCCGTCTCCGGCGTATTGGCGTACCGCGCTCCGGTCCGCTTCAACATGCCGAGAGCCACCAGCGCATCGAAAAAATCCTTCGCGCTGCGAGGATGGAGATGCAGCCGCTTCGTCAATGCCCCCTCGTCCAAAGGACCCTTGGCGAGCTCCGTAAAGAGCCCGAGCTCAATCGCACTGAGGAGAGTCTTCGATCCCCAAAATCCCATCCCGAGTTGCATGATCTTCGCCGGAGTCAGTTGACCTGTCGCCATTGAATCGCTCCTTTCCTATCCACTCGTTCCACCCCCGATATCGGTTAGATAGTCAGCGGCTTCCTTGGGATGCGCCTGACTGCTTGATGCGTGGGTCCCGTCGCAGCCCGGTCCCGCCAGAAGCTATTGAGGGCTGCATTGATTTCTTCTGCATTGAGCCCGTGGGAGTCCGCGTCCCGTGTATATTCCAGGTAGGCCGCGATGGCCTCAGCTTCCTCTTTGGTGAAGACGGAGAGCTGGCGGCGTGCATGATCGTGCCAGGTCATCGCCCCATACCGCTGCGGATTCACGCACGCCGATTTGCCGATCCCCTTCTCATAGATTCGTTGCCACGCGGGAATCTTCACGACCCTGTCTGAAAAACGATTCGTGAGATGAAACACCGGATCGGCAGTCTGCAACCGCTTTTGAAGGTCTGCGATCAGATAGGCCGGGAGGAAATACCGGAAGCCACCTTCGGAGAAGAAGCTGAGCGCGGTATAGCTCGTATCGAGGATCGCGGCGTCGAGCTGCGACCAATCAGCGATGCCCATGAACGGGGCAACCGACTCACCCGGCTCACAGCCCTCGTGACTGCCCTGCAAAAAGGCGTCTCCGGGATGCTCGGTGTCGCGAAAAGCCTGCCTGATACGTTCGATAACCCGTTGCCTGTCAAGCATGACGCCTTCCCTTCGCGTTTCACATAGGACCGTTTCCCAGAAAGCCTATCTGAATAGAACAAAGGAGACAATATCATGCCGTAATGGGCGGCCTGCGGAGGGACGACCCTCACACAGCCCGAGTACACACGTGTAGCCCTTCTAGTCCCAGTGAGACACCTGCGCGAGACCCTACCGAGCCTGCAGCAGGAAAGGTGTAGTTCCATTACCTATAGATTTTTAAGGATCTAGGACGACCTGACCGGACAAAGAACATGTGCGGCCACATAAGGACGCCACGGAGAATGCACGGGGTGGCTCAACGACTTCAGAGGTGCGTGGTCCCGAAGTTCACACGGCAACCGACAAGGTACAGCACTCCTTGCGATTCCTTTCTGAGAGGTTTCGTCCAACAGACCTCTGCCAGGCAGATCGCATTTCTGAACGCTGAATCGCCGGTTTGGATTTCTAAGAACTGCCCTTTGGACGGAGCGACGCCGAGCAGCAGCCTCAATCCGGTCGGACTATCATTCACCGCCGTGCCCTGCCCCTCTTCAAGCGTGACGGCATCGCGATCCACCGATCGCATCAAACCATAGGTACAAGGCGTGATTCTCGGATTACGTGGTTCCCGCCGACGCTCAACCCGAAGGGGCTGTATCCCATGCCAAGCCGTTGCCTGCGCGGAAGGCTCCGCAACGTGCATGCCTATCTTCCGCAGCAACACTTTCCCCCACAACTGTAAGTATCCAAAGATCTGCTTCATTGAGCGAGCTCCACCTGTACAACGAATTAAGTCGCCCCTGCCCGGCATTCTCCCATCCGGATTGCCAGCATACCAGCGACTCTGATGTTGTAATACACCGCGAGCACGATTGTATAGAAAACAAAAGGGTTCCCTAAAACTACGTAGACCTTTGCGCCGCGCACCTTGCGCAAATCGTACCTGATCGCATGCCCTGTCGTGGCGGCCATGCGAAGTAACGGCAATGCACCTGTTATTGACCGCTCGTTCCGATATGTGGTGCCGTCCTCTCGAATCACGAACGCAGGAGAGCCGCAATGCCTCGCCCGAAAGAGTTCAATCCAGGTGAGGCGCTTGAGAAGGCGATGCAGGCCTTCTGGCACAAGGGCTATGAAGCGACCTCAATGGAAGATTTGCTCAACGCGATGGACATCAATCGCGGCAGCCTCTACGCCACCTTCGGCGACAAACGCGAACTATTCTTGAAAGCCATGAACCTCTATTGCTCCGGCGGCGGCATCGGCAGCAGGCTCGCCATCCTGAGCCAGCCGGGCCCGGCACTCCCTCTCATTCGCCAGTTCATCAGTGCCATGCTGGAATTCGGCCTCTCCGATCCATTACAGCACGGCTGCATGATGACCAACACACTGGTAGACTGGCCCCACATGAGAAAGACATCGCCCTGAAAGTGTCTGGGCGACTGCAGATGGCGGAAGAAGGCTTCTTTCAGCTGCTCTCGCGCGCACAACACGAGGGAGAACTAGCAAGACACCAAGACCCACGCGCATTGGCCCGCGTCCTGGTCACGATGATGCAGTGCACGATCGTCATGATCAAAGTCGGCACGCCGGCCGACGTAGTGAGGCAGACAGCGGAAACGGCGCTTTCGATCCTCGGCTCACGCACGGTCTCTATTTATATGCATACGGCTGTGAGCGGAGACTCTTCTGGTCATCTCGTGAACCGAACCCGATCGTTGACACCGTCGCATTCCAGCAGTAGCCATTGTCCCGGAGACGACCTTGAATCGGATTGCATCGTGCTTGATATCTTCGGTGGGATCCTGCAGGCGCTAAGGAGCGATCGATCGATGGAAACGCACCGCCGATGAGCGAAGATTCGGACACACCTGTACGCGAGATGGTGGACAACATCTACCGCGCTGAATCGCGCCAGGTGCTGGCGACGTTGATCCGCTTGCTTGGGAACTTTGAAGCCGCTGAAGAAGCCTTGCACGAGGCATTCGCGGTCGCAGTGGAACAATGGCCGCGCGATGGCATCCCAGCTCATCCACGAGCCTGGCTCGTCTCGACCGGCCGTTTCAAGGCCATCGACGGGATGCGACGGCGGGCCCGTCACGATGCGTCGTTAGCGGAGATGGCAAAACAGCCTGAACCAACCACCACGCTCGATGCCGACGAGACGAACGAAGAGAGCGTCGAAGACGACCGGCTCCGATTGATCTTCACTTGTTGTCATCCCGCCCTCGCGCCTGAAGCCCAGGCCGCCATGACCCTGCGCGAAGTCTGCGGCCTCACGACTGAAGAGATCGCGCGGGCATTCCTGACAAAACCGGCCACCATCGCGCAGCGGATCGTGCGGGCCAAAGGCAAGATCCGCGACGCGCGCATTCCCTATGACGTACCATCCGAGAAAGAACTGCCGGATCGATTGGACGCCGTGCTCCGCGTCCTGTACCTCGTCTTCAACGAAGGATACTCCGCCTCATTCGGCGAAACGGTCACGAGGCACGATCTCTGTGGAGAAGCCATTCGCCTGGGACACGTCCTGATCGCGCTGCTCCCGCAGCCGGAAGCGATGGGGTTGCTGGGGCTGATGCTCTTGCAGGACTCCCGGCGGGCGGCGCGCGCAACGTCAGCCGGCGAACTCATTCTACTGGAGGATCAGGATCGGTCGCTGTGGGATCGAGACCAGATCACGAAAGGAGTCGCGCTCGTCCAGCAAGCCATGTCCCAGGGCCAGGTCGGCCCCTATACCATCCAGGCCGCGATCGCTGCGGTGCATACGCAAGCGCCCAACGCCCTGGCCACGGATTGGGCCCAGATCGTCGTGCTTTATGACTTGTTGCTTCAGGCCTGTCCTTCGCCGGTGATCGAGCTGAATCGTGCCGTCGCCGTCGCCATGCGAGACGGTCCGTCAGCCGGCCTTGAGTTGGTCGATACGATCCTCGCACGCGGCGATCTTGGAAACTATCATCTGGCGCACGCAGCACGAGCGGATCTCTGCAGACGGCTAGGACACATGGGCGAGGCTGGGCTGTCCTACAAACGGGCCCTGAGCCTTGCGCAACAGGAACCCGAGCGGCGATTTCTAGAGCGGAGGCTGGCCGAGCTACCGAGCTCGATCAACTGATATCCACCCCCCTCACCCATAAGTCATTGATCGAGCAGCAACAATTCTTAATGCCTCGACCCTGTTCAGCCGATGTCGATTTTGAGATCTCCCAACGACTATCTCCTAGCAGGAGGATTTACTCTCAGAGAGGAGGATGCCATGGCGAAACTGGTTCAGAAGCGAAAGATCAAACCATCCCAACCTCCGGCAAGTGTCTGTTGGTTCGACGTTCCGGCCGATGATCTGGGACGGGCCAAGATGTTCTATCGCTCGTTGTTCGGCTGGAAGTTCGCGAAGTTGTCCGCAACCATCGCCGACTATTGGCACATCGACACCGGCGGAAAGGATGCTTCGCCGGACGGTGGGCTCTTGCCCCGGATGCATCCTGGGCATTCCATCACGGTCTATGTGACGGTCCCATCAATTGGCAAGGCCCTAGCCAAGGTCGAAAAACTTGGCGGGTCCGTCTGCACACCGAAAACTGCCGTGCCGCACATGGGCTACTTCGCGATCTGCGAGGACACGGAGCAGAACGTCTTCGCTGTCTGGGAACCGAACGAAAAAGCCGCCTGACGGCTGAAAGAGAAATTCCACACATCACTCATCAGGAGCCTGTCATGAAATACCTATGCTTAATCTACCTCGAAGAAACCACACTCCACGCCATGCCGCAAAGTGAGCGGGTCGCGCTCTCGAACGAGTCCATGGCCTACTGTGACGAGCTGCAAAAAAACGGCCAGTTCATCGCGGCCTCGCCGCTTCACCCGGTGGAGACCGCGACGACGGTGCGGGTGCGAGGGGGGACAGTCTCCACGACCGATGGGCCCTTTGCCGAAACGAAGGAACAGTTGGGCGGGTATCTTCTGATCGATGTCAGAGACCTGAACGACGCCGTACGGATCGCCTCGAAGTTTCCCGCAGCCCGGTTCGGGAGCATCGAGGTCCGGCCGCTCAAAGAGGGCGGTTGTGCTTAACCAGCGTTCGTCCGCGATCGTACAGGGAGTGGCGCCATGAAATTCATGTTGATCGTGCATCATGACGAAGAGGTTTTTAATACGATGGAGCAGGAGAAGCGACAGCGGCTGCTCGCCGAATCCATTGCGCTCACACACCAGCTTCATGCCGCAGGACAATATGTCCATGCCTCGCCGCTGCATCCGGCCGGCACAGCCGTTATTGTGAAAGTACGCGAGGGCAAACCGTTCGTGACCGACGGCCCCTTCATCGAAACACGCGAACAGATCGCCGGCTACTTCCTGATCGACGCAGGGAATCTGAGCGAGGCCGTCAGCATCGCTACTAAAGTTCCTGGCGCGCGGATCGGAACGGTCGAAGTGCGGCCGTTGATCGAGATTACGGGACTCCCGGGCTGAAAGAGCTTATGGCATGAAAAACGATGGAAGGGGCAACTCCATGCAAAAGATCACCTCCTGCTTGTGGTTCGACGACAAGGCCGAAGAGGCGGCGGCGTTCTATGTGTCGGTCTTTAAGAAGGGCAGGCTCGGCCTTATTACTCGTTATGGGGAGGTCGGCGCCAAGGTCTCAGGAGGGCCTAAGGGCTCGGTCATGACCGTGACGTTTGAGATTGAAGGGCAGGAGTTCATGGCCCTCAACGGTGGACCTGTTTTCAAGTTTACCGAGGCGATCTCGTTCATGAAGAAGTGCCACACGCAGGCGGAAATCGACGAGATGTGGAACAAGCTGTCCGAAGGTGGAGAAACAGGACAGTGCGGCTGGCTGAAAGACAAGTATGGCCTCTCATGGCAGATTGTGGTGCCTGGGTGGGACGAGATGTTGCGAGACAAGGACCCCGAAAAATCGGAGAGAGTCATGGCCGCAATCCTGCAAATGACCAAACCGGACTTGCAACGAGTCCAGCAAGCCTATGAGGGGCGATAAGCTCAGCAATACACGTTCCCCTCATTCAATACGAAAAGGAGACTGCGCCATGCGATTCATGATTATTGTGAAGGCCAGCAAGGGTTCAGAAGCCGGCGCAATGCCGAGTCAGCAACTGTTAACTGAAATGGGCAAGTACAACGAGGAATTGGTGCAGGCAGGGATACTTCTTGCTGGAGATGGGCTTCACCCGAGCTCGAAGGGCGCGCGCGTCAAATTCTCTAGAACCAAACGGACCGTGATCAACGGACCCTTCGCGGAGACGAAGGAGCTGATCGCCGGCTACTGGTTGTGGCAAGTCAAATCGAAGGAAGAGGCGATCGCCTGGGTGAAGCGCTGCCCGAATCCGATGCCTGGCGAGGAATCCGAGATTGAGATTCGTCAAGTGTTCGAGGCCGAGGACTTCGGCGTCGAGTTCACCCCAGAACTAAGAGAGCAAGAGGAGCGGATACGCACGCAAGCCGAGCAACAGCTGAAGGGCAAAAAGCGATAGCTCAGACGATGTCTCCATGAGGAAAATACTGAGCGGGCGGCGCTCTTCGCGTAAAGAGGGAGACCACGATGCAAATCAAACTGATATGGGCCGGCCGAGTGATCTCTGGGCTGATTGCATTACTATTAACGATGAGCGCAGTCATGAAACTGATGGGCGGCGCCGAGGTGACGGAGGGGTTCGCCCACATGGGGCTCCCGGCGTCGCTGCGCGTCCCGCTGGGGATTCTTGAGCTTTCCTGTGTCGCGATCTATCTCATTCCGGCCACTTCGATCATCGGCGCGATCCTACTGACTGGATACATCGGTGGCGCCATCGTCACGCACTTACGAATCGGCGAGCCGGTCTACATGCAAATCGCGCTGGGCATGTTTGTCTGGCTCGGTCTGTACCTCCGCGAACAACGGCTTAAGACGCTGATTCCCTTGAGGATGCACGATGCTGTCGATTTGAGGCTCCCTCGTTCGACTAAAAGATAGAGGGAAGCCCAGGCCTGTAGGGACCGGCTCTCATCTGCGACCAGAAAGGAAACATTCATGTTCACGATCATCGCGCTCATTGTTGTGGGACTCATCGCCGCGCTGCTCATCTATGCCGCCACGAGGCCTGACACGTTCCGCCTCCAGCGGTCGATCACGATCAACGCGCCGCCGGAGAAGATCTTTTCGCGCATTAACGACTTCAATAATTGGCGAGCTTGGTCTCCCTGGGAAACCATCGACCCCGCGTTAAAACGAACCTACGGCGGCGTGGTGGACGGCCGGGGCGCTGTATATGAATGGGAAGGGAACAACCAAGTCGGCCAGGGTCGAATGGAGATACTCGAGTCTGTCCCTTCTTCCAAGATCCTGATCAAGCTCGACTTCCTGAAGCCGTTCGAAGGACACAATACCGCCGAGTTCACATTGGCCGGACGCGGCGGCTCGACAGACGTGACGTGGGCCATGTACGGGCCGCTACCCTTCATGGCCAAGGTCATGAGCGTATTCTGCATGATGGAACGCATGGTCGGGCCACAGTTTGAAACCGGTCTGGCTAATCTGAAGAAGGCCACAGAACAATAAGAAAGGACGGTACCCATGCGATATGTCGACGGATTTGTCATCCCGATACCCAAGAAAAACCTCACAGCGTACGTTCGCATGGCTAAGAAGGCCTGCAAGATCTGGCGCGAGTATGGGGCGCTTGAATATCGCGAATGCGTGGGCGATGACCTCCGCGCAAAGATGAACCAGCCGTTTCCCCGCCTGGCGAAGGTCAAGCCAGGCGAGACCGTCGTCTTCTCCTGGGTCGTCTACAAGTCCCGAGCGCACCGCGATCGTGTGAACGCGAAGGTGATGAAGGACCCGCGCATCACCGCGATGTGCGATGCGAAATCGATGCCGTTCGACTGGAAACGGATGGCATACGGCGGCTTTAAGGTCGTGGTCGAAATCTAAAAATCATATGGAAACGAGCAAGATAGCACCTGCCAGCATCGACGACTACATCACAGGCGTTCCGAGGAACATTCAGGTGATGCTCCGAAAGGTTCGGACGACGATCCGTAAGGCAGCACCCGGCGTGGAAGAAACCACCAGCTACCGAATTCCGACATTTAAGCTGAACGGTCCGCTGATCTACGTGGCCGCATTTAAAGTCTATCTCGGCATCTATCCGATGACGCAGGCTATTCGGACGAAGTTTAAGAAAGAGTTGTCGGGGCATCTGAGCGGGAAGAGCACCGCGAAGTTCCCGTTCGACCAACCCATTCCCTATGACTTGATCAGGAGAATCGTGAGGTCCAAATTGCAGGAAAATCTGAAGAAGATGAAAACATCTGGCGCGGTAAGGTAAGCGCCATTGGGAATCAAGCTACTCGTCACTCAACCACAAGGAGGCTGCTATGCGTTTTATATTGGCCATACTCATGTGCTTATATCTGCTGACCACGGCCTCGCCGACCCTGGCCAAGGACAAGAAGGCAGAAAAACCGATGGACCAGCAGGCGATGATGGAACTGTGGAAGAAGTTAGCCACCCCCGGCGAGCCGCATAAACAGTTCGCCGCGTTGGCCGGCAGTTGGACCACCACGACCAAGGAATGGATGGAGCCAGGCAAGCCTCCCACGGAATCCACCGGCACTGCGGAGATGAAGATGTTGCTCGACGGACGCTTTCTGTACCAGGAATATAACGCCCAGATGATGGGGCAACCCTTCTCCGGGATCGGGATCGACAGTTACGACAACATGACCAAGAAATATATGACGGCCTGGATGGATACGATGGGCACAGGGATGTTCATCATGGAAGGCACGGCGAGCGCCGACGGCAAGACGATCACACTGAAAGGCCAGCACCCCGAGCCGGGCGGAGGACAGATGAAGCACCGGGCCCTCTGGAAAATCATCGACAGTAACAACCAAACGTTCGAGATGTACGGGACGCACGGCCATGGCAAAGAAATGAAAATGATGGAGATCGTCTATACGCGGAAGCCCTGAGGCGACTGCATTGACCTCGGTCGATCAACATGATTGACTAGAGACTTCACACAATCACTGATGGAGGCTTCTTATGCAACGAACGATTGGCATGTTGGCATTAGCACTGATGCTGACCGGGCTCAGTGGCTGCAGCTATCTGTTCTATCCCCGTGCGGGCGACTACGCGACACAAGCCAAGGGCGCCAGCGGCGTCGAGACGATGATCAATCTGACGAACATGATGGAAGCGACGGCGGCAAAAGCCAAGGGCGGCAAGGGCGTCGATACCGCGTTCGATGACCTCCATAACCAACTCCATGCCCTCATGGATTCGTTCTGCGGAGTGACGAAGGCACAGGCTAAGACGCCGACGTACGACCTGGCCGTCACCCATAAGAAGGAACTCGGGTCGATCTTTGCGCGACTATGGAAATTCAAGGACGATCAACCCCAGCGTGACCAGCATCTCGATCTCCTTGCCGCCGAGTTGAAGGAACTGCGCGAGACCTTGCAGACAATCAAGTAACCCCTTACAAGGACGGACTCCGATGCCGCAATCAAGGAAGACAACTTCGTCACAACCTGTCACCGGCTCTGTCGCGTTGCTGATCGGCACACGGAAAGGGGCGTTTCTCCTGCGCGGAGACCGAAGCCGCCGAAGCTGGACACTCTCTGCGCCGATGTTCCTGGGCCACATCGTGCATCATGTGGTGCTGGATCCACGGGATCGGCGCACCATGCTCATGGCGGCCAGCACCGGCCACTTGGGACCGACGATCTTTCGCTCAACCGACCGGGGCAAAACCTGGAAAGAAGCGAAGACTCCCCCGGCCTTTCCGAAAGTGCCGGAAGGCCAGACGGGCCGGGTAGTGGGCCACGTGTTCTGGCTCACGCCGGGACATCCCAGTGAGCCGGGCCTCTGGTACGCCGGCACCTCGCCGCAGGGTCTCTTCCGTTCCGATGACGGAGGGGCGACCTGGAAGCCGTTTTCCTCTATCAACGACGATCCGCAATACCGGGAGTGGATGGGCAGCGTGCAGGACGGGACACCCGACGGCCCGAAGCTGCACTCGATCATTGTCGATCCGCGCGATCCCACGCATCTCTATTTTGCGATGTCCGGCGGAGGCGTGCATGAATCTGTCGACGGCGGCAAGACCTTCCTGCCTCTGGTGCAAGGACTCGACATCGTGGAGGGATTCAATCCCGCCGTCGTCACCTTCCACGATCCCCATTGCGTCCGGCTCTGTCCCAGCAATCCGGACCGGCTGTATCAGCAGAACCACTGCGGCATCTACCGCCTCGATCGGCCCTCGAATACCTGGGTACGGATCGGCAAAAACATGCCGAAGACAATCGGCGATATCGGATTTCCCATGATCGTGCACCCGCGCAATGCGGACAGGGCCTGGGTCTTTCCCATGGACGGTTCGACGGTGTGGCCGCGCGTAAGTCCCGGCGGCAAGCCCGCCGCGTTCGCAACCAGGAACGCCGGAAAAAGCTGGACGCGCCAAGACAAAGGCTTCCCGAAGTCGAGCGCCTGGTGGACCGTGAAGCGTCAGGCGATGAGCGGCGATGGGCACAATCCCGTCGGGCTCTATCTCGGCACCACCAGCGGCGAAATCTGGGCCAGCCGGAATGAGGGGGCGACCTGGAGCTGCATCGCCAGGCACCTGCCTGAGATCTATTCGGTGGAAGCGGTCGCCCTCGGACGATGACGATACATATCCCCAGCGCCTTGCGGTCCTATACGAAGCAGCAGGGTGAGGTGGAGGCTGAAGGCCGGACGCTGGCGGATATTATGTCGGCATTGGATCAGCGCTATCCTGGCATTCGATTCCGCATCATCACGGAACAGGGTACGATCAGGCCGCACATCAGAATCTTCGTGAACGACCAGCAAGTATTGCACCTGACCGCACTGCTTCAGCCTGAGGATCGGATCTACATCGTCTGCGCCCTCAGCGGCGGATAAGTCGGACTCGTCGTTCGTCAATGGTCATTCGTCACACGTAGAGAGGTAACCCATGGCTCCACAACCGAACACGCAGCAACTCATTGAGGGTCAACGTCAGGATTGGAACCGTGTCGCCGGAGGCTGGGAGAAGTGGGATCGGCTATTTGACGAGCAGATGGCATGTTTGAATCACCGGCTCGTGGCCGATGCAAGGCTGCGATTCGGCATGCAGGTGCTCGATCTGGGTTCCGGCACCGGCTATCCCGCACTCCTTGGCGCACGCATCGTTGGGCCGAGCGGAAGCGTGATCGGGCTGGATCTCGCCGAACAGATGCTCGCCGTCGCGCGACGCAAGGCCACGGCGCTGGGGCTGGCGAATGTGACGTTCCGTACGGGCGACGCGACGACACTTCCGTTTGAGGCGAACTCGTTCGATGCGGTGACCAGCCGCTTCTGTTTGATGTTCCTGCCCGAGATTCCGAAGGCCACCGCTGAAATCGCACGCGTGCTGAGGCCCGGAGGCTGGGTCGCGGCAGCTGTCTGGTCTGTGCCCGACAAGAATCCCTCAATCGGCCTCTCGATGGAGGCGATTAAGAAGGTGGTCGAACTGCCGCCGCCGGACCCGACCGCCCCCGGCATCTTTCGGCTCGCCAAGCCCGGCGATCTCGCCGGAATGATGCAACAGGCCGGATTAGTCGATGTGATAGACCAGGAATTTCTTGCGGAGTGGTCGTATGCATCAGCCGATGAGTACTACATGAGCCTCATGGAAATCGCGGCACCGATTCAGAATCTCATGGCAAAACTTTCAGCCGATCAGCAGCAACGGGTCAAGCAGCTTATCATCGAGGCTGCGACACGATATCAGCATGGCAACCGGATTACCTTCCCCCTCGCCGTCCGAATGGTCGCGGCACGCAAACCTCTGTGAGACTACCGTGGCGCCGAAGCACGACGGATTCAAGGACTTCGTGCTGGATCAACTCAGCGAGCTGCCAGGCCTGACCTCCCATGCCATGTTCGGGGGATACGGGCTGTACTGTGGTAGGGTGTTCTTCGGCATCGTCCATAAAGGCCGCCTCTACTTCAAGACGAATACGAGGACGGCGCTACGGTATCGCGAGCGCGAGATGACACCATTCAGACCCAACGCCACACAAACCCTCAACAGCTATTACGAAGTCCCGGTGGACGTCCTGGAAGATGCGGAGGAACTGACGATATGGGCTCAGCAGGCCAGCACACTCTGATGGCGTTCGGGTTGCACAGGCCGGACCGCATGCCATTCCGACACCTGCTGCTTGCCGGACTACTCGGCTGCGTATTTTCTTAGCTCTTCAGGAAATCGAATGGGTTGAGCATCCTGTTCGTCCGCGTCTTGTGGCCTGCGCGTTCCCCCGACCTCCCCTCGCCCCTTCTTACGAAGGAGGGGATAACGTAGAATGGCTGACGTCAATCCGCGTGTCCAACCGCGTTCATGCAATCATTTAAATGGGCTGACCCCTGTATTTCCTGCTTCTCGGTCTCAACCCTTACGTTTCATCCCCCTCTCCCCCTCACGTCTCACGTCTTACGCCCGTCCCGCGTGTCTCGCACGTCTCGCATCAAAGAACCTATGCGCGCAGTGAAGGCCAGTCGCGGAACAGAGACGGGCCTCGCTCGACGGCCACAGTGGGACGAACACGGGGGCCAACCCAAGGAAGAGAGCACCATGCGAACTTGGAAGGATGATTTCAGACCTGAAGAAAAGATTCACGGTACATTTTCTGCGCCGCAGGCTCAGCTCGGCACAGCCGGAAGCAGAATACTCTCCAGCATCGTCTGGATGTAGGTGTCTTGGTCTTCTTCCTGAAACAAGATGTGCCGCCTATTCATCGCATTCTTGTCCATCCCCCAGAGCATCTTCATGGTGTGCGATGGCGTGTTTGAGACGATGAAAGAGTCCAGGACCACCTTCGGATCTCCAAGCCGCTGCTCGATCTTCTTAATTTCCTCATAAAACTGAATCTTCAGATCGTCCTTGCCGATGTTTCGGATGCCCTTGGGATCGACGAAGATCACATGCTGCGTATCACCCATCAGCAGCCATAGGATGAAGTCGGGGTGAAAATTACCGGCTTCGAAGAAGCCGACGCCGCGGCCCTTGCTCAGGTTGCGCAGGAGGTAGAGCTCCTTGGTCTTGAAGTAGTCGGCGTTTCCGTCGTGGAAGGCCTTGAGATCCTCGACGAACTGGCGCTCGCCCTTGTTGAGCGGCGCGGGGCTGATCTCGACGATGTTCGTGTCCAGATAGAGCAATGGCTCATACAGGTGCTTGCCGAACCAGATGGCCTTCATGCCCCGGAACTCCCAAGGCTTGAGGTCGCCCTTCTCGATCGCGGCCTTGAGCTCCTCGAGCTTGGCCACGATCTCCTCCTGTGATTTGTCGATCAGGATGCGGTAGTAGCCATTGTCCGGTGATTCCTTCACGCACAGGAAGTTCGGGTCGTCTCCCCCCAGATCGCGATACTCCAGGTGCGGTAGCTCCCACTCACGCTTGCGGAAGGTGTAATAGCGCTCGGTATACTTCTTGAGCAGCGAGCCGGCGATCTCATCCCACAGCCGCACCCTTTCAAATGAATCGAAGGACAGCTCTTCGGCGGGAATTTGCAGGCGGTACCAGCTCTGATCCGCAAGCAGCGCCTCAATTCCCTGCCGCGTGAGGTTCAGATTGTACCAGCCTCGCTCCGCCTTGAACCGCTCCAGCTCGAAGTAGAGGCGATCGAGGTCGAGGAAGGCCACATGCCGGGCGCTCAGGTGCGTCTCGTTCGGCACGGCATCCGCATCGCCGCCCACCAGACCACCAGACTTCATCGCCTGGATCTTCGGGTACCAGTTGAGTACGACCTGGTTCTTTTGCAGGTACTCCGTGCTCCGATCGTGGGCGGGGTCCGGCTTGGCCAGCGTCGGCACCGGCGCCAGCTTGCGGAACGCGTCCCCGAACTCGGTGCTCACGCCGTTGATCGTCTTCTTGAGGCGGATCGTCCTGAGCTTCTGCGTGCCGAGGTTCTTGATGACCGGCAGGAGGAACTCGATACGGTCGTCGTTGGTGGGCAGGCCCTCCTCTTCAAGGAAGTCACGGAACTGCGCCATGTAGTCCGCATGGATGCCGAAGATGCCGAGTGTCTCCAGCACGCTAATGTGCTTAGGCCGATCGACGCCTTCCGGTAACTGCGTCTTGCCGCTGCGCTTGAGGCTCAGGTCATAGCCCTTGAGCCGCACCCCGCGCCCGAAGAGCTGGATGATCTGTGCCCCTTCTCCCTTGCCGACATTCATCAAGCCCATGGTGGAGACGCGCCAGCTACTCCAACCCTCGGTGAACTTCTTTGAGCCGATCAATAGATTAACCGTCGAGTGTGCGTTGTTGATCTCGTGGAAGAGCGAGCCCGTGAACTCCCAATCGCCCGTGGCGAGGCCGTTCTCCTCGCACAGCTTCACCAGCTTGGCATCGTCGCCCACGTTGATGACGCCGAAAGCCTCGTTCTCGGCGCCTAGTCGTAGCGCCACTTCACCGGTCGCGCCTTTCAGGTTCTCGACGTAGAGCTGGCCGCCGCCCGGCGCGTTGAAGAGCGTCGCGAGCGTCTCGTCAAAGACCTGCGCCGGAGAGAGTCCGCACATATTGAGATACGTGAAGCGCCCGGCAAACAAGTTCTTGCCCGTCGCGGCCTCGAGCCCTTGGTTCAGCACGCGTTCGATACGCTCGATACTGGCGGACCGGTCTTTCACATAGCGGGCCAGGAACTGCAGGATTTCTATGATGTCCGAAGCATCCCGCGTGGCCAGCGTCGCCGTCACACTCCCGCCGACGAAGATCCACAAGGGCTTCTCGATGTTGAACGGCCGGAACGTCATGCCATGCTCGCGGTACAGCCGTTGCTGCTGGAAGTCGACAGCAGACAGGCCACCAGATACAGCTCCAGGTGGTTCTGCTGCGTTCCCTCGTCCAGGTTCAGGATCTGGTAGTCCTTGCCAAAGCCGTCGCCGTAGAAGTAGCGGTAGGAGTAGTCGAACAGCGTGCTCTTGGCGTAGAGCTCGGTGAGCTTGGGCTTGCCCTTGACCGCCTGCCCGAAGGTGGCTGAGTACTCGAACGAGAAGCCCTTCTCACAGAGTCTCTTGCGCGCATCCATCCACGGGCCTTCTTCGCCTCCGCTGGCGCCACGGTGCCCCTCGTCCACCAGCACCAGGTTGTTGCCCTCGAAGGCGTCGATGGCGATGGTCTTGTCGCCCATGTCCTCGCGCAGCTTGGTCACTTCGAGGATCTCGACCGCGTGCCCGCTGAACAGCCCGCGCCCGTCTTTGTTGAACAGCTCCGCGTCGATGCCCGCCGCCTCGAATTCGCGCAAGTGCTGCTGCGACAGCCCCTCGTTGGGCGTAAGCAGCAGGACGCGGTTCAGC
>JANOMG010000051.1:0-3208 GCA_031420175.1 Nitrospira sp.
GCCGATGCCGTGGTCGGCGCAATCGATATTCCGATCGAAGAAGCCCATCGATTCGGCGTGATCCACGTCGATGAGGACTTCCGGATTACCAACTTTGAAGAAAAGCCGGCTCACCCGCCCTCGATCCCCAACGATCCGGCCCATGCCTTTGCCTCGATGGGCATCTACCTATTTCGCACCAAGGTTCTCCGCGAGCACTTGATTGCCGACGCCCAGGAGGGCGGGAGTCACGACTTCGGGAAAAACATCATTCCGCGAATGATTCGCGATCAACGTGTCTTCGCGTACAAATTTGTCGACGCGAACAATAAAGACGTGAAGTATTGGCGGGATATCGGCACCTTGGATGCCTACTGGGAAGCGAACCTGGATCTCGTCGCAGTGGATCCCCAGTTCAATCTCTACGACCAGTACTGGCCGATTCGAACCTATCAAGGACAGTTTCCACCGGCCAAGTTCGTCTTCGCGCAAGACTATCAGGGCGGCAGAATGGGCGTGGCCCTGGATTCCATCGTCTGTGGCGGCTGCATCATCTCGGGTGGCCGGGTACAAAACTCGGTGCTCTCACCGAACGTCCGCGTGCTGGACCATGCGGACGTGCGGGAATCGATTGTCATGGAAAACGTCGTCATCGGCGAACAGAGTCGGATCAGACGGGCCATCATCGACAAGGATGTCATCATCCCACCCAAGTCGGAAATCGGATACGACCGAGCAGCCGACGCCCAGCGATTTACCGTCACCGAATCCGGCCTAGTCGTGATTTCAAAGGGAAAGAAACTGCATGCCTCCCTCGATTCATCCAGTTGATCTCATTATCGCCCTTCGCGACAAGCACTTGACCCCTGCCATCGTATTCCTTACGTCGCGCCGTGCGTGCGATGAAGCGATGCAGGCCTTCGACCATAGCCACATCTTCCTCCCTCCACCTCGTCAGGAAGCCATCGCCGCCGTGCTGGACAAGGTGATCGCTCAATATCCCAGCATCGCCGAGCACCCGCTCATTCCGACCGTTCAGCGCATCGGCGTGGCCGCGCATCACGCAGGCCATCTCCCCTCGTGGAAAATCGCGGTCGAAGAACTCATGCGTCATGGCTGCCTCGACGCCGTCTTCGCCACGACCACATTGGCGGCCGGGGTCGATTTTCCCGCGCGAACCGTCATCATCACGCAGTCCAGCATTCGCAAGTCCCGCGACTTCATGGACTTGACGATCAGCGAGGTGCAGCAGATTGCCGGCCGCGCAGGACGCCGTGGAAAAGATCTCGTGGGCTTCGCCATCGTGACCCCTTCGCCCTACATTGATCTGAAGGTGCTGACCAAAGGTTTTACCGGCCATCCGGAAGCGATCAATAGCCAATTCCTCATCAGCTATCCGATGGTCCTCAACCTCTTGAAAGCCCATCCCCTGGATCAAATCCAATCGATTCTCGCGAAAAGTTTTGCGCAATTTCAGCTCAACCAGCGCGCCGAAGTCTTGGAACGCAAACTGGACGATCTGCGCGATCAGATGGAACCGTTCGGGCCGCGTGTCTGCACCGACTGGATCACAGAATGGCAGACCTTCGACCAGGTCCGCCGGCAGAAATCGCACCGCGCCCCCGTCAGAAGGCACGAGCCACCAGAGGTCGCCGCGCGTTTTCATTTCCTCACCCCGGGTCGCGTGGTCAGCTTCGGCCGTAGTCGCGGCATCGTCCTACGCCAATATCGCAGCAAAGGGCAGAAGAGTCCGATGATCACGGCCCTACGTCAGGGCGGAGGCATTACCGAATCTCCCTCCTCCACGGTGACCGAAGTGTCCGACCGTATCCTCGACTGCGTAGACGCGCCGGTCTATCCCTGGTGCACGCCGGAGAGTGTGGAAGAGTTACTTCGTCACCTGGACGAGTTGCCGACCAAGCTGCCGGAGCTTCCCATCCTGATTCCAAAGGACAATGAACCGATCCCGGATGCCATCGTGCAAACTCTGGGCGACTTTGCCTGCCCGACCTGTCCTTCGCGTTCCGCCTGTCAAAGCGACTATCCCCTCGCCTCCAAGCTTCGGCAGGAACAGCAGCGACACGTCAAGTCGATCCAGGCCCTACGCACCAGTCTCTGGCACCGTTTTCAAGAGAAGATCGACGTCCTACAACAGTTCGGGTACCTCACGCCGGCGTCCCGGCTGACCGATGACGGGGAATGGGCCAGGCTTATCCGCATCGACCACTCGCTGCTCATCACCGAATTGCTCCGGGCCGATGCGTTCAACGGAGCCGACCCCGCGATGCTGGCTGCCGTCATGTCGAGCATCTCGAATGACGACGATCGCCCCGGCTCCTTTCCTCGCGTGAGCTCCGGGCTGGCGTCACTGCTCGGGCAGGTTCGAAAACTGGCCGTGTCGCTCTCGCCGCATGAAGATCCCCCGCTCTTGCGGGCCGACATAGCCGCGGTGACGGAACGGTGGATCGGCGATCCCACACTCACCTGGATCGGTCTCTGCAAAAGCACCTCCATGGCTGAAGGGGATATCTATCGCCTCTTAGCACGAACGTTGGAGTTTCTCTCGCAACTGCGCACACTCAAGGGCACCCACCCCGGATTGGCGGACACCGCCTCACGAGCCATCGCTTCTCTGCGCCGTGGCGTGCTGGAAGAATTACCGTGAAGAAAGGGATATGGGGGTATCGGGATATGGGAATATGGGCGGCTCTCTTGCTGTACCGTTACCCCGCTATTCCTCGATACCCCTTCCAACTATGACCACCGAAGAACTCGAACAACTTCTGGCTCAACAACCAATCGCCCTCTTGCATCGCCTCGCACGCGGGCGGGTTCAACGGCATTTCCGTGCGGGCAAACGTCGCTTGATCGAAGTCCTGCTGCGCCACTCTGCCGAAAATCGCCCAGGATTTGAGTCCGACCTCCAGACCTTGATCGGGGAAAAACCAGATCGCCCCGCTCCAGTCATTCATCAAGCCCCAGCCGCGCGGAAACCGAAGCCCGCAGCACCGCCGCATCGCACCGCGCACAGGCCGGTTGAGCCGGACTCCCAGGAGCCCGGCATTACGCTTTCAAGCTGGTTGGAGGGACTGGGGGTGCCGCCGCCGCAAACCTTTGTCCCCGATGCCTGGCAAGAAGATGCCATCGCCAAACTCAGAGAAGGCGATGTGGTCGTGAGCGTCCCGACGGGAAGCGGAAAGACCTATGTCGCAGTCGAAGCGGCCCGCCG
>JANOMG010000052.1:0-5995 GCA_031420175.1 Nitrospira sp.
TGATGGGACACCTCATTCCCGAGGAGTCGCTTGTCTATGACATTTACCACGATGAAGAAGGCTTGGGGCTCATCATGCCGGTGGTGCGGATCGAACGGGTTGAGTATCTACTGGCCCGATGATGCCCAGCAGCACGCTCAACCATCCCCTTTTGACTTACGAGATACGTTTCACGCTTCACGAACGACAGTCTTCCTGAGCATCCTGTCAGAACGCATCCTTTGCGCAGCGAAAGCCAGTGCCGCTGGGTCGGTTGTCCATGGTCCCCCAGTCGCGGTCGCTCGCGCGGAGACTGATAGCAGGTTTGAGCCAGGATCCGCCGCGCATTGCTTTAATCGCTCCGCGAGGAGGCCCCTGAGGGTCTGAGAGAGGAGCCTCTTTGTAGTAGTTCGGGTTATACCAATCCTGTACCCATTCAGCGACGTTGCCTGCCATGTCATGCAATCCATAAGGGCTGACGCTCTCGGGAAAGCTGCCGACCGGCATGGTGAGCACTTCGCCTTTGAGCCCTTTTTCTTGTGAAATCTTCGCTCCCTCGCCTTTGATCCAGAAGGCATCCCAATCCGCTCCGCTCTGAAAGTCGAGGGTGCGTCCCGCCCAATAGCTGGCGCTGTTGGCCTTCTTGAAGTCCCACTCGTCTCCCCAGGGGTAACGACGGCCATCGGTGCCGCGCGCGGCCTTTTCCCATTCCGCTTCGGTCGGCAGGCGCTTACCGGCTGATGTGCAATAGGCCATTGCATCTTCCCAACTGACATTCACCACGGGATGGTTGTCGATGCCGGAGATCGGTGCATTGTTCTCCCACAAGGTAGAGGCAGGGTTGGGGTTCGCCGGCGCACGATGCCCGGTCGCCTGGACAAATCGTGCATAGGCGTCGTTCGTGACTTCGTACCGGTCGATCCAGAATGGTGAGGTGTAGACGAGGCGCTGTGGCTGTTCGTCGGGAAGGCCATCGCTGCCTGCCGGATTCCCCATCAGGAATTCTCCGGCAGGAACCAGCGTCATGTCGTCGGAAGGAAGGGAGCTGATGGTCAATGCCGGATGGCTGATGGTAAGAACAAAAGACAAGAATGCGAGATAGATCAACCAAAGCACAATTTAGGTCTTTTTCAGTCCACAGGCCTTGGCGACCGCATCGCGATAGGCTTGCCAGAGCGTGAGACATTTCTTGAGGCAGCTCAGGACGGCCTGTTGTTGGGTGCGTGTCGTGGCGTAATTCACCACCATCGCATAGGCATCATGGCGGTGGCCGGCCTCGACAAGTTGATGCGCGCGAATCAGGTCCATCGCATCGGGGGAGAGGCCATGGTATTTCACCAGAGGATGGCGTTGGACGATTGCTTCGATTTCTTCGGCGGTCTTGGGCTTGGAGGGGTCGGCAATTTCGGCGCGATCCTTCACGCTGCCTTCGACGAAGACAGTCAGGGCCACGGCTCCAACCACCCAGTCTCGATGATTCGACACCTTGTCTAGCCAGGCGCGATAACGCCGACTGGCCGGTAGGAGGCGCACCGTGTCAAAATCGCGTGCCGGCAATCCGAGGCCTGCCATCATAGTCAGGAACAATTCCGGGTGCGACGTTCCCAGCGAGAGCCCACCGGTGTCCTCTTCGTAAATATTATCGGCGAGCATCCGGCGAACCGGGGCTGGGGGATTCTGTCCATGGATGCGTGCCAGAAACACAGGAAAGTCACGCACGTACACGCCGTATTCCTGTTGAAAGTGACGCTTGAGTTGATTGACGGTGACCGTGCCGTCGGCAAATGCCGGCCAGGCCCAATGATGTTTGCGGTCCATTAGACGCAAGAGTTCTTCTCGGAATCGGCTTTTCGTCAAGGGACGTGTCATGTCTGTTGCCTTCCTGATCAGCGGCTCGTTACAATTCGATGGCGTGGAGGTCCTTCAATGAATCGTGTGTCGATTCAAAATCCTGAAGAGATTCTGACGATGCTGGCCGATGTATCCCTTCAAGGGTCGGGCTTCGTGACCGACTGTCTCCTGGACTATGTGTTGGAAGAAGGCTTCACGGAGCCAATTTTTCTCAACGCCAGCGGGGAAGACCCTGATGCCTATTTTAAAGGACAATCGCCTGCGTGGGCAGTGTATCAGATTCGAGAATGGAAACGTGTGTTGACCATCTCGGGCGGCCCAGGAAAACTACGCCGCGTGCAAATTACTGAAACCCCATAGTTTTTGTGAGTGTATGTGGGATGCCGAGAAAAAGCAACGAAACGAGGGGGCGTAATTGTCGGTAGCCGATTGGCGCCTAGAGGGTGTTGCATGCCGATGATTCGACTCACTGAGCCGCAGAGCATGGGGGAGCTGGCGATGATGACGAGTCTCCTGGAGGGCAGTGGCATTGCCTACATGGTTTAGAACGAACATGTGAGCAGCCTGTATCCAGGGCTTCCTATTCTCAGCTCGCATATCCTGGTTGACCAGCGAGATCAGGCGCATGCGGAAGTGCTGCTGAGTCGGCTGCGGCTGTCAGTGCGAGACGTCTCCGTGCAGCCATAAGCGCACGCTAGTGTTGGGGGCGTGGGGCATGGGGGTTCGACGGGGACTGCATGGGGAGTCGTTCGCCGGAACCTTGGAACCATCCGCCGATGAGACGGCCTTCTTCAAGGTAGAGATAGCGGTGCTTCACCGTCGCCGCATTTTCCCAATCTTCAAATATCCATTCTTCGCGGCGGAGGCCTTCTTTGGTGAAGGTCGTGTTGATCGTTTGTGGTCCTCCCCACGCCTCTAACACCTGTTCTTTGGACATACCGACGATCACGCGATGCCCCGCGATATGTTTTTGAAAGTCAGGGTCTTTGAGCTGTGCAATCAGGGGCCAGACCACCATAAGGAGGACAAAGAGCCCAAGTCCGGTATAAATGATGAGACGAACCTGGCGTCGACGGATGAAGGGGATTTGCTCTTCGGGAACGGTGGAAGTGGTATGCATCGGTTCTGGGGTCGCTGAGGTCGTATGATCCATGATGCGTGGCATGGTAGCAATGTGAATTGGAGAGAGTCAAGGAAGCCGGACTGTTTGCTTCAATTTAATCAATAAGATGGAAGTATTCGGCAGGGTCGGTATACTTGCGGTGATGTGCCCATTCAGCAACGACACGATTCCTCCAGATCAACGAAGCCGTTTTTTGCTTAATGGCAGTGCGGCTGTCATTGTTGGAGCCGTCCTCTTCTGGATCAGTGGCCTACTGTTGCCGGTGATCGCGTCTGCCACGACCATCTATTCCTATATTGATGAACGAGGCACTGCAGTCATGACGGACAACTACGAGAGTATCCCCGAACGGTATCGTGCAAAGGTGCAGTCGACGGAGCAAGCTCACAAAATCTCGTCCAATCATTCGCAGGCTTTACGGCTACAGCAGGCAGTGTCCGATTGGGCGCAGACCGCCCGCGCGCGACTCGGTACATTCTCTCCGAGCATTTCAGGATTGACTCCCTATCAGTCTCATGTGCTCAGCTTGGGCGGCCTGATCGCGGTGATGTGTTTGCTGGCCAGACTTTTCGTGCGGAGCCAAGTCGTCCGTTTCCTGTCTCTCTGGTGCTTAGTCATGGTGGGTTTGACTGTCCCCGCTTTGCTCTTTACTTCCCGGGATGCCGCGCTAGATCTATTCAGTGGTCAGGCGGTGAAGGCCCAAGAGAAACAGCAGGACCGCTTCCAGCGCACTCCATAGCTTTTCCTGATCATCGCTGAGTCATGAAACCTAAGCGTGGCTAGTCCGCGTACTTGGGAAGGGGAATCTTTTTGACGGTGGGCAATTGAGGCGTATGTTGGCGCTGGGAGAATTCTCGCGAGTAGGGATTCAGGATGGGGTCGTGGGTATGCCGCTGGCGTTGCTTCACGAGGTCGACGCTTTGCGTGCTGATTTCCATTCGATCGACGAGCGACTTGGACGTGAGGGTGTCGGGTAGGCCTTGTAACGAAAACAGTTGATAGGCCAGGGTCCACTCGAGCCTTTCCTTAGCGGCTTCTTTCACAATAAAGCGAGCTTGTGGTGACGAAGCACCCTTGAACAACAGTACCCAGATATTCGATCGGAATGAGGGGGATGTGGGATCTTCTGAAGGGTGAAATTCTGGGACGAGTGTGGGGATCTGCGCAAGGGGAACAACCGGGGAGAATTCAATATCGACGAGCCGAACGAAGAGGTTTCGATTGTCGTTTTCATCGTTGGGATCGACGGTGTAACTGAATGAGTAGCGGACCTCGATGCCATCACGTGTGAAGGTATAGACATCCTCGCCATTTTCCGGTGAGACGAGCTTTCGGAAATATTTCTCCCAATCGGTGATGGCGTAGTAGGTAAAGACGCGCAGCGCGGATTTCCGATCCCGCACCGCTTGCGGCATCCCGAGTTTTTGATGGAGTTCTGTTTGTGTGAGCCCGAGGTACCCATCCTCGAAATAGGGTGCAGCGAGGACCGCAGAAGGCTGGAGCCAGATACCGGTGGTCGATAGGAGAAGCAGCAGAAGCGAGAAGATGATATGGATGAGCACAATTTCTCTCCAGCTGGTGCCGGCATCGTATCGGCGGCTTCCCCGCCTGTCAAGGCGCGACGATCGAGATTGCTTGCTGGCGTAAGAACCTCTCAGTTATGATGACCGGATTTCCTCTGCAATCATAGCGGATTTGATATCGGAGATAGGTCTTATGAGTGCATCGTTCGAAGCCTTACTGCAGCAACGCATTCTCGTCCTCGACGGGGCCATGGGAACCATGATTCAACAGCGGAAGCTGGACGAGGCGGCGTTTCGGGGAGAGCGGTTCAAAGATTGGAAGAAAGATCAGAAAGGCCACAACGATCTGTTGAATCTCACGCAGCCTACCATTATCGAAGAGATCCATCGCCAGTACTTCGAAGCCGGTGCCGATATCGTGGAGACGAACACGTTCAATGCGCAAGCCATTTCACTGGCCGACTACGGCATGGAGTCTCTTGCCTATGAGATCGCGAGAGCCGGAGCGGAATGTGCCAGGCGTGCTGCAGAGCAGGTCAAAATGGCAGCGCCTGGTCGGTCGTGCTTTGTGGCCGGGGCGATTGGACCCACGACGAAGACGTCGTCTATTTCAACTGATGTCAACAATTCAGCGGCACGCGGCACCACCTATGACGAACTCGTGACGGTCTACTATGAGCAGGTCCGTGGTTTGGTCGATGGCGGAGTCGATCTCTTGTTGGTCGAGACCATCTTTGATACGCTCAATGCGAAAGCCGCGTTTTTTGCCATTGATACGTTTTTTGAGGATCGCCACGTCAGACTCCCCATCATGGCCTCGGTGACGTTTATTCAAGCCGGCAGCAATCGGGGGGTGACGGGCCAAACGATCGAAGCCTTCTGGAATTCCATTTCCCATGTGCCTTTGCTCAGCGTCGGCATCAACTGCGCGTTGGGCCCCAAAGAAATGCGCCCGTTGATCGAAGAGCTCTCGCAGCTGGCCCCGATCTCTGTGAGCTGCCATCCGAATGCCGGACTGCCGAATCCGTTGCTACCAACGGGATTTCCTGAGACGCCCGAGAGTCTGGCGCCTCAATTGAAGGAATGGGCGCAGAATGGTTGGTTGAATATCGTCGGTGGCTGTTGTGGGACGACACCGGGACACATCAAGCTGATTGCCGAGGCCGTGCGAGGTATTGCTCCGCGTGTTGCTCCGTCCATCGAGCCGCATACCAGGCTGAGCGGGCTGGAAGCGGTCACGATTCGGCCGGAATCGAACTTTGTGAATATCGGCGAACGGACCAACGTGACTGGGTCGCCCGCTTTTTCTAAACTGATCCTAGGCGGCGATTATGAGGCCGCGCTCTCTGTGGCGCGGCAACAGGTTGAGGGTGGCGCCCAGATCATCGACATCAATATGGACGAAGGCATGCTCGACTCCCAGGCTGCCATGGAAAAGTTCCTGCGATTAGTGGCGTCGGAACCGGATATCTCTCGCGTACCCATTATGGTGGATAGTTCGAAGTGGGAGATACTAGAG
>JANOMG010000053.1:0-2390 GCA_031420175.1 Nitrospira sp.
GGATGCTTTTATGAATAACGAAACACTGGCCGTAAGACTCCCGGTACTCCCGATTAAGCGCACCGTATTATTCCCTGGGATCATGATGCCCTTAACGGTCGGGCGTGTACGGTCGATCGCTGCCGTAGAGGCGGCGATGAAAACAGAAGAGAAGACTATTCTGGTGGTCGCGCAGCGCGATCCCCTGACGGAAGAGCCGGGGCTCGAAGAACTCTATACCATCGGCACCAAGGCCATGGTGAAACAGATTGGACGGTCAGAGGATGGCACGATCCATGCGCTCGTGCAGGGGCTCGAACGCGTCGCCCTGCTCAAGGTCGAACAGGCAAAGCCGTTTCTTCTCGTCCAGGCCCGGCAACTCGATCGTCCAGCGGACGAGGGCACCGAAGTCCAGGCCCTCCATCGAGCTATCCAGGGATTGGTCACAGATCTACCTCGATTGATTCAAGCCCCCGGTATTCAGGAAGCCGCGGCGGCCTTCAGTAACGAGGACAACCCCGTCGCCTTGGCCTATCGCGTGGCCTCGCTCCTCAATCTCACCGTACAGGACGAGCAAAAAATGCTCGAAACTTCGTCCACGATCGAGCTACTGCGATCGCTGTATGGAGCACTCTCGAAAGAAATTCAGATACTACAACTGCGAGACAAGATCACCAGCGAGGCGCATGCCAAGATTGGTAAGACCCAGCGAGAGTATGTCCTCCGTGAGCAATTAAAGGCGATTCAAGAGGAGCTCGGCGAAGGCGAGGGTGAAGAGAACGAGATCACCGAACTCAAAAAGAAGATTCAAGAAGCCGATCTTCCCGACCCTGTGCGAAAGGAAGTGGAGCGGGAGATTGCCAAATTGGCAAAGGTGCCACCCTCCTCGCCCGACCATCAGGTCCTCAGAACTTATCTCGACCTGGTGCTGGAGCTCCCCTGGAAGAAATCCTCGGAAGACCGGCTGGAGTTGAGCAAGGTTCGGCAGGTACTGGAAGAGGATCACTACGGCATTAAAGAAGTGAAGGAACGGATCGTCGAGCATCTGGCTGTATTGAAATTGAATCCCACAGCCAAGGCGCCCATCCTCTGCCTGGTCGGACCACCGGGCGTCGGCAAGACCAGCCTGGGCCAGTCGATTGCCAGATCCATGGGACGGACCTTCGAACGGTTGAGCCTGGGCGGCGTGCATGATGAAGCGGAATTGCGCGGCCATCGCCGGACCTACGTCGGAGCCCTGCCTGGACGGATCATTCAGGCCATGCGTCGGGCCAACGTGAATAACCCCGTGTTGATGTTGGACGAGGTCGATAAGATGGGCCGGGACTTCCGGGGCGATCCGGCTGCGGCCCTCTTGGAGGTCCTGGATCCGGCACAGAATCATACATTCCGTGACCACTATCTGGATCTGCCGTTCGATCTGTCAAAGGTGTTCTTTATTACGACCGCCAATACGCTGGATACGATCAGCCAGCCGTTGCTCGACCGGATGGAAATCATCCGGCTCCAGGGTTACAGCGAACGGGAGAAGGCGGAGATCGCCCGTCGCTATCTGTGGCCGCGACGGCTCAAGGAAGCGGGTCTCGACGCCAGCCAAGCGCTGCTGCCCGATGAGGTCTTGAATCTCGTCATCAGCCGGTACACGCGCGAAGCCGGCGTGCGCCAGCTCGAACAGATGCTGGGACGGCTGACCAGGAAGGTCGCGCTGACATTCGCGGAACTTCCAGATGGCCAGGAGCGAGTTCCTGTGTCCATTCAACCAACCGTCCTTCCAGACTGGCTCGGTTCTGAGCGTTTCATGCCGGAGGAGGCGCGCAAAGTCTTGCCTCCTGGCGTAGCCACGGGACTGGCCTGGACGCCAAGTGGCGGAGATGTCCTCTATATCGAAACCACGCTGCTCCCTGGCAGCCACGAGCTGACGATTACCGGTCAGTTGGGAGACGTTATGCAGGAGTCCGCCAGGGCAGCGCGTAGCTACCTCTGGTCGCACGCCGAGAGCATGGGGTTGGATATCTCACGCTTCAAACGGAATGGGCTGCATATCCATGTGCCATCCGGAGCCATCCCGAAAGACGGACCGTCGGCCGGCATCACCATGGCTACCGCACTCGCATCGTCCTATAGCGGGAAAGCGGTGCGGAGCGACACCGCCATGACCGGCGAGATCAGTCTGAGCGGATTAGTGCTGCCGGTCGGCGGGATCAAGGAAAAAATACTGGCCGCGCATCGCGCCGGTATCCGACGCATCATCCTGCCGAAGGCGAACGAGAAGGACCTGAAAGAAGTGCCGCAGGAAGTGCGGAATGAGCTGACCTTCATCCTGGCCGAACGGATCGAAGAAGTGCTCCCGGCCGCATTCAATCAGGATGCCCCGCCACCGGCGAGAGCAGAGCGGGACGAACCGCTCGCGA
>JANOMG010000054.1:0-2390 GCA_031420175.1 Nitrospira sp.
TGAAGATGCGAGAATCGTGGCGGCGGTGCAAGCCGGCGCCTGCGGCTACATTCTGAAGGATGCCGACCATGCCGAGTTTCTGCGCATCATCCGTGCCACCTACCGGGGGGAACGAGTGCATTCCCCCTTCATGCCGGACGGTTTTGCTCGGAAGGTGGTCTCCGCACTGCAAGAGGCTGGGAGCGGGACTGCCGCGGGTCTCGCACTACTGACTGAGCGTGAGCGGGAGATTCTGGCTTGTGCCGCGTCTGGGCGTGGCAATAAAGACATCGCCGATCAGTTGTGCGTCTCTGCCGAGACTGTGAAAACCCACCTTCATCACATCTATCGCAAACTCGGCGTCGCCGGCCGGGTCGAAGCGATCCTGACCTATCTCAATACCAAGTAACGCACGCGCTTCTTCCGATTCCTCACCTGAACGGTGTATGCAAAAACCATCCTTTGGGTAATGGTTCTCTGCGGACGTATTGCGTACGATAACACGCATCGTTCAGACGTGGACATGTACGTCAGCTGAGAGGGGCGCTCCATACGTTGATTTGAGGAAGTGGTGGATCTGAGGGTCTGGTGGTCATGAGAGGGGCGTTCCGGGTCAGGTTGGTTCAACCGATTCGGAGGGTCCGGGAGGAGTTGAGGACAGCCACGCGAAGGAGAAGCAGGGCGTGGAGAAAGGGAGGCAGTTATGAACCGGAAAATGCTGATTGCGGTGACCGTTGCTCTGGCGGTGTGCCTGTGGACTGGGGGTTCAGCTCTGGCCGCCGGAACTTGGGCTGACGAAATCGTGACCGCCGCGAGCTTCTACAAGACGAGTTATCCCACCGGCAATTGGGACCCCTACTTTGAAAAGCTCACCAAGGTGAAGGAAGGGATAGGCCGAGGGGACGAGCAGATCGTGAAGGTCGAGATGGATCACTTCCTGAAAATGCTGGTCGGACGCGCGTACGGCATCAATGATGTCGCGGCGGACGAGTTGTACAACTTTGCGCTCGTTGTCAAGCCGACCGAACCGACAACCTCAGCTATGTCCTTCGATCTAGAGATCGGGGCCGAGAGACCGATGAGTGTACCGGATCACACGATCAATACGCCGTACGAGGGTGGTCGTCCATGCCAGCTCGAAGGCTGCGATTACTGGCAGGACAACGTGTTCGACCCGGGCGCTTCCTGAGGAGGCAGATGTGAGCGGCATCCAGGGTTCAGAGCGGGAAATGGGGAATGAGAGGCGCTCACCCGATGGGTGGAGGGACAATCCATCCTTCGGGTAAGGGGCTTCGTTCGAAACCCTCTAGTAGGATGGTGCTGAGACAGAGGGGAGATCAACGGCAGTCCGTATGGTAGGTCGTGGTGTTTCAACAAGGAGGTGAGACGATGACCGGACGTCTTTTCATAAATGGCGCGCTGGCACTCGCGGGGCTTACGGCGATGCTGCTGATAGCCGTTCCGTCTGCGCTCGCGGTGGATCAGCCGGTGGACAAGATGATTGGGCCGTCGACGGAGATCAAGAAAGAAACGATCGATAAGTCGTCGGTCGGTGTTAGCGAAGATGTGATTACTCCTGGACTAACAAAAGAGCTTGAGCGTCCCATGAGCGTTCCGGATCCTCGGGCAGAGATGGTCATGCCGGACCGCAAGCCGCTCTGCGGCCCGTGGAAAAATGCCATCAATCATTACACCTGCGCTCCGGGCTACGACAGTTATTAAAGTTGATGTGGTTCTGATGAACTGACGACACACCCGACCGAAGCGTCGGGAAAGGAGGAGCTATGAAATCCATGCTCGTAACTATCGTTGCGGTTGCCTGTGCGCTGACCCTGTTCGCCGGGGGGGTCGCATTGGCTCAAACGAACTGGGTCGATGAACTCACCAACTCGGTGAGTTTCTATAAAACCAATTATCCCACCTCCAATTGGGATCCGTATCTCAGCGAGCTGACTCTTGTGAAGGAAGCGCTGATACGGGGCGATCAAAGAATGGTCAGGACGGAAATGGGCAAGTGGTTCAAGATGCTCCGAAACCGGGACCACGGAATTCACGATGTGGCAGCCGATGAGCTCTTCAACTTTGCGATGATGGTGACGCCCATCCAGGAATTCAATATTTCCGTCCCGGCTCCTGCGGGAGGCGGGTTCTAAGTATGGCAGTACACAAGTAGTGGGCAAGCAGTGGCTGGCTGTCGTTGAGAAATGGAGAAGGCCGACGCTGCTTGCCCGAGGTATCAGTTTTTTAGGGGAGGAGGTGACGTGATGAGAATCAGTCGTCACATAATGGTGCTGGCGTCCATCATGATGATGGTCGCGCCTGTTTCCTCTGTTTCTGTCGCGCAAGCCGATGAGGCGATGATGGGAGCTCATTATGGCTTCAGCGGGGTCATCTCAAAGATCGAGTCCGGC
>JANOMG010000055.1:0-2382 GCA_031420175.1 Nitrospira sp.
GTCCGCCCAGGATGCTTGTGATCGTGGCAAGATCTAAGGCCAATCCCACCGTTCCATAGATGACGCAGGCCATGGCGGTCCAGGTCCATCCAATCCAGACGAGACCCGCGAGGGCGAGAGGACAGACGACCAGATAGAGCATCCATGCGATTCGGCCTGCCGAGGTCGCAGCGGGTGTGAGTTGGGTGGTCTGGGCTCCAATGAGGCTGAGTCCCGCAAGTAGGCCGATGATAGTCCAGGTATATCGCATGGCCGCAATGATAGCTGTCCCTGCTGCCCACAGCAACAGGCCTCCGTCATTCTGGCGAGAGGCGAGAGGCGAAGATTTCACGTCGAAAGCATGGCGCTTCCCGCTCGTCACTAGCCTCGCGCCACTTGCCGAGACGGTTGGCACGATTTCGCGCCGAACCGTTGAGTGGGCGACCGTGGGGAATTAGACGATGGCAGATCCATCTGATAAAGCGCCGCAAGTCTGTCTGCTGATCTACGATGGCCAATGCCGTCTCTGTGTCACCGCCAAGAAGGGTCTCGAACGGCTGAGGACTCAGACTGATGCCGCCCCGATACGGATGGTTCCGTATCAGAGCGAAGAGGCCAAGCAAGCCTTGGGAGAGGGCTATCGGCCAGGTCGCCCCGGCGTCGCCTTCCTGATTCGTTCGAATGGGGAGATTGCCAGTGGGCTCGATGCCTTTCTGGCCCTCCTGCCGGGCCTCAAGGGCGGGCGCATCCTGTCAGGGCTCTTCAGTCTTCCGCTGGTCAAGCCCATAGGCTGTCTGTTGTATTGGTGTGTCGCCCGGTGCCGGTATGCTGTCTTTGGTAAGGTTCCGCTGGCAGAGGGTACGGAGAAACCTCGTTAATCGGTTCGAGCAACCCCATATCGTTTGCGCATTCCTCCTCCCTATCCAGTGCTGTGAGCCTTTCCGCCGCCACCCCTCTTTCGGAGGGGGTTCTTCCCACAGTGGGGAATGTACCCCGAAGGCCGTCAATGCGAGACTCCAGCACAAGCAAGGGGGACCCGCACATGACGATTATGCAGTGGCTATTTCAGACGATAGACGAAATGAGCGAATGGTTCAGGCCGATCCGCCGTGAGTTAGCCCCGGTCTATCAGGGGCGGCAGATCGGTGGGCGGAGGAGGAAGGCCTGCTACGTCGCATTGGTCGCAGTCGCCAGTCTCGGCTACGGCGTTCCATTGACAGCCTGGTCGGCAGATCTAGAGTCTCTCGCTCCAGCGAAATCCCGGAAAGTCGTGGCGGCTGGGGTTGGATATGAGAATGCCGAGACGTCTACGATTACCGTGAAAACCTATGATGCTGAGGCTGGTACGGTGTTGACCGAGGACACATATGAACTGAACGTGAGAGAGGACGCCGCATCAGCGGCCAGTCAACCGCGTGAGCGGATCTTTGCGGGCGGAGTCGGCCCGGGAGCAGACGGGCTGTCAACCTTCTCGCTTCGCGTCTATGACGCGGCCACAGGCAAGTTTCTCTGGGAAGGTCTCCTCAATCTCAACGTCAGCAATCACGAATCGGATTCCACTCACCGGGTCGTGGCCCATCTTGCGCCTCAGGCGATGGTGATTCAGGCCCGTAGCCGGGGCGCGATCGATGGGCAACCCCAGTTCTTCCTCCGGGCGGTCGATCCGGCAACTGGACAACAGGTCTGGACCGATCATTTCTCAGCGGGCTCGGGTACGCTCGCTCGTGCCGAACGTATCGGCAGAGCGGTCGTCGGTCAGACAGAAGGGTTCTCGGCTCCTTCTCAACAGATCGAGTTTCGCATCAGGATGTTCGATGGAGGGAGCCGGAAGATGTTGTGGGAAGATACGATGGAGCCGAGCGCGGAGGAGACTGAAGTCGCAGTGGGGCAGGATGATGCTGCCGAGATTCTGCCTGCATGGCGCAACGCGGGCCCCGAGGAAGTGAAAGAGGAAGCGATTTAGAGAGGAAGGAGAGGGTTTAACCTACCGGAAGCCAGACCACTGCAAGTAAACAATTACACGTTGATCGATGAATGCACATCGCTAAAGCGACAATCGTTTGCTTCTTCATCGTTCATCGCGCACCGTTCAGCGTTTCTCTGCTAGCTCTTTTTCCCCTGCACCTGTAACTGATCAAGCCACCGAGACTGGAATTGCTCATACGACAGCGATAACTGCGATTGCATGGCAGTAGAGAGCGCTTGCTTGGCTTTGAGGTGTGAGAGAAGGCCGTGCACCTGGTGCATGCCGAAGCGATCGATCAGATAGCGTGCGGCCGAGTTGGCTTCCAGATAGGCGAGGGCAACGGCATCAGCGGGCAACTCTCCCCATGCTCCTTCTAAGGCAGGCAGAGGAATCAGCGTGTAGTCCTGTTTCATCATCCGGTCGAGATCCGACCAGCG
>JANOMG010000056.1:0-3593 GCA_031420175.1 Nitrospira sp.
CGGTCCTGGTCAGCACCCTGGCTATTGTGGCATTAGCGATCGCTCCGGCGTTGGCCAAGGACTCAAAAAATAAGAAGTTCAGCCAAACCAGCCACTCGTCTGCCAAGGCGGCGGCTGAAGCTGTCAGCCACGTCCCCGAGCAGGGCGAGGCCCCCAAGGCCGGCCACCACGACTCCAAGCCAGGCCCGGCCTGGAAGACCGTCGGTGGGACCGTGAAGAATGTCGAAGGCGACATCTTCATGGTCGAAGACTACGAAGGCAACCAAGTCAGTCTGCGCGTCGGGCAAGGCACGAAGCACATCAAGCAGAAGAAGGTCGGGGACACCGTCCGCGCGGAAATTACGCGAGGCGGCTTCGCGAACTCCATTCAGTAAGCCTATTTCGAATCCGCGCACCCACCTCACGCGCGGTGGTGTCCATGAACGGGCTGGCCCTGAACAGGCCAGCCCGTTCACCATGAGGCACCACACAGATCACGGCTCTCGAATCGATACCGTCACCGATCGTTGAAAGACAATATCGCCGTAGTAGGCCGTCGCCTGCTCCTTTGTATTGTCCGTATCCGTCATAATCGCCACGCCATTGATCATCGGCGGCTCTTCCCCGAAGGCTCGCTTGTAATCCTCGTAAATATTCCGTTCCTCAACGACCCACATCCCGACCTTCTGAGGCCCACTTTCGACCACGATCATCTGTGCGAAGTCCGTATAGGCATTCTCGACAATGGTCCCAACCGGGGTCTTAGTTTCCCATATATAGTTAAGCGCCCCGATGGGGATGTCGCCGAAAATCGCACGTCCGGCCTTGTACTTCAGCTTCTTCCCAAAACTGACCTTCTCGGGGTCATATTCGAAAGTGACATAGAGCCGGGCAGGAAAGTCGTCGCCCGACTTGAGTGCCACATCGCTGCCGTTGAGTACATGGTCAATCTTCCACCGCCACCGAACGACCGGGTACTCTTTGGGGTCGATCCTCACCTCTTTGGTCAGACCTGAGGCAGAGGACTGACTGACAGCCTTTACCACCACCTCTCCCCCATCCTTCACGACTTCGTACGAGGTATGTTTTTGAATCTTCTTAAAGGTGAGCGGCTTCCACCCCTCGGGCATCGCCTGCCCGATCGTCCCGCTGGAAAACTTCGCCACCTCGATCATTAATGGAGATTCCGCACGTGCAACTGTAGGCGCAATAAGTAGCCCTATCGCAATGAGCACGAATTTCCACACAATTCTCTCCATCCACCTCCGCAATGAGGGAGGGGAGGCTCTCCTTACGTGCGCACGTCCAACGAGGGCCTTCTCAGTCCGCGCGTTGCGCGAGCAGCGGGAGAGCCTCCCCTCCCTCACCCCCTCCTCATCCAGGCAAATAGCTTCATGAGGAGATTCTTGGTCTGTGACGTAAAATGCGCCTTCCGCCACAGATTCACGACTTTCTTGTTCACCTCGGCTTGCGTCGGATAGGGATGGATCGTCCCGGCGATGATTTTGGCTCCCAGCCCGGCCTTCATCAATACGGAGAACTCGTTGATCATCTCGCCTGCATGCGCTGCAACGATGGTCGCGCCGACAATCTTGTCCGTACCTTTCTGGATGTGAATCCTCGCGAAGCCTTCGTCTTCTCCGTCTAAAATCGCACGATCGACTTCGTCGAGTTTATACGTGTAGGTTTCGACCTCAATGCCTTTGTCCTTCGCATCCTTTTCGTACAGCCCAACATGAGCCACTTCCGGCTCCGTGAAGGTACACCAAGGCATGATCAAGGATTCGACGCTCGCATAGCCCAGACCCAAGGGGTGCGGGAACAGGGCATTCTGGATGACGATCTGCGCCATTGCATCGGCGGCATGAGTAAACTTGTAGCGGGAACAGATGTCGCCCGCCGCAAAGATGCGGGAGTTCGTGGTCTGTAGCCGGCCATTCACCTTCACCCCGTTCTTGTCGTACTCGACGCCGACCGCTTCCAGACCCAATCCATCTACGTTGGCCATCCGACCGACGCCGACCAGAATCTCGTCGACCGTGATATCGTATTGCTGGCCGTGAGAATCGACGGTGAGTCGCTTACCGCCATCCGTTTTGCTGATCGTGAGATCTTTTCCGCAACAGAGCAGCTTCACGCCGTCGCGCAGCATCTGCTGTTTCACAACCTCAGCTGCGTCTCGGTCTTCGTTCGGCATAATGCCGTGCAGCGCCTCGATCAGAAATACCTGGCTGCCAAAACGGGCAAAGGCCTGCGCCAGCTCGCATCCGATCGGCCCCGCTCCGATCACGCCCAGGCGGGACGGCAATGTAGTCAGGGAAAAGACCGTTTCATTCGTCAGATAGCCAGCTTCCGACAGGCCAGGAATGGGCGGAGCGGAAGCCCTCGCCCCTGTGCAAATGGCTGCCCTCGCGAACGCCAAGATCCGATTGCCGGCAGACCCTGCCACCTCCACAGTCTCGCCATCAACAAACCTGGCAGCACCAATGTAGACATCCACACCAAGCGACTTGTACCGCTGCACAGAATCATTGAGGCTGATCCGCGCGCGCAGCTTCCGCATCCGAGCCATCACGGCGCCGAAGTCGTAGGTCACACCAGGAGGGATGTGGAGCCCGAACTCTTTTGCTTGCTTGAGATCGGACCAGGCCCGCGCCGCTCGAATCAGGCCCTTGGACGGCACGCAGCCGACGTTCAGGCAGTCGCCACCCATCAAGCGCCGCTCGATCAACGCCACCTTTGCCCCGAGGCCAGCTGCCACGACCGCCGTGATCAGCCCCGCCGTCCCAGCCCCGATCACCACGATGTTGTAACGGCCGGTCGAATCTGGGCTCACCCAGGTGGACGGATGGACATTCTCAAGGAGCAGCCGGTTGTACTCATCGTCCGGGAGCATCAGATTCTCTTCATGCTGACGCATCACAACAATCCCCAGCTTCTTCTACGCTTCATGTGTCACGCCTCACGTTGCACGGGTCATGCGGGCTTGTTCGCGAACTTCTTATAGAGGATGGGCACCATGGCCAGGAGTCCGAGCAACGTGAAGGCCAATAACACATTCGGCGAGGCAATCTCGTGCAACGAATTAATGGACCCGAGAGCCTGTCCGGCATAGGCAAAAACGAAACTTCCGGGAATGATACCGATAGCGGTCGCGGTCACGTAGGTGCCAAGGCTTACGCGTGTGAGCCCCGAGACCATATTGACGAGAAAGAAGGGAAAGAGGGGAATCAACCGCAAGGTCATCAAGTAATGGAAGGCGTTCTTCGAGAATCCCGCTTGGATCGGCCCGAGCCTGTTGCCGAATTTCTGTTCCACCCAATCGTGCAGGAGATAGCGCGCAGCGAGAAAAGCCAGGGTCGCACCGGTCGTCGCGCCCAGATTCACAAACAGAGTGCCCCAAACACTACCGAAGAGAAACCCGCCGGCGAGCGTCATGATCACCGCGCCCGGGAGCGACAGACCTGTGACCGCGATATAGGCCAGAATGAACAATCCAACCGCAGTCGCATAATGCGCTTCTGTAAAAGTCAGCAAGTAATCGCGATTCTCTTTCAAGGAATTCAGCGAGAGAAACTGCCCGATATCGAAATAGAAGAACGCGCCGATCGCCA
>JANOMG010000057.1:0-9643 GCA_031420175.1 Nitrospira sp.
GGTCGCGACCAAGTATCCGAAGATCACCGAGCGGTATTTCAATCAGCGCGGTGTGCCGGTTGAAATTATCAAGTTGTACGGGTCGATTGAGTTGGCGCCGTTGGTTGGCCTGGCCGATCGGATCGTCGATCTGGTCGAGACCGGCAACACGTTGAAGGCGCATCACCTCGTCGAGGTGGAGTGCATTGCGCAGTCCACGGCCCGGCTGGTCGTCAATCGAGCGAGTTTGAAGCTGAAGCATGCGGTGGTCACAGAGCTGATCAAAAAACTCCGGGCCGTCAGCCGCACACCAACCGGGTCTCGAACATCCGCTCCGCGCAAGTCCTCGCGTGGGGCACGTCGAACGGTCAGACGGACGCGTACATGAAGATTGTGGCCTCCACCGAGCGAGCGTTTCTCCCCGCACTCAAGAAAGTGGCGTCGCGCGCCCGTGTGCAAGGGGCTGCCGTCGAGAAGACGGTCAAGTCGATTTTACAAGCCGTGGAACGGGGCGGCGATAAGGCCGTCCTCCGCTATACGAAACAGTTCGACCGCGTCTCCATGAAAGCCACGGAGCTGCGCGTCACCCCAGAGGAAATCAAAGAAGCCTACTTCCACATCCGGAAAGACGAGGGCGATGCACTCCGGTTTGCGGCCCAGCGGATCACGTCGTTCCACGAACGCCAGCGCATCAAGACCTGGATGTATCAGGACAACGGGGCGACGCTGGGGCAGGTGGTCACGCCGGTCGATGCGGTCGGGGTCTATGTGCCGGGCGGCAAGGCCGTCTATCCCTCGTCGGTCTTGATGTGCGCGATTCCTGCCAAGGTGGCGGGTGTTTCCCGTGTGGTGATGTGTACGCCGCCGCAGAAAGGCCCTCTCAATCCCTATTTGCTGGTCGCCGCCGATATTGCCGGCGTGACGGAGATCTATCGCGTCGGGGGCGTGCAAGCTGTCGGTGCGATGGCCTACGGGACCAAGACGATTCAACGTGTCGACAAAATCGTGGGGCCCGGCAATATTTATGTCGCGACGGCCAAGCGGCTCCTCTACGGCACGGTCGGGATCGACATGGTGGCAGGCCCCAGCGAACTGCTCGTCGTCGCGGACGGTGATGCGAAGCCGGCGCATGTCGCGGCCGATCTCCTCTGTGAAGCGGAGCATGACGAGGATGCACAGGTCTATCTCGTCACCACATCGGCTCAGTTGGCGAAGGACGTGGTACGACTCATCGGCAGCCAGCTGAAGGGGCTGCAACGGGAAAAGATTGCGGCCAAGTCCATCGCGCGCCATTCGGTGGCCTTCGTGGTCACTACCATGGACGAAGCCATCGATGTGGCCAACGAGATTGCCCCGGAACATTTGACGCTTTCAGTCGATGAGCCGTTCGACTATTTAGAGAAAATCCGTCATGCCGGCGCGCTCTTCTTGGGTCGGTATACGCCCCCGTCGGTGGCGGATTACGTTGCCGGTCCGAATCACGTGTTGCCGACCGGCGGGACGGCGCGCTTCTTTTCGGCATTGTCCGTCCATGACTACATCAAGGTGAGCAACATCGTGCATTATACGAAAGAGGAGCTGAGCAAGGTGAAGGATCATCTCGTTCGGTTGGCACACATCGAAGGGTTTGACGCCCACGCGAAATCAGCTCAAAGCAGGTTTCCATGAAAAAGAACGGATCGGCACCCAGGCAGGCATCAATTCATCGCGCGACCAAAGAAACGGATATCCATGTCGACTGGCGGCTGGATGGCAGGGGGCAAGGGAAGATCGAGACCGGCATCCGGTTCTTCGACCATATGCTGGAACTGTTGTCCAAGCACGGGTTTTTCGATCTGACGGTCAAGGCCAAGGGTGATATCGACATCGATGAGCATCACACCGTGGAGGATGTCGGTATCGTCATGGGCCAAGCTCTGCACCAGGCCCTCGGCGAGAAGGCAGGGATCAAGCGATTTGGATTTGCCTCGGCGCCGCTCGATGAAACGCTGGCCCAGGTGACGGTCGATCTCAGCGGACGGCCCTATCTCGTCTATAACGTGAATCTGCAGGATCGGAAGATCAAAGCCTTCGACCTAGGATTATTCGAAGATTTCTTCCAGGCCTTCGTCACTCACGGCGGGCTCAATCTCCACGTGAATCTCATGTACGGCCGCAATCCGCACCACATCATGGAAGCCATCTTCAAAGCGCTCGCCAAAGCCCTCGATCAGGCCACGATGCTGGAAGAGCGGTTGGCGGGGAAAGTGCTATCGACGAAGGGGATGTTGTAGCCATACCAGAGCTGTGAGGCCGAGAGGCTCCAAGGGGGATAGGCCACAAGATGTGCCGTCCCCCTTTTATTTTTGGAATATAGGCTCAACGTAATAAAGTGCTTCAGGTGCCGACAAGAAACTGTTGAGAGCATCAAATGAAGATCCGCATTGAAAATGTTCGATGTTTTGAGAGTTGTGAATTAGCGTTGCCGTCAGGATCACGAACAGTCCTGATTGGAACAAACAACTCTGGAAAATCCTCCCTGCTTGATGTGCTCATAAAGAGCGTGTGGTCCTTGCCAGGCTACGACAATTTCACGGGTGACTACACTGGCAGGCTGGGCCTCTCCAGCAGCTATTACCGCCGACAAGGAACGTCTGTATATCGACCTCAGGTTTGTATGACTCTATCCGTCAAGGATAGTTTCCCTGCAGAGGCAGATTTTTCTTCGCAGCACCAAGAGCTCAATTTTCTTCTGGCTGGATCCACGTCAGAGAAACGTATTGAGCCTAATAACCCCTCAAATACATTCTTGTTGCCCTTCTCTTGCTCAGTATCGATCGGTGCCGAAGTTAAGCAACTCTTCAAAGCCCAAAATCCAATCGCGGAGATTCCGGATCTACAGGGCTATGGAAGCCTGGTTACTGAATTGTCTCTTCGTAGCGAGTTAGATTGGGAGCAGTACAAGGAGCGTCCTGATTTTCAGAACTGGTCTGCTCTTGCGATCTCAAACATCGCAGCTATTAACACCCCCTTCACGAGAGCCCTTAAAAAACTGATTAGCCGAACTTTCTACATTTCCGCTGGGCGTAACCCCCAGTTTAATGCGCACGGCAATGACATGGATCTAAGGCAAGATCGCATTCACGATATTACCCCCTTACTCAAAAGACTTGCCTATGACACGGTGAAGTGGAATACGCTTCAGTCTGCTCTCACTCTTCTATTTGAAGAAATTTCAGAGCTCAAGCTTCTTCCAGTTGGTGAGAATGTCGCCCCGCATGTGCAGTCAACATCTGGCGATCTTGTACCTGTCTCGGATATGGGGTTCGGCCTCAGAAATGCCCTGCAAATACTGGTGGTAATGTCAGTTGCTCCCACAGGATCGATCCTCGTTGTCGATGAGCCGGAACAAGGGCTGAATCAGGCTAGGCAAAGAGACTTTGCGAAGTTGCTAGAGATGTTGCGCCCTGATCTTACGCTCTTGGTTGCAACGCAAGCCGAAGCTTTCTGTAAAGGTTTGGAGTCTAGTTCCCTCTACCTTGTTGAGAATAAGGACGGTCGAGCGCTTGTGGGGCAGATCGATTTGAGAGCTAATCAAGCTCATCGAAAACGAATGGCAAAGGCAATGGGAATCAATCCGTTGTATCTAGTGGAAGGCGGCAAGATTATCTTTGTCGAAGGATCGTCAGACCAAAAGATTGTATCTGACTGGTTGTCGTTGAACTTTTCCGATGTCGAAACCCAAAATGTACAGATTCAGGACCTTGGTGGAGTTGGGAAAGTTGAGGAGGAGTTTGCAAAGCCGATGTTCCTAAACTTTAAGGATGGGATTTTCTTTCTGTTGGACTCGGATAGGGCAACACAAGACAGCGTTAGGGGAGCAAATATTCAGCGGTTGGTTTCGTGGTTCGACGAGAACGGCATTTCGAATTATTATGTCTTGAAAAGAAGAGAGATCGAGAATTACTTGGGGCATGAATCTCTTGCAAGAGCGGCGGGGATTAACAGCAGTGCAATCCGTCCAACGGGGGATGGCAAGGCCTGGTTCGACTTCAAGGAAGCTGTGAAGAGAGAGAAGGGGTTTTATGACGAGAATAAGATTACAGTGAAAGCATACAGAGACCTTGAGGTTGGTACGCGTAAGAATATTTTTGCGGAAGAGAACGAGACGATCCTTGCCGCGATTAAGGACTTTCTGTCGCAGTAGATTTCATACCTAAAATCTGATCTGGACTGTTTTAACTCGCCTCCACCTGCAGGGGCTCTACTACATATGTGTCCACCAAGATTGGGAGTGGAAGGAACGCTCTGGTTGCGGTATTGTTAGCACCTTATTGCCAGGCTAGAGGCGCATAGGAGAGTCTTCCCGCAGTGCCCGAAAACTACGGCATCGAAAACTACGGGGTCATTGCTTGACTTTGCATCCGGCCACGAACACCTCTCGAAAAAATGATTACGATCGGGGGCGTGCGGATTGATCGACCAGCTCAAGGGCTGGATTAGGGAAACGCTTTGACGATCGTCGAGGAGAACGTGCGGAAATCGTCCAACTGTTTCGTGATAATGGCCCGGACTACATCGAGATTCAGGCGGGTGTATTCATGCACGGCCACGTTGCGGAACCCGACCATCCTCTGCATTCGGGTTGCGAGATCGGCTGGCAGGATGCCCGCGGTCTGTAAGAGGGTGAATGCATCTCGACTCTCCTGCGGCACCCCGAGCCGCCGTCGGCTGATGACGTACATGGCCAGGTCGATAGAGGTTTCACAGGCCCGCTGAAGATTGAGGATGATGGCGTCTTGTTTCGTCTGATTGGCGACGAGGTTCTTATCGTCTCCGGCATACTCTTCAAGCACGCGCTGGAGACATCGTTCGATGCTGGCCGCTTTGTTGAGGACGACGTCGTCAGCCATAGACCAACCCGCGCTCTGTGATCCCTTTCACCAATTCGCGACGCTCCTCGTTGAGCCGGGCATAGTCCGCATATGCATACATTTCGAACTCTCGGCGTGCTGGTTCGTCCGGAGCATCGAGACAGGTCCCGGTCGAGAGCACTTGCATCCGCATCACTGTTGACGCGGTGCGTAAATCCACAAGATCGACATCGCGATGGAGTTGGGCGGCCAACTCCTGGGCGATTTCAAAGCGGCGTATGTTGGGAATCGGGTCACGCGCGAGCACGGCGAGGTCAATGTCGCTGTCCGGACAAGCGGTTCCCTTGCCTGCGAGCCAAAACGATACAGGGCCATGAGGCTGGGTACTGACTTTCTGATGTGTCCGATCAGTGCGTTGTCGTCCATGTCCGCCACCATGTTTTGTGCCGACTCAGGCTCCTGGTTCGGCCATGTCCTGTCAATCGTCCACCATTGATTACCACCGAAGGTCATTCTTTAGCCTGCTGCATCGGTGATGCAGTTTGACAGTGGCAGGATCATTCTGGTTGCGGTATTGTTACGGCCTTACGGCTAGGCTAGGGGCAAGAGGTGTGGGGCAATGGGTATGAGTGGAATAAGAGTCTTTCCTCTAGCCACTAGCCCCAAGCCTTTCGCCTCCACGAAGTGGATATGATTGCGATTATCGACTATGGCATGGGCAATCTCCGCAGTGTTTCCAAGGCCTTCGAGGCAGTGGGGCATCAGGCGGTGGTGACGCGTGATCCGCACGTGATCGGGAATGCGAGCCATGTTGTACTGCCCGGTGTCGGTGCCTTTGGCGATTGTATGGCCAATATCGAGCGCTATGGGCTGGCGGAAACAATTCATACTGCGATTCAATCCGGTAAACCATTTCTGGGGATCTGTTTGGGGCTCCAATTGTTGTTTGAGGAAAGTGAGGAATTTGGCACTCACAAGGGTCTCGGCATGATCCCCGGCAAGGTCAGGCGGTTTACTGCCGACCAGGGGTTGAAGGTGCCGCACATGGGTTGGAACAACGTCACGATGGAGCGGCCCTGTCCTCTGTTCGAAGGGATTGCCGACGGATCGTATTGGTATTTTGTGCATTCGTTTTATGTCGATCCCTCTGACAAGACCGTTGCGGCAACCACGACGGATTACGGGACGACGTTTGTGTCGAGTATCTGGCGGGACAATGTGGTGGCCTGTCAGTTCCATCCTGAAAAGAGCCAGGCCGTCGGGTTACGGCTGATCAAAAACTTTGGATCCTGGACATGAGCATGATGAGCAACAAGGGATGGCCGATGGCCTTGGTGGGACTGGCTGTGCTGACGGTTGTCGGTTGCAGCGGATCGAAAGTGACCACGAAATCGTCCGCGGAATTGCCGCGTTATCAGATCCGTACCATTGCTCTAGTACCGTTCACGACTCTCGCGACGCCACAGGTGAGAGACGTCGTCGATCAGGGTCTCTCGGCGCCGCAGGGGGCTCGCCGGTCTGATATGGCGCTCGCGGTACCACCGAATACTGAACAGCCTCTTCGGCAAACAGTCACCGTGCCTGCTGGTGCTGGGGCGACAGTCACGCAGTTACTGTGGAGCCGGTTACGGGAGCGACAGGGTGTGACAGTGCTTGCGCCGAGTGAGGCAGCGAAAGCACTCGCGTCCTCAGTGACGGCCCAACCTGCCGCTGGTCAGTCTCGGGCAGTGACGGTGGCGAAACAGCTTAAGGCGGATGCCTCATTGATCGGCCAGGTGTCGGTGTACCGGGAACGAGTCGGTGGTCGCTTTGGCGCCAACCCCCCGGCCACGGTGGGGTTTGAAGCGAAGGTTGTCGCGGCCGACGGGCAAGTCCTGTGGGAAGGGAATTACTATGAAAAGCAGCGTCCGATGATTGAAGACATGATGGGATTCGTCCAGCGTTGGGGCATGTTCGTCACGGCGGAGGAGCTGGCGATTTACGGGGTTGAACATCTGCTCCTCGAATTTCCGTTTGGAACGGTAGAGGAACGCTAACAGGGGACGGTTCTTTGTATGCTCGTTATTCCAGCGATTGATTTAAAAGATGGCCGTTGCGTGCGATTGCGTCAGGGCGATATGGCGGCCGAGACGGTCTATTCCGACGACGTGCCGGCTGTTGCGAGGCAATGGCAGCAAGGCGGTGCGACGTTGATTCATGTGGTTGATTTGAATGGCGCGGTGGATGGGGAACCTCGAAATCTTCCCCAGATCGAAGCGATCCTTCGCACCGTGAGCCTAAATATACAGGTCGGAGGAGGAATCCGGTCGATTGAGACGGTTCGTCGCTATCTCGGCGCAGGCGTGACCAGGGTTGTGCTCGGCACTGCGGCATTGATCGATCGGTCTTTTCTGGAGAAGGCCTGTCTGGAGTTTCCTCGTCAGATTCTGTTGGGGCTGGATGCGCGGGATGGGAAGGTGGCGGTCAAAGGCTGGACATCGGTATCGGAGACGAAGGCAACCGATCTACTCAAGGAGTTGGCAGGCTATGCCCTGGGCGCCGTGGTCTATACGGACATTGCACGGGATGGGATGTTGGGCGGGCCGAATCTGGCGGCGTTGCAGGAGGTAGTTGAGTTGTCGTCCTTCCCCGTAATCGCCTCCGGCGGGATTTCGCGCGTCGAAGACTTGCGGGCCGTGCAGGCGCTCGGTCCACGGATTGAGGGTGCGATTGTCGGGAAAGCGCTCTACGATGGCAAATTAGATTATCGGGCCGCTCTTGCATCACTGGGCGAAGGGCGAGAGGCAAAGGGCGAGAGACAATGAGCGGAAAATATTTCGAGCGGGTGGGCCTCTTGCCACTAGCCTCGTGCCTCTGGCCACGAGTGAGCTGAGCAAGCGAAGATGTTGACCAAACGGATCATTCCATGCCTCGATGTCAAAGATGGCCGTGTCGTCAAAGGTGTGAGCTTTGTGAATTTGCGCGATGCGGGAGACCCGGTCGAAGTGGCAGCCGCGTACGATCGCGAGGGAGCCGATGAACTCTGTTTTCTTGACATCACGGCCTCCCATGAGAATCGCAAGACCATCATTGACGTGGTCGAGCAGACGGCGGCGCGGGTGTTTATGCCGCTGACCGTTGGCGGGGGAGTGAGAACGCTCGAGGATATCCGGGCGCTGTTGAATGCTGGCGCAGATAAGGTGAGCATCAATACGGCGGCAGTCCAACGGCCGGAATTTGTGAAGGAAGCGGCGGAGCGATTCGGGACGCAATGTATCGTCGTGGCGATCGATGCCAAGCGTCGCGCTGCGCCGGCAACAGGATGGGAAGTGTTCACCCATGGTGGCCGCAAGTCGACTGGTCTCGACGTCGTCGAATGGGCGAAGAGGATGGCACAGCATGGGGCAGGTGAGATTTTACTCACGAGCATGGATCAAGATGGGCAACAGCAGGGCTATGATCTCGCCTTGACGTCCACCGTGTCAGAGACTGTATCAATTCCGGTGATTGCGTCGGGCGGTGTGGGGAACTTGGATCACCTCTATGACGGATTCGTCAGGGGCAAGGCCGATGCGGTGCTGGCCGCGTCTATTTTCCACTTCCGGACTCACACGATTCCGGAGGCGAAAGCCTATCTTCGTCAGAAGGGAGTGGCAGTTCGATAATGGATGTGGGGCAATTGAAATTCGATGCGCAGGGATTGATACCGGCAGTCGTGCAGGACTGGCGGGATGGCACGGTGCTGATGGTGGCCTTCATGAACCGGGAGGCCCTGCAGAAGACCGTTGAGACGAAGTCTGTGCACTTCTGGAGCCGTTCGCGTCAGACGTTATGGGAAAAGGGTGAGACCTCCGGTCACAAGCTGCAGCTCAAGGACCTGTTCTTCGATTGTGACGGCGATGCCCTTCTCGTGAAGGTCGAGCCGGTCGGCCCGACGTGCCATACGGGGGAGCGGGCCTGCTTTTTTTCCCGTCTGGACTCTCCGGAGACGAAGACGTCCGAGTCCTGGGGGGGAATTCTTGAGCGCCTCTACCAGATGATCCAAGAGCGGAAGCGTCAGCCCTCGAGTGAGTCCTACACCTCCAAACTGCTGGAAGGCGGCGTCGATCGTATCCTGAAGAAAGTTGTCGAGGAAGCCGGCGAGGTGGCGATTGCAGGGAAGGGTGGGAAAAAAGACGAGATCGTCTACGAAACAGCGGATCTGCTGTTCCATACCTTGGTGGCGCTGGGGCACCACGGCATCACGCCACAGGAGATTTATCAGGAGTTGGCGACGCGGTTCGGGAAGTCGGGCTTGAGAACAGGACCCACCTCATGAGTGAATGCCTCTTTTGCAAAATCGTCGCGAGGACCATTCCTGCTGCGCTCGTCTATGAGGACGAGATGGTGGTCGCGTTCGACGATGTCAATCCCCAGGCGCCGACGCATACGCTCGTCATCCCCCGAAAACATGTGGCCTCGATTGCCGAGCTTCAAGATTCGGATGTCGGGCTACTTGGGCGGCTGCTGCTGGCCGGTAACAAGATCGCGAAACTGAAGGGGATTGCCGACGCGGGATACCGTGTCGTCATCAACACCGGTGCGCATGGCGGGCAGAGCGTGTTTCACCTTCATCTCCATGTTTTGGGCGGGCGTCATCTTACCTGGCCTCCCGGTTAGCGTGTGTTCACCACGTGTAATCCCACAATGATAATGTCCGCTTTCACCACAGTAGCAATGTCCTCTTCGTTGATAGACTGCTGGCTTTCAGACGGAGGGCCGGATGGTCGGAGAGGACAGGGTTATCATGAGTATGATGGAGCTCAGGCGGGTGCAGGTGCTTCGCCAGGAGA
>JANOMG010000058.1:0-2142 GCA_031420175.1 Nitrospira sp.
CTGCTCCGTGGCAAGCCACTCTCTCAAGCGATTAGTGAGGTATGTGCAGCTAAACTCATGCTCAACAAAGCTCCGCCCGAGATCTGCCATACGAGCCTGCCGGTCCTGGTCGTTCAATAGGGCCAATACAGTCTGAGCCAACGCGACCGGATCGTCCGGCGGAACCAAGACCACTCCGGCCTCTTGAACAAACGTGGCGGAGACAGAGGGGATCGCGCTGGCGATCACGGGCTTTCCGCAGGCAAGGTAATCGAAGATCTTCACCGGAGACGTTTCTCCCCGGTCCCCACGAAACGGAGCCACACAGAGCGTCATGGCACCAATCCATGCGGGAACCTCTTGATAGGGTATCCTGCCGGCCCAGGTAATGCACGGATTCAGTGCCAAACGATCCGCCTGCTGTCTCAACTCTTGACCGGCTTCTCCGTCACCAACCAAGAGAAGATGCACGGATGGTCTAGTGCGTCTGATGAGGGCCATCGCATCCAGCAAGCACTGTAATCCTTGATAGCGGTAGAAGCTCCCAACAAAGCCGATGTAGTCCCGGTCTAGGCCCAGTCCGATTCGACGCCGACATGCCGCTGCGTCCTGAGGAGTAAACAAGGCTGTATCCGTTCCACTCGGCAGTACGGCCACTCGCTCAGTGGCAACCCGATACCGGCGAACGACGAGATCGCGTAATCCTTCGGTCAGGACGACCACGCGATCGCAGCGGCTGAGGGCAAAGGACGCCAGCCAGTGTTTGAGTATCCTCTTAAGCGTGCGGTCTGACTCCGACCAATCAGGCACCGGCTCCCCATTCACTTCGCAGACACACTGCGCTCCCACCAGCCTCGCGAATAACAACGGATGCGGACTGTCCATCCATCGGTAATAGACGATGTCAGGTTTCGACTTGCAGGCGTGTACAAGTCCGACGAGACAGGAAATCACCGCATAGGACAGGGGCCGCAAGACCGGCCAAGAGAGGAGTGGGATCGGCGCGGTTGAAAAACCACGTTGAAGCAACGAGGACCGGTATCGTGGGGGGAGGACGGTGACGCTGTCACCCTGTTCGACCAGTTGCCGAGCCAGGGTCCAGATACGGACAAGCCCTACGGGATCGGATGGCGCATCCGGCTCATACCAATAACAGAAGATGAACCACCTCATGCCCGCGCTCGCTGAATGGCGCCATCCGCTTGCTCCGAAGTCAGGCGTGGCAAGATCATGACGAGCCCTGCGCAGAGCCAGAATGGCTCCATGATACGAATAATGATGAAGGTATTGGCTCCCACGCCATGCGCCAGCATGGCCACCATGCCGAGCAGCAACCCATGGGCCAACCCTTTACAAAAGGGATCCTGTTCCGACAGAAACGTCTCCCGTGCGCGTCGCCACAAGCGGACGATCAGGAAGATGAATGCGACCAGACCGGCGAGACCCGTTTCGCCGAGAATCTTGACGTATTGGGCGTCCGCCCAGGCATACCCGGTGACACCTCGCCCGAGCAGAGGACTATGGAGCCAATCATTCAGCACATATTGCCAGGAACGTAGCCGCTCAGTCGTGGACAGATCCAACCCGACACGCCCGACTTTGATTTCGCCTCCGTACTGCCGCCCGAAAAACGTCTCATTGACGCGGTTTTTCACATTGTCCGGCACAACAAACGGAAGGGCCACGGCGAGCAGGAGCATCAGCGCGAGCACACCAGGCCGACGCCACTGCGTCGCAGCAACAGCCAGCATCAACACACCGGCAGCCAAGTAGGACGAGCGAGAGAGTGTAGCCATGAGAGCCAAACTGATGAAGCCCATGAGCAACACGAGTAACACACGAATTGGATTGGACTTCAAGTGGAGAAACAGGCCCATGACGATGGCCATGATGAAGACCAGATACCCGCCAAGGGTATTGGGCTCGCCGCTCTCCCCTTCAAACGGCGCACTCGCCCGTTGCCCGCTCGGGATTTGAAGAATGGCATAGATACTGATGACGAAGCAGATGGCAAGCAACGCGGTGACCAAACTGACGACCTGCCGTTTGGTCGACACATGATTCACCACCATAAAAAAGACGAAGAAATATTCAAAGTATTTCAGGATGAAGAAGAATCCCGTCAGTGGACGAACCCGTCCGGCGATGACGCCGATGAGTGTG
>JANOMG010000059.1:0-3117 GCA_031420175.1 Nitrospira sp.
CTGGCGCATGGCGCCATTGGTATCATCACGCTCGATGCGGATGGGCAACATGCGCCGGAGGACATACCGGCTTTCCTCAGGATGTCGGTGCATGATCCCGGCGCGTTTCTCATCGGAGCCCGCCGCTGCGATCAGCGGAAAACGTTTTTCTGGCGGTATGGGGCCAATCGGGTTGCGGATTTTTGGATCTCGTGGGCGGCAGGACGATGGATCGACGATACACAATCCGGGTTCCGGCTCTATCCGGCTACATTTTTACGCGCCCATAATGTTTCGCATGGCAAGGAGCGGAGTTTCGTCTTCGAAAGCGAGGTGCTCATCGAAGCGGGATGGGATGGCCTGCCGATCGACACAATCTCCATTGACGTGATGGCTCGGACAGGCCCCAGCCCCAGTCATTTCAGGCCCGTACTGGACATCATGAAGATCACCTGGATGGTAGGGGGCAAGCTCCTCTCGCGAGGCATGTATCCCGTAGGTCTCTATCGAGCGTTCACAGGCAGAAATCTATGTGAAGGTAGTCAGCAGAGAAGAGAAGAGAAGTCTACTGCCCAACGGCAATGAATTGAGTGCGGATGGCGTTATCGAGATTCTCTATCCAGCCGTTATAATTGCTATGAATCAAATACGGCGGGGCTCCTGGAATCTTCTCATCGCCTGGAGTAACCGTCAAATTCACGCTGCTCTTATATCTAATGCTATATGTGCTAGCGCTATAGGGAATATCGACGACTGCTTGATGGTCACGCAGGTTTAGAGTGGCGATGATATGGCCTGGTGACGCTACAATCATTTCCCATTTCAATCCCATTCCTGCCAACACGATGGCCTTGGTAACCTGATCAAGTGCCAGCTCTTTGCCCGATAGCGTCTTAACCGGGGCATCCTTCACATTCAAAATTGGAGCGCCGCACCCAGTCATTGAAACAATCAATGCAAGTACAGTTGCGCCGTTTTTTATGAGTCGAATCATCGGAGCCTCCTCAGGATAACTAAAGCGTTATCGATCCACGGCTATCAATTGAGTGCGAATGGCGTTATCGAGATTTTCTATCCAGCCATTATAATTTTTGTGAATTTCTCTGGTTTCCGGCCCATCCATTTGGCTTGGCTCACCGTACAGGAGTCCCTTACTCTTCTTGTACTGAATGCTATATGCCTTGGGGGTATATGTAACATCGACGACTGCTTGATGGCTCCGGATGTTTAATGTTCCAACGATGTGACCTGGCGTCACTAAATCCATTTGCCATTTCAGACCCATTCCCGCCAGTACGATGGCTCTTGTGATCTGATCTAAAGGTAACTCTTTGTTGGAGAGAGTTTTGACGGGCGCATCCTTGATGTTCAGGATAGGGTCAGTAACACAGCTGGCTGTGATAAGAAGGGTGGGTGTTAATAATAATGTGAGTGCCATTAATCGGAGTAGTTGAATTAGAGAGATGTTCATAGCTAGCCTCCCGAACGTCCTGTGGTTGGGCTACGAATTGAGATCGAAGGATGATTATGTCTGGTGAGGACGATCTATCCTGCGGAGGGATGAGGCCCAGTTGTGCGCCAGGCCTCACCCTGTCTTTTTCCTGCTTACATTCCCGCTGCAGCGAGCCGGCCCTTGATGGCATTATCAAGGTTGCGAATCCAGCCGCTGTATGCTTCGTGGACGGTTTGTTTCTCGGCGTTGTAGTTCAAGTTCACGCTATCTTTATAGGTCATGCTGTATGTTTTGGTGTCGTATGCAATATCGACGATGGCGGTGTGGCTTCGGGAATTTTGCGTGGCGACGATCTGGCCAGGCTTGGTGACCACCATGATCCATCTGAGTCCGATTCCCGCATCCACGATCGCCTTGCCAACCTGATCCAATGTCAGCTCTTTACCAGTCGACGTAGCAATCGGAGCCTCTTTGACATTGTAGATTTGTCCTGCACCTCGGCATCCTGTCACAATAACGACAGCCAGACATGCCACAAGAATCCCAGATAGCAACTGCTTCATCGCTGTCCCTCCTTTGGGTAGGCCCGGTTCGACTGAAAACTCTCTGCTCTTAATCCCATTCGCGGTCTCAAGTCACGCTGGCGCGCCGAGGCTTCCATCATGTGTGTGGGGGCGTATCCTCGCTCGAGGACATGATCGAGCAATTCTTCCACCAGCGAGAGGTTCGCCGGACACATGCCCTTCTGGTTCCACTTGGACATCGCGTCCGGGAAGACCTGATCCTTCGCGTACACGAATTCGGAGGGATGACAGTAAAAGACCAGATGGCTCGAGCGGCGGCCAATCCAGCGAATCATCCGTTGGACCATCGGGAGGCCAAGCGTGCGTAGTGTCGCGAGGTTGATCGGAAATAGGCACGAAGACGGGGGAACTTCGGTCAAGGGACTCTCGCCAGGCGTCGTCAAATCGTGCTTCGAGGGGCGATAGGGTTCCAGCGGAGCCCAGAAGTATTTCAGGTAGTGGACTCGCCCAAACCCCATATCGAATCGCCTGGCCGGAACGGAGGAGTCGTAGCGATAGCCCTCATGTTCGAGGGCGCGGAGGGTGGTTTCGCCGATTGAAAGATTGGGCGCCCGAAAAATGACGGGACGGACTCCGGCGGCATGCTCTACGGCTTCGGTCGCGCGGCGGATCCATTCCCGCTGTTGCTCGTAGCTGGCCGTGCGGAAATCTTCGTCGTCCTCCAGCCCGCCGTGGGCCCATCCGTGTGTGCCCAACTGGTGCCCGCGGTCATGGCAGTCCCGGACCAAATGCGGATAGGCTTCCGCGAAGCGGCCGGCAAAGAAGATCGTCCCCTTGAGCTGAGTCCGATCACAGAAGGCCAGCAGCCTTTCGAGCCCGACGTGAGAGCCGGGCACCCAATCGCAGTCGATCGTAAAGTAAAACTGCGGGGGGGCGGTCTTGCCATGTCCGTTCCCATTGACGGGGTGTTGACCGTTGCCGTTACCCAAAGCCATTACAGGTCCCTCTTTCGTGTGACCGACGCGAGCCCTGTCTGTTCCGGAGCCGCGAGGTGGAGTCGCATGGGTGAGATCAGTCCGACGTGACGAGCCCCTCGATTTCGACTAGCAGTTCCCGACGGCATAGGTCTCCCTGGAGTAACAATATCGGGCTGGAGTTTAG
>JANOMG010000060.1:0-4773 GCA_031420175.1 Nitrospira sp.
GCCAACGATAACAATCGTACTTCCCGCTTGGTGATGAGGCCCTTCTTGGGCATCCGCTTCGCGAACTGATCCTCATGGAGAAAAGGAATGGTGCAGGGCGCGCGCCATGAGGGATCGGAGCGAACGAGCAGCAGAATATTGAGCGGCCCGATGTCCTGACAAGCAGCCAGAGCCGCCACGTCGAATCGCCTGACCCTCTCATCGGGGCCGGCAAGATTTTCACAGACCCACGCCTCCCAGGCAGTCTCTCCATGTTCAACCATGCGCTGAGCCAAGGCCGTCGGTGAGTTCTTTTCATCTGTGAAGATCGCCACTTTGGCCTGGCCCTTGAGTCTGGTGAGAAATCCTTCGGACGAGCGGCCATGCAAAGAAAGACACGCAGCATCGTCCCACTTCAGCCCGGCGCGGGCAAAAGCCCATTGCATCGAACTCGGCTGAGGCAGAACTTCAACGTGCTCAGCGCCCAGCCGTTTAATCACCAGACTGCCGATGCCGAAGAACAGGGGATCGCCGGAAGCCAGTACACAGACATTCTGTTCCTCTGCCAGTTCCGCCACCCGGTCGAGCACCGAAGCCACGCCGCCCTTGAGGACGATCCGCTCGCCCTGAAATTGCGGAAAGAACTCAAGATGGCGTTCGCCACCTACTAGCACCCCTGCCTTCATTACTGTATTCACGGCGCGACTCGTCAGGCTTACGCAGCCGTCGTCCCCGATACCGACCAAGGTAATGGCGCGCCTTGGACTCATGCCGGTGCCTTTGCCGAAAGGAGCAGCAGAGCATGGATGATCGCGACAGCGATGGGGCTGCCCCCCTTGCGGCCGCGGGCCACGATATACGGAGTCGCCAGTTCAAGCGTAACTTCCTTCGACTCAGCCGCCGACACAAACCCGACCGGCACGCCGATGATGAGGGCCGGCTTCGCATACTCCTCGCGAATCAAGCGGGCCAACTCCAGCAACGCGGTCGGGGCATTGCCGATCGCCACCACCGCCCCATTGAGGAGGTTGAGGCGGTGCGCCTTCCGCATGGCCTCGATTGCGCGCGTCGAGTTGTTGGCTTTGGCGGTCGCGATGACATCCTCGTCTGAAATAAAAGAATGGACCTTGCAACCGTAGGAAGACAGCCGTTCCTCGTTCAGGCCTGCAGAAATCATCTTCACATCGACCAGCAGGGGGCAGCCGCCTTGAAGGGCCGCTACACCGGCACGAATCGCATCAGGATGGAACCGCATAAGCGTCTTAAACTCGAAGTCCGCCGTGGCATGGATCACCCGACGCACGACCTGCCACTCAGCCGGTCCGAAGTCGTGTACTCCGGCCTCCTGGTCGATGATGGCGAAACTTCCATCCTCAATGCTCCGTCCGAGCGCAGTCATCTGTCGCATATCATTCATTCACGAACCTCCGGGTAACGGCCGAGCAAGGCACCGCCGAAGTCCACGAGGCAGGCCTGCACCGTCAGCGTGCCACCCGCGTGCTGCCGACAATGCTCGACGACCTTCTTGCAGACGAGCGACGTGATGCCGACAAGACCTGCCTCGCGGCACAGTTCAAGCACATGGCGGGCGGTATTGGCCTGGCGGATGGACGCAATCAACTCGTCGGAGGCTGCCAGCTCGGCCGCCAGCGAAGCCAGGAACTCCATATCCACTTCCGATCCTGCCGCATGGGTTTGCATCTTGCCGTTGGCCATCTTCGAGAGTTTTCCCATCATCCCCACGACAGTGGCCCGCGCGATCCCTCGCTTCGCGCATTGCCTGACGCCGACACCGATGAAGTCGCCCACCTGGATAAAAGCCTGTTCCGGCAACTGAGAATAGAGCGCCATCGCATACTGTTCAGATTTGCCGCCAGTCGTCAGCACCAGGTCGCGCAAACCGCCAGCCTCGGCGACGTCGATCTCCTGCATCACGCTCGCTTTGAAGGCCGCCGTGGAGTAAGGCCTCACGATGCCCGTCGTGCCGAGAATGGAGATGCCGCCCAAGAGGCCGAGACGCGCGTTCGTAGTCTTCTTGGCCATTTCTTCACCGCCAGGCACGCTGATCATCACGACGGCACCGGCATAGGGACTGTCGGCGAGCTCTTCTCCTACCATCTCTGTGATATTTCGCCGCGGCACCGGGTTAATCGCAGGGCCGCCGATCTCCAGACCCAAACCGGCCTTGGTAACCCTGGCAACGCCAGGGCCTCCTCTGATCTCGATACCAGGTTCGATGCGGAGTTCGACTTCGGCAATCAGCTCAGCACCATGTGTACAATCGGGATCGTCGCCGGCGTCCTTGATAATGCTGCAGATCGCACGGCGGTCCACGCGCTCGCAGCGCGTGAGGGCGAAGGTGACTCGCGTCCGATTGGGCAACGTCGTCTCAATTTCAGACAGCATGATGCCCTTCACAAGACAGCGCGTCGCAGCCTTGGCTGCCGCCGCTGCGCAGGCGCCGGTGGTGAACCCGGTGCGCAGCCCCTTTCGATTTTCTGGCGGCACGCTCTTGTTCATAGATCATCTGCCCGCGCACTCCGCCAGGCATCCGAAACGTTCACGTACCTTCGCCGCACGTTCAGGATTGTAGTTCTCGGCTCGCGCCTGGTTCGTGCCTCTGAAAGATACACGACAGAGCACGTCCCCATCGGGTCCTAACAGCTCAAGTGCCGCATTGCCCTCGTCCGGCTGCGTATAGCGAAGCCTGCATCCCTCCTGAATCTTGAGGTGGACGTGGGTGCCTCTCTCCTCGCCAAGCGTGACCCACTCAGCCCCTTGCCGCAACGTGAGGAGGCCATGGACCTCGGCAATTGCACCGGACGAACGGACGATGACGCTCGTATCCCCACACGCGAGCGCTGCTTCCAGCGCTGAGAGAATCTGCTCCCGTCCGGTCATGCGGATTTCTTCGGCATATTGAAGAACGACTCGACGTTGTCCTTGCTCACGGCCACTCCGGCTGCTACCAAATCGTCGAGCAGCACCTGATTCACGGCTCCATCGCCCGCGATGAAGGCCTGCGCGAGATCGCCGCGCGACAATATCTCACGAAGAATGGCTCGGGCATAAGGAACCCGTTCCGGGTGGCCGATCGCGGGGATTGCTTCAATTCTCACTTCTCCACAGCCAGCAGGGATGCGCTCCCGCACGAACTCCTCCGGGAGAAAGTAATCCGACGAGGCGCGCAGCCAAATGAGCAGGGCCTGAGGGAGCAACGGCGCAAAGCGGATGGCGTGCAGAAAGCCAAGTGCTGCGGTAATCCCTGTATCCGTCGCAAGGATTAGCGTGTGGCCCGATGCCCCCTCCCGCGGAAAAAACTTGCCCCAGGGTCCGCTGAACGAAATGTCCGTTCCTGCTACAAGCCCATGCACGAAGGCTGAGCCCAGTCCATCGGAGATGCGCTGTACCGCGAGTTGGAAGCGAACTTGCTCCGCATCGCTGCTGAGGAACGAGTAGGCCCGCTTGACGGCCTTGCCGCTCGGCAACACGATTCGACTGTCGAGAATGAGGTACTGTCCGCCGACGAACCCCAATGGCTCGGTCGCGTGCAGATCGAGGAGGAGGGTATCAGGCCCCATCCTCTCGGTTCCCACCACTTGGGCAGTCTTGGCCACGGCCATCGTCTCTACTCCGCAGGATAGATCTCATGGACGAAATCATGCATCTCATCGAGGTCGCGGTAGAGGTGCGTGAGCCCCTCGATCTGATGCGCCAGGTCGAGATCGACCTTCTTCGTCAGCACCACGAGGGTGCGGAGGTACGGAAGCTTCGGGTCGTCCGATCGGGTCGCGGCTACGCGCTGCTCAAGCGCGGAAACCGCTCCTTCGTAAAACTGCTTGAGCGTGGCCAAGTCCTTGGCCCCGCACATGGAGCGAATAGGTCCTGGTTGATCGGCCCCGGTGCCAAGCTCAGCCAGCTCGTGCTGCCGCTCGGCCTCGTTCTTCACACCCAACACTTCCATCAAACCCAGCCGAAGCCCTGCGATTTCATGACAAGCCATCGTCAATCCTCCGTTACTGCATGATGTTGTCGACCAGGCGACTGACCAGCCGATCGCCAAGTAGATGTTCTTCGACCAGTTCTTTGGCATCCGTCTCTTTCACACCACGGTACCAGATGCCGTCCGGATACACGGCGACCGTTGGCCCCTCTCCACAGCGGCCCATGCAAGAGGTCTTGGTCACCCGGATATCCAGCTCGCGACCGGTTTCTTTCAGCAGCCGCCGCAATGTGGCAATCAACGTAATGCTCCCGGCGTCAGCACAGTCGGCGTTTCCACACACCAGGACATGTTTGGCAAGCGGGCGATGGGCATGCACGTGTGGCATAGCCTGCGCATGGGTGAACCCGTGCCGCAGACTCCAGAGAAGCGCTTTGAGACCGCCCACGTTCTCGGTCACGGCGGACACCGGCACACGATACTGACAGGTGTCGCAGGGGAGCGGACGCTCCCCTGCCGTCGCTTCATTGAAACGCTCGTCCATCAACCTGAGCAGGCGGTCGTCGTTTCCCAAATGCGGCATAAGCTCGGTCTTGATCCAGGGATAGCGCGCTTGAAACGATTCCACCTGCTCGCGAATCTTGCCGATCAACCGTCCGCCAAAGAGAAAGTACGGCACCACTACGATCCGTTCGGGACGCGCACGCGCAACCAGCTCCACTGTCTCCTCAAGCAGCGGTCTCGTGACGCCGATGAAACAAGGCACCACCCAACCGATCTCACGTCCTTCTGCCAGGAGGCGAACAACCTTACAAAAGTCACCGTTCGCATCCGGGTCGCTTGCGCCACGC
>JANOMG010000061.1:0-6093 GCA_031420175.1 Nitrospira sp.
GATATCGTGGACCGGTTCCCCGAAGAATTTCGCGTGGCAGGACTGACTGCCGGCAGCAACGATGAGAAACTCGAGGACCAGATCCGCCGGTTCAAGCCCCGCGTGGTGGCCCTATCGGATTCCTCCGCTGCCGCCAGGCTCAGGCAACGCTGTGCGGGACTGCCTGTCGAAATTTTGGCTGGACAAGAGGGCTTGATTCAGGTCGCTTCTGCGCCCGAAGCTGAACTCGTCATCTCCGCTATCGTCGGTGGAGCCGGTCTCGTGCCCACCCTTGCGGCGATCCGAAGCGGAAAGCAGATCGCCTTGGCCAATAAAGAGCCAATGGTCATGGCGGGGAAACTGATGCAGGACGAGGCGCGACGGCATGGCGTTCGTATCTTCCCGGTCGACAGCGAACACAGTGCGATCTTCCAGTCGTTAGAAGGCCACCGCAAAGAGGATGTCCGCCGCCTGATCTTAACGGCGTCCGGAGGAGCCCTCTGGACCCTGACAAAGGAAGAGCTGCACGAGGTCACCCCCGAACGGGCACTCCAACATCCCAACTGGAAGATGGGCGCCAAAATCACCATCGATTCTGCCACCCTCATGAACAAGGGGCTCGAAGTCGTCGAAGCCCGGTGGCTCTTCGACATCCCGGAATCCCAGATCGAAGTCATGATCCATCGAGAAAGCATTATTCATTCTCTGGTAGAGTATGCGGATCGTTCAATGATCGCACAGTTGGGATTGCCGGATATGCGAACACCGATTTCCTATGCGATGAGATATCCTGGGCGCCTGCCGCTGGATCTGCCTTCGTTGGATCTGACGGAGATCGCGAAGTTGACCTTCTGCAAACCGGATCACGACCGGTTTCCGTGTTTGGGTCTTGGATATGAATCCCTGCGGATCGGCGGTACGATGCCAGCCACGATGAACGCTGCGAATGAAATCGCGGTTGAGGCGTTCCTGAACGGGGGCATCCGGTTCACCGATATTGTGGACATTATTCGCAGCACGATGGACGCCCACAGCCCCAAAGACGTGGATACGTTGGAAGAGGCGTTGGAGGCAGATCTCTGGGCCCGAGAGAAGGCAGAATCGTTAGTCGTGGCGTTGGCACGCTAGTTTCACACGAAGGAGCATACACCGTGTTCATGGCATTCACCTGGTCCCCTGATACCGTCTGGTTGCTCTTGCAAAAGGCCTGGTGGTTCCTGGTCGTCCTGGGCGTGCTCGTCGCGTTCCATGAACTCGGGCATTTCCTGGCCGCTCGCTGGGTCGGCGTCAAGGTCCTCAAATTTTCTCTGGGATTCGGACCGAAGATTTTCGGCCGCCAAATGGGCGAAACCGAATATCTCCTCTCAGCCATTCCACTTGGTGGCTATGTAAAGTTGTTCGGCGAAGATGAAACCGAGGCCACAACACCAGAGGATCGGACTCGGTCATTTGCGCACCAAGGCCTATGGGGGAAAGTCCTGATCGTCGCCGCAGGACCTGGATTTAACTTTATTCTGGCCTATTTTATTTTTGCGGGATGGCTCGCAACCGGGGCGCCACTATTCGTCCCCACGTTCCAGGACTTGAATCCCGATGTCGAAGCGATGGTTCCCGGCTCTCCAGCTGACACCGCAGGCATCCAGATCGGAGATCATATCAGCCGAGTCAACGGACAGGAGATCTCTACCAGGACTGAACTATTCGACGCTGTGGCGAAAAGCAAGGGCCAAGCACTGACGCTTGAGATCAAACGAGGCGAACAGGTCAAAACGCTGACGGTGACGCCCACCACTGCCCCTGGACAGGCCTCGACACAAGAGCCCGCCTATTACTTGGGCATCGAAGAAACACCGCCCCTCGTGACCTCCGTCATGCAAGGCTCTCCAGCAGCCAAAGCCGGGATGCAGACAGGTGACCATGTAGCCAACATCGAGGGCCAAACGATCCATACCTGGTCACAGATGACCGGTATGGTGAAAGAAAACCCCAGCCGCCCACTCAAGATCGAGGTCTTGCGGGAAGGACACCGGGTTCCACTGACCGTGACGCCCTCGGCCGAGAAGACCATGGTTAACGGCCAATCGGTCGAGGTCGGCAAGATCGGCATTTCAGGACCTGGCCGTTCGATCATGCGCTCCAGCACCCCGCTGTTGTCACTCTATGACGGCTTGGGGGCCACGTGGGGCTGGACCGAGCTGACTGCCATCGGTCTCTACAAGATGATCGTGGGGGACATCTCCAGTAAAAATATCGGCGGACCGCTGACGATCGCGAATATTTCCGGAGAAGCCGCTGCGCAAGGGGCCTCGAGTGTGGTCTTTCTCATCGCCATTCTGAGCATCAATCTGGGCGTCCTCAACTTGCTTCCTATTCCCATTCTCGACGGCGGCCATCTGTTATTTTTCCTGATTGAGGCCATCCTCCGGAAACCCCTCGGTGAACGCCAAAGAGAAGTAGCACAACAGGCCGGCCTCGTGTTATTAGTGGGCGTCATGATCTTTGCCTTCTGGAATGACCTTGAGCGGATCTTCTCTCATTAGAGAATGCGTCTACATGTCGAGATGTCGAGCGTGGCCATGGCAGCCAAACATTCCCTCGCTCACCGGCACTTCAGACTTGATGACATTCAGGCTCGATAACTTTTCGACCTTTCCTACAGAACCATGCGCACCTCTCAAGTCTTAATCCCTACATTGCGGGAAGAACCGGGCGAAGCGGAGACCGTCAGCCATAAGCTCATGCTCAGAGCCGGGCTGATTCGCAAGGTGGCAGCCGGCATCTACACCTACCTTCCGCTCGGCCTCCGGGTCATTCGAAAGGTCGAACAGATTATTCGCGAGGAAATGAACCGGACGGGAGCACAAGAACTCCTCATGCCCATTGCCTCCCCCGCAGAACTGTGGCAGGAAACCGGCCGATGGAATTTCTACGGCAAGGAATTGATCCGCTTTAAGGATCGCCACGAGCGCGAGTTCTGCTTGGGACCGACCCATGAGGAAGTGATCACCGACTTGTTCAGGCGCGAAGTCCGCTCCTATCGGCAGATGCCGCTGAACTTCTATCAGATCCAAACAAAGTTTCGCGACGAAATCCGCCCTCGCTTCGGACTCATGCGGGGACGCGAGTTCATCATGAAGGACGCCTACAGCTTTGACCAGGACGAAGCGAGCGCCAGGCTCAGTTATCAGAAGATGTACGACGCCTACCATCGTATTTTCACGCGCTGCGGCCTCACCTTTCGTGCCGTGGAAGCCGACACCGGGCTGATCGGCGGCAGCTCATCTCACGAGTTCATGGTGCTCGCCGATACGGGCGAGAACACCATCGTCTACAGCGATACCGGCACCTACGCCGCCAACGTCGAACAGGCCGAAGTGCTTCCTCCTACTGACATGGATACCGAAGCGCCCCGTCCCCTGCGCGCCGTCCAGACGCCTCGCTGCCGGACCATCGAAGAGGTCACAAAGTTCTTGGACGTTGCCCCTGCGCACCTGGTCAAAACGCTCCTCTATTCGACGGGAAAAGAGACGATCGCCGTGTTGGTCAGGGGAGACCATGAGGCGAATGAGGTCAAGGTTCAGCGGCTCCTTCGAGTGACGGATCTTGGGCTCGCGACTCCCGCTGTCGTCGAACAAGTCACCGGCGCGCCGGTTGGGTTTGCCGGCCCTGTCGGTCTAAAAAATATTCGGATTATCGCTGACCACGCGGTCAAAGCCTTACGCAACGTGGTCGTTGGAGGCAATCAACCTGATACGCACTATGTCGATGCAAATTGGGATCGTGATTTTCAGGTCGAGCAGTTTGCCGATCTCCGCAGTGCCTGCGCAGGAGATCCGTCACCGAGAAAAGATGGGACATTGAAAGCGACCAAAGGGATCGAGGTCGGGCATGTCTTTATGCTTGGCACCAAATACAGCGAACTCATGAAGGCCTCCTTCCTAGATGCGCAAGGCAAAGAGTGCCTCGCCGTCATGGGATGCTACGGCATCGGCGTCGGACGCACTGCGGCATCGGCGATCGAACAGAACCACGACGCGAAAGGGATTATCTGGCCCTTCCCGATCGCACCATTCCATGTACATCTCCTCCCGCTCACTAAATCGGACCAGACGGCTCAAGTCACCGAGCAACTCTACAACGAACTGCAGGCTGCGGGTCTAGAAGTACTCTGGGATGACCGGGACGAACGAGCGGGTGTGAAGTTCAACGATGCGGACCTGATGGGAGCCCCGTTCCAAGTCGTCGTTGGAGACAAGGGCCTCGCCGAAGGAGTCGTAGAGGTTAAGACTCGGAAGGACGGAGTCAAACTCAAGATGCCTCCCGCTCAAGTTGCCGCTCATCTGACTCGCGCACAAACAAGCTAAGACCCCACCGCCCTCCAATAGTGTCGCTCATCTTGTGACGTGCGGAACCTCGCCAGACTGAAACCGCCTTTTCCTTGCCTTCCACTCGAGATCAGCTAGACTGACATTCAACCTCCACCTCAAGGCGATTGTGGCCGCGAACGCCACGCCCACATATGCACTCGAGTCTGACGATGACCATTATGTGTGATATGCAGGAATTTGCCTAATGCAAGCCAATCCTATCCCGCAAAATCTCCAGGAACTTCAGCAAAAAGTCGCCTTTACCGAAAACGTCAAGCGTATCGCTGGCCAGATCCATGCCGCCAGCGATCTCGACCATATTCTGCTCGACCTGCATAAAGATATTCTCAGTCTCTTCGATGCCGAAGATCTCACAATCTTTGCCTTTGATTCGGACAAGAAAGAAATTTTCTCAAAAGTCCCTCACATCGATAGCGTCGAGGAAATCCGCATCCCCATCACAGAACAAAGCCTGCCGGGGTTCTGCGCGAAGTATCTCCGCCCTGTAAATATCGCCGACGCTTACAACATCGCGGAGCTGCAGGGCGTCCATCCCTCACTCCTGCACGACACGTCCTACGACAAGCGAACCGGGTTCAAAACAAAGCAGGTCTTGACCTATCCGATCGTGGCAGAGAACAAGTACTTAATGGGTGTCCTCCAACTTCTCAACAAGAAGAGTGGCACACGCTTTACCAGAAAAGATGAAGAATCTGTCGCGGAAATATCAAAGGCCCTTGGTATCGCCTTCTTCAACCTCCGCAAGATCTCAAAAAAGAACCCAACCAAGTTCGATCTTCTGGTCACGAATAACCGCATCACCCAAAACGAATTGGACAATGCCATTGCCGAGGCCCGAAAAGGCGTGTCAGACTTCGAAAGCATCCTGATCGAAAAATACAAGGTGCCGAAACTTGAGATCGGCAAATCGCTCGCACAGTTTCACAAGTGTCCCTACATCGAGTACAGCGATCGAACGATTGTCGACGTCGAGCTCCTGAAAAATCTGAACGTCGACTACCTCAGAAAAAACCATTGGATGCCCCTCAAGCGGGACAGGACCGCCATCGAGATTTTGACTGACGACCCTGGCGATCTCGACCGTGTGGCGGATATCAAACGGACGTTCCCCGGTCTCAACATTCGTTTTGCGATCAGCCTCCGTCGTGATATCGCGCAATTCCTCAGCTCAGCCACAGGACAGGGACAGGGAGATACGGGGAGCACCAGAAAGTTGGATGAAAATGTCTCCGATATTCTCGGTGAACTCGTCAACGAAGCCCAAGAGGCCACAGCGGAGGATGCCGGAGGCGGGCTCGACGAAAACGACAATGCCATCGTGCGGCTAGCTAATCAGATCATCGCCGATGCCTATCGACAAGGTGCCTCAGATATTCATGTCGAACCCTATGGCGAAAAACGTGAAACTCTTGTTCGATTTCGAGTCGATGGAGACTGTTTCGAGTACATGAAGATTCCGCAAAGCTATCGACGCGCCATCGTCTCGCGCCTAAAAATTATGGCCAGCCTCGATATTGCAGAGCGGCGCAAACCTCAGGACGGCAAGATCAAATTTAAACTGTCGGAAAGCAAGGACATCGAGTTACGCGTCGCAACGATTCCGACTGCTGGATATAATGAAGATGTGGTCATGCGTCTGCTTGCGGCCAGTGAGCCCTTGCCTCTCGACAAGATGGGATTTTCAGACCGAAATCTCGCGGCGATCAAAGAGATCGCAGCAAAACCC
>JANOMG010000062.1:0-5273 GCA_031420175.1 Nitrospira sp.
AAGATTCGCTTGCGGCATGCGGGCAAGATTCAGGACTACAACTACATCACCGTGGGGTTCGATAAGTACCTGGTCGATTTTCTGAAGATCGATCCGAAGGCGTTCGAGCAGCTGGTGTTGGCCGGGGGGACGGATTCTGACTTGCTGGCTTGGGTGAAGGCCAACAGTCGAAAGCCGTCTGACCAGGAAATCGCACAATGGAGCCAGGGCCTTCTGTCTTCCGGTCCGAAAGACGATGCTGCGAAGCAACGGTTTCAGGTTCGCTTGCAGGATGTGGCGACGAAGCGTGCTGTGCCGGTGAGTTCCCTTCCTTCCGTCTCTACATGGGCGGATATGATCGAACTCGACGAAGGACGGCTGTAGGCTGTTGAAAAAGACCGCCAGCGGCGTTCTCACTTCGCTCAAACCCTCGACGTACCGAAACCGTACGACTCGGGTTTTCGCTCGCTGCGGCCTTGCTGAACGGCCTTTTTGAACAGCCTAGGTATTAGGATCCTGAATCGCGCCGGCTGATTCATCTGGCGTTGAGGGGTTGAAAGCTTATGCCGGACCGTCGTCTAGCTCAGTTGATCTCGCTGAGGCGGGATGGAGGGGAAACCAGCCATACTGCCTCATTCTCTGCTTGGATTTGTCGCAAGGCAGAGGACATCCTCTAATTTATTGAGAAATCTACAGAGATTTGTGGCATAACCGTGGCATTGGCCTTGCGATGGTTGAGGCCAAGGGGTGGTTGCCACCTCATGATTCGACACTAACTCAGGGAGGATTCTCATGACCAGAACAGTGGCTTCGTTGACGGCTGCCGCCGTGTTGTACGCGTTTACCAGTGCCTTGGCCCAAGCGCCTGATGCGGCTCCTGCCACCGCACCGGCAGCACCGGCTCCTCAGGTTACGGCTCCGGCCGCCGCTCCGGCTCCAGCAGCCGCTCCGGCTCCAGCGATGGAAGCGCCTAAGGGCGAGGGAGACAAGGGCAAGCATGGCGAGAAGGGCAAGAGCGGAAAGCACCGGAAAGATGGTGAGCATAAGAAGGGTGAGAAGCACAAAGATCGTGAGAAGCACGGTGACAAGGACAAGCACGAAGATGGCGACAAGGGCGAGAAGCACTAAGCGATAGCGTTACGCGGGCGTCATATGCTCGAAAACGAGGCGGTCGGTCCTTTTGGACCGGCCGCCTTCGTGTTTTCAGGAATGTGAGGGAAATGGACGAGCTATTGGGCAAGCAGTTTTTTCGTTGTTCGCAGTCTGGATTCTCGTTTTCTACGAGATACGCCTCTGTTCTACTACGGGCAGGGGCTCTGTGTGAGCAACGATTACGAGACGCCGGCGCTCAGTGTCGATGTCGCGTAATCGGGATGGGAAGATATTTCAGTCGTTGGCAGGGCTTCGACAAGATCTGTGACTCGTTCACGGTCCCCCTGACGGTACCGAAGAAACTCCACGCCGAAGTGGCCGTCTTTGCACCAACGAACGACCGAGACTTCTACGGCCAGGGGCGTTGGCTCTTGAGCCACAGCAATTTGCAACGTGAGATAGGCTCCTGCGTTTAACGCGATGTCGCTGCGCATCCGACAGCCAGTGGGCGAGAGGTCGAGCAAGATACCTTCTCCGGCGTCCGTATCGCTTTGGATACTCGCAGGGTAGCCGACCGGCACTCGAAGACCACATCGTGGTTGCATCGTCAGAACCTCCGTAAATAAGTACTAGAGAGGATATCGGTATGAGCGGAGAAAACTTGATTTGTGGGGTGCGATGGGAGGGAAAGACTCAAGTTTTTTATTTTGGCACGCGGCGTTGAAGCAGTCCTCTGCCTATTGGACCTCCATCCATTCTGTGCTCTGTGAGCGGAACACCAGCATGCGAGTCGATGTACGGACCATACAGGCGTCGTTCGACTCTTCCACGGACAAGACTCGTTCGTCGGTCGACCAGGGGATGAAGAAGCTGCCGCCGGTGTAGGACGAAAATGCCATGGCGCGCTCGGATGTGATTGCCACGGCGACATGACCACGGCCATGCAGCTGTTTCACAGTCTCCCTGGTTCCGAGCGATTCAGAAGTCCAATGTCCCCGCCCCTCCTGAAATCCATAGACCCGTCGGTCACTCTGCGCGAGAATGACACGGGGGAGCACGTGATGGCGTCCGACATGTTCCTCGCTGTCCAGTCGCACCTCCGTCCACCGCCGGAGTTCAGAAGGAAATCCCAATAGCCGGTCGGAGGTCTGGGTAAACGCGGTTTGTCCCCGCGTCTCTGTAGTTATGACGGATTCACTCATCCCGTGCGATTCTTCCACCCCACTCCCGCCAGCGGGCACGGCGACAACTTTGTCTTTCATCACTGCGACCATGACGTCTCCGCGATGGCCTTGCGCTGCAGCTATGCCGGAGAACGGGCAGCGGCTGCCGACCAGCACAGACAGGAGTCGATAGGTCACGAGATTCATCGCGGCTCCTCCATGAGAGTTCGTGTCACGATAACACAGGTTTCAATAGGATAGGCCGAAGGCTTATAGACTGAGGCTCTCTGGCGCTGAGGGGTAGAAATGTGATGACAGGCGAAAGCGGAAGGGATTACGCGGCGATCCTGGTCAGCAGTTTCTTCACTTCGACGTGGGCGAAGATGACGTCGGGTTCCCGCTGAAGGGCTTCGTAGTAACACCGTTCAAACCCGTCTCCTTCCTCCGAAGGGCGGATGAGGGATCGGGCTTCTATCAGAAAGTGCTCCACCTCGACCGGCGAAAGCTCTGACTCATTGTCCAGAAGGTCGTCGATATTCACCACGAGCTGAGAGATGGGGTGCAGCCAGATAAACCAAGGATCGTTCAACACCAATTGCAGCAGTTGGCCGGTGGATGCGATACGGCCATTGATGCGTTCGTAGGTGACTTGTTCTGCCAGGATGAGGGCCTTATGGAGACCCAAGAGTCCTCCCCGTACGCCGAGGAGCCTCGTGCGGAGAGGGCAGGATTGCCTGGTTATGGTCTTGTGAGATACAGATGCCATAAAATTATTTTAGCAGGTTATTGTGAAAATGGTGACCTTCGAAAAATATTTCTGGAGGTCGATGTCCGTCATGATTAGCCTATCGGCATATTCAATCCTGTCCTGTAGTGTCATGTGAAGGACGTGAACCGGCGAGAGGCGAGTGGCTTGTGCTGAATGACACTATGCGGCTTTTGCCAGCAGGACGCGCGTGACCTGGAAGTGGGCGAGGACCACATCAGGGGCTCGATCGAGGGCCTCGTAGTAGGCGCGCTCGAATCCGTCGCCCTCAATCGACGGGCGGGTTAAGGTGCGGACCTCGGACACAAGGTGTTCGACGTTTTGAAGGGTGATATCGAAGGCGTCGTCTTCGAGAAGTTGATCAATCCGGACCAGCAGATCCAATATGGGGCAGAGCCATATAAACCAGGGATCCTTGAGCACCAACTGGATGAGCTCGTCCGTCGAGTCGACACGACCATGGATGCGTTCGTAGGTGAGCCGCTCCGCCACAATCAACGCGCTATAGAGAGACAACAGTGTCTGGTGTACCTCAAGCATCGTGCGACGCAGAGGATCGGGGTGGGGAACTCGGCTGGATGGTGTCGATATCGCCATAGGGTAAGTGTAGTAGGGGCATCGCACAATGGGAGGCGCCCTGTTGATGCGTGAGGGCTGTCCTATCCCTCGAAGTAAACCACGACGGTGGCCTTCTTGCACGAACAACAGGTTCCCTCTTTTGTCATCGGGATCTTGCCGTCGTTTTCCGCCGCTGTGATCTGTGCATCTTGTACTCGTCCCACTGTGTTGTCACAGTCGCTGCAGTAGGTTCCTGTCTGTCCCATCGTCCCTCCTTGGACTCGGTTGTTCGGTGCACTGTGCTACGTGAATTGTCCCGTATTCAGAGCGAATGAGTGCGATGAGACAGACAATATAGGTACTACATGTAGCTTAAGTTGATGATTTGGCTAGCAGGATGCTCAAAAGTCTGCCAGCGGCGTTCTCGCTTCGCTCAGGAGCTCAACGTACCGAAGCGTACGACTCGCTTCTTCACTCGCTGCGGCCTTGGTGGACAGCCTTTTTGAGCATCCTGCGCGTGCTCTTCCGTTGTCCGAGGGGCGAGGACCATTGAGTATCCGCTGTGCGAAGTTTTCGGAACGTCGAACCCGGAACTTCGAACTTCTGGCTAGGGCCCTACGCGAGTGGCGAATTGTGAGAAAAGTTCTCCTGTGAGGTAGGCGGTATCGGCTGGGTCGAGGGTGTCCTGGCGGCGGAGATAGTCGTTAAGGATTCTGCCATCGGCGGTCTTGTGGACGTGAGGGAGGGCGAGATTCATATGGTACCGTTCGACGGCGCCGGCGACGCGACTGATGAAGACGACGGTGCCGTCCGGTTCCTGCCGTTCGACGATCCCGACGTGCGTCAAGGGATCGTTCACCTTGCCATCCCGGTTGAAGTCCCAGGTGTTGTCGAAAAACACGAGGTCGCCTGGATGGACCACGGGTCCCTGGTGGAACGTGCCCTGTTGCCGTATGTGTGCATGGATGATCCGGACCCCGTTAGCGTGAGGGGCGCTGGGGCCGCCTTGATAGAGATCGATTCCATGCTTGAGATAAATGGCGCGAGTGACTCCGGCGCAGTCGTAGGCGATGCGGTGGCCGTTCACGTCGATGGTGCGGGCTCCGATGAGTTGGGTTGCGGTGCGGACGATGGCGGTTCGACGGGGTGTGGCTTCCACAGTCTGGCAGCAGCCGTGGCTATCCGTGAGGACTCCCTGCGTGCGATCTCTGGCAACGCCTGCGCAGCCGACTAATGTGGCGACTGTGATCAGGAGTCCAATGAAGACGATCCGAGGCATCGTAGTTTGTCCGGTTGTCCTTTCAGCGTCCGTGCGAATTCGAGTATAGACTATCATGTGGTATGGGACCGACCAAGCGAAGGACTAATTTGCGTTAGGCGATCGCTCAAGAGGCGGCGGCGATTGCGCGCAGCGGAAGCCGATGGCCGGGGAGCGTTGATCCAGTGGTGCGCCACTACGAGTGGCGGTGCGAAGCATGATCGGATTGCTCCTCCATGACCCGCCGCGCAGACTCTTGTACCGGCCGCTGGTCGGGCCAGGCGGATTGCGCTCCGGCATATAGGCGTAGTAGTCGGGCCCGAACCAGTCCTGCACCCATTCGGCGACGTTTCCTGCTGTATGGTGGAGTCCATAGGGGCTCTTGCCTGCCTCATTTGAATCCACGGCTGCGAGAATGGGGATTTCATGGACGTGGTGCTGGCCGAACATGGCGAGG
>JANOMG010000063.1:0-4174 GCA_031420175.1 Nitrospira sp.
GCGACGATCAGGACGTGCTGTTGACCTACACATGGAACGGCAGACCCCTCACAAAAGAACATGGCGGGCCGGTACGAGTCATCGTGCCGAAACGGTATGCCTGGAAGGGGGCCAAGTGGGTGAAGGAAATTACGTTTTCAGAGAAGGATGAGAAGGGGTTCTGGGAAGTCCGCGGCTATTCCAACACCGGATTCCCCTGGAAGAACGACCGTTACGGGTAAGCGCGCTATTTCTTGACCCAGCCTCCGGAGCCCTCAACGAAATTACCGGGCTTGGTATTCGCCACGGCCTTCTCCCCTGCCAGCGCTTCTACCGCACTGATGCTGGTGCCATTGCGGCGAGCAATTTCCTCATAGGCTTGGCGCCGTTTCTGGTTCACCTCGTTCGTCAAAGCCTGGGCCTCCCCGCTGCCCGGTGAAACAAGGCCCACATAGCCGTCAGACTTTTCTCCGACCAGGCCCTTTGTCTTCGCTTCGTCAAGCGTAAGGGCAAAGAGCGGCTGCCCTCCCGCAAGACACCACAGCACCACACCGATCGTGATTACTCGTCTCCACGTGATCATCGCCATTCTCCTTCGACTAAAACAGACCACTCTTGTCGGACAACACATGGTCTAACTCTTTGTCCACTTTCACACGAACTTCGTGATCGATCTTCACGTTCAGATTGATGATAATCGGCTTATCAGACGGCGCCACTTCGATACGTGGCGTACAGGCTCCCAAGACGATCAGTGTTCCACCGATCACCACTCCGATTGCGACCGTCAACACCGTCCTGCTCTGCATGGTCATCCTCATGGGATTCATGGCCGTTTGAATTTCTTCTGAACCCCGTCTTGAATATCCTGAACCAGGCGAAGACTGTTCAAGAGGGTCGGAATGTGTTCCTGCACCGTAAGATTAAAATGGATCGGAGGGCTCTTCTTGAGATCCGGATTCCTGCCTTCCAGCCGTGCACTCAGCCCCAACGTCCCCGTCTCGCCATACTCTACACCAACTCGCAGCAGGGTGTAATGAAAGTTATTGAGAGCCTGTGCGACCAGGTGAAGCGGGCTATCGGACTCCGAAATCATTTTCGTCGACTCCACGGACGACGCATAACGTATCACCCCGCCCGGAGGCTGCGCGTCAATCATCCCGTCTTCGATGGTCAGGCCATCAGCTGTCATCGTGACGGGTAATGTCCCATTCAACGTGCCCGTGCCCAGGAGGCCCTTCTGCTGCTCTGCATTCAAAATCTTGGCTAGATCGAGACTGCGGAGCGAAAAAGTCGACTCATAGTGCGGCTTCGCCAGATCGACCATCAGCCCTGGGCTTGTCACCGTCCCTCCAAACACCTCGCATTGGAAATCCCTCACGTCGATCACCGGCAGTCCATGTGGCAACTTCCACTGTGCCTGAAACATGGTCGACAAGTTGGTCACCTCGACCCCCGTCTGCAACGACGCCACAGTCACCGACACTGGTTGCGCCGTCGCAATCGAGTCGAGCCCATCTGCGCGCAGCACCATCGTCGCGCTGAGCCCCTTTACACCATAGCCCCGATAACGCCCGGACAGCTTATCGGCCACGATCTTCGCCGTCCCGGACGTCATCCTCAACCCCGGCGCCAAATCTCCAAGCCCGCCCGACCAAGAGGCATCGACAGTCGCCGTCAGGTGACCATCGGTCATATCCGTAGACAGAGGCAAGCCCATCAGCATCTTGCTCAGCCGCCGTTCAGCGCCATCGAACCCGATCGGCCCGATCGTTCCATGGAGCATCCCCTTCGCTGAGCCCAAGGGTTGCTCAAGTTTGGCGGTGATAAGCCCCTCACGGGCAGGAGCATCGACACGAAGGTCGGCCTTGATTCCGGCTTGATTGGCCACAAAGCTGACCTTCCAATCTGTCGTTGGCACCCCCCACGGAGTCAAGTCCAACGCCACTCCGTCCACTGCGAGCGTGCCCTGGGCATTCCAGGACGCCCCGGTCGTCTCGGCCTGCTGCACCCGCAATGTACCCTGGGCCATGCGAACGTGTCGGCCCATCACGCGCATGGCTGGGACCAGAACTGCCACCGTTGCGGGCCCGGCGCTGCAATGGCTGGCCGCCAGATCGCACTGCACAGTCAGGGCCTCGGCCAGTTGCAGCGTCACGCTCGAAACCACTGCCGCCCCCTGTTCGATCTGCTTGGCCGTGACAGAAGATGACGGCAAGAGGACGCCCCTGACGTGGGTGCGAGCCAGCGTCACCGTTCCCCGGAATCCTCCCATCGCCTCTGCAGCCGAGAGAAGATCCCTCACCGCCTGCGGGAGGACGCCCTCGACTCGATAGGTCCCTTCCGCCAACACCAGCTCTCCGCCCACCCCCTCAGCCCGGCTCGTCTCGAACTCTGCCACCAATGGGCCCGACGTCAGGCCATAGGTCACATGCAATGGCCCCTCAGCGGTCATGCGCACCGGCGTGTCCGACCAATACAGCTTCCCCTGCACCGGCTTCGTGTTTTCAATCCGCACCGGCTGATCCCCGCGCGGGAGAATCATGCGGATCGCCTCCGGAATAATCTTGGGTTGGGCATTCACCGTCGCAGTCAGTAGCACACCGGGAGCCAACGTCCATCCCACCTCCGTCGCTGTTCCGGTGAAGGTGCCCTCATAGGCCACTGCAATGTCTTTCGCAACCCCCTTCAGGGCCGGCAGCGTGATATTTACTTGAACCTGTCCATCCAGATGCGTGCGCGAGTCCTCCTGCAGCGAGGCCAATGACGCATCAGCCGCCGCAGTCCCGGCCCAGCGCACCGCGACTTGCCCCGTCACCTTCCCCAGTTCAGGACCAATCGGGACGAGCAGGGCAATAAACGGCGCCAACTCACGGACATTCACCTCCAGCCGCCCGTTGACTTGAATCTTCGGACCGTCTGGATGCGCCTGCGACTGCCATGAAATAATCGGCACCGCCTGAGGCCGTTGAGACACCAAGGTGGCAGACCAGGTGCTGGCCGACTGCCCCGTCACCGTGAGCCCATAGGTCGCCGTATCACGCCCCTGGAACGACAGATGGCCCCCCAGCTCGCCCTCCCGATACATCACCACGCCAGAAATCGTCACCCTCCGAAGAGGCCCGGTCGCCTGTTCACGAAATATGGTCACGCGATCCAGATGCAACTCGTCGAAGGGAAGAATGGGCAGGCCTCGCAACAGATCGCCGGCGGTCAACAGACTCCAGGGCGATTCGTCACTCTCCGCTCGATCTCGAATGGCTCCTCCCTCCTCTCCAGGTCCGGACGACGGGAGATTCAGGATCTGGACGTCTACATAGGGAAGAGACACCCGATCGACATGGCCGTGGACAAGCTGAGTCACCCGATACTCAATCTCTGCATTCGTCAGCGAGACCATGATGCTTTCACCGGCCACATCCTGCTGGAAGGACACGACGGGAATGTGCATCCCACTCCAGCCGGGATAGCCCAACTGGATAATCACGTGCTTGTAGCCGTGCTGGCGAAGCCCCTGCGCCAACAGATACGACGCTGCCAGCGGCAGAAGCAGATACAGGCTCACCACGGCAACCAACCCGAGGAGCAGAGCGATCTGGTATCGATGAGTGAGCATAGTGTCCTATTCGGCCAATCAGCGGTTCCTGAACGGTTGTCAGATAATCACGACGGATCTGTCAAGTGAAACAGCGCGAAGGCCCTGAGCTCCCCCCGCAGACGCCTCGTCCCACCATGTTCCTTCTTCGCCACCGTTGACAGGCTTTCACGAGCGCCGGTATCTTACCTCAGCACCAATCAGTTCATACCTACTAGAGTCACACATTGCTTCCCATCCGATTCGCTCGCCAGCTCTTCAACATCCGAGTCCTCCTAAACCACATCATGAGGCATCTCGCACCGATCATGCTCCTCGTGCTCTGCGGACTGATCTTGGGAATGTCTCCCGTCCTGGCTTCGGTCAAGCAGAACCAGCCGGAGCGGTCGAGCGATCGATACATTCACCAGCTCGATGATCTCTCCGCGCTCTGGAGCTTCTACAAACAGACCTACATCCAAAATGGCCGGGTCGTCAGCCTGGACGAACATGGCATCACGACGTCGGTAGGGCAAGGCTCCGCCATGCTCCGCGCCGTCTGGTCGAGCGACCGCGCGACGTTGCCGACCGTCTGGGCGTGGGGGTGGCACCGCGTCCGGG
>JANOMG010000064.1:0-10532 GCA_031420175.1 Nitrospira sp.
CCTGTCGTGGACGTCCCGGCCACCAAATTGAGGTTCGCCCCCAACGTGTCAGCGCCGTTGGCTGTGACGACGACCGCTCCTGTGCCGGCGGTTGTGTTATTGGTCACCCCGGCGAGCCCAGACGTGAAGGTGAAGAACCCCGCCGCATTGACCGAGGCGGTGAAGCCGGTATAGGCGGCGGTTCGAAACGGATCGGTGGGCGTCAGAGCACGCACACCATTCTGAATGGCGGTGGCTAAGGCCGCGCCCGTCAAGCCGGCAGCCACCGTGACAACCTGGGCTCCGTCGCCATTCAGATTGATATTGAATGAGAGGTTGCCGACAGCACTCGTGGTGGCAGACGCCGCGGAGCCGACGACATTCCCTCGTACGCCCGTAATCGGTGCGGCCGAATTCAAGTTAGCAGCCAGGAACGCTAAATTTGTGTCATTCGGCGAGGCAGTGGTAGAGGGAAGGGCCACGTCGCCGATCGATCCGGTAATCGTCCCGGTCGTGTCGGCGAGAAATCCCCGCAATTTAAAACCGCTAGGATCGACGACATTGTTATCCTTATCCAACCGGAACGTGCCTGCGCGACTGTAGAAGGTGCCGCCCTGGGCATCCTGCACAATGAAGAACCCGTTGCCGTCGATCGCCATGTCAAGGACGTTCGCCGACGTGGCCAAAGACCCCTGTGAGAAGTTGCCTTGCACCGACGTCAACGCGACGCCGATGCCGGTCTGGACGGAGCCGGATCCGCCCGAGATCGACGAACTGATCAGATCGGCAAAGGTCGCTTTACTCGACTTGAAGCCGACCGTTTGCATATTGGCGATGTTATTTCCGATCACCGACAAGGCGGTGCCGTTCGCGTTGAGTCCGCTGACACCGGCGAACAATGAGGACAAAAGACCCATGGTGTACTCCCTCCTTCTGAATGCTATGACAATGAATAACAACAGCCTATTTCAGACATCTCAACGAAACTCGATGACGGCGCTTGGATCGATCGTGTTCTCGCCCGCGGCCAGTCTGGGCTGACCTTCGACCACCCGGATGCCAGAAACTGTCAGACGCGAGGTCGCCGTAATCGGCACCGGTTGATTCTGGCTATTCCGGGCCGCAACCGCATAGGTATAGGTCCCTGGCGGCATCAGCGTGCCGTTCCCATCTCGCCCGTCCCACAGGACATGCTGGTCTCCAGCGCTCTGCGATCCAAGATCGAGCGTCCGGATTGTCTGATTGCTCGCATTCAGAATAGACGCCCGGACCGATACCGCATCCTCGTTCAGATTGTAGTCGAGCGGCGCGGGCGTGGTACCCAATTGGATGATCGCGCCCTCGACACGCACATCCCTGCCAATCAACGGCAACAAGGAATACTGCAGACTCGAGTTCTGCGCGTCGAGAACCTTTCCAAGCAGGGTCGATTGATTGGAACTCTGCTCCAGCTGGCTGAACTGCGCCAATTCCGCCACAAACGACGAGCTGTCCATTGGCTTCAAGGGATCCTGGTTCTTCAGCTGAGTCACGAGCAGATTGAGAAAATCGTTCTTCCCCAGTTCGGCCTGTTTCAACGATGCCGGCGTCGGATTGGCCGCAGATGCGATCGTCGATGATGTGGCTGCGTTAATAGTGGCCATTATGCCTCTCCTTCGTTCACACGTTATGCAAAATAGCTGAGGATGCCGGTTCGCGGCGCCGAGGGAACCGGCGCATCTTGAGGAGGATCCTGCGACCGGGAATCTCGTCGCTGCTGAGATGTTCCGCTATGTGCCGGAGACTGCCCGTTCTGCCCGGACTGGTTCATGCGATCCTGATCGACATGAACCTGGAAACGCCCCATGTCTAAACCGGCGGCAGTCAACTGGGTGCTCAATTGTTCCTGCTGCCCGGTGAGCATCTGACCGAGTTCGGCACGATCGGTCGACATGTGTGTATGAATCGTGTGGTCGGACAAGACGACACGGACACGAAGCTGACCGAAGTCTGCAGGAGACATGTCGAACTGCACGGCCTGCGTCCGTGGAACAGGCGTCGGCTCGGGATCAGGGCTCAACTGGTTGGTCTGCGGTGGCACGGGAACAGAGGATGCCGACGCAGGCCGAATATTCGGCGGAGTACCTCCTTGCCCCTGCTGATACGACGAGTATTGGGTTCCCCCTTCAACTGGTTCACTCGTCGCTGGCTGTGGGACAGGCGACGAACTCTCCGCCGACTGAAGGTCGATATGCGACAACCACTTCAGGCCCTCGTTCTTCTTCTGTCCGCCTGCGCCTGGGCTGAAGCCCTGTTCCTCAGCCGGCATACGTTCAGATGCGGCCGCGGCTGCTTGCGCCACCGAAGAGGTGGCCTCACGATGTTGTTGTCGGAGCGACCGCTCACCCTTCCCAGAAATCTGTTGTTCCGGAGACCAGTTGGACGCTGCCGCAACCGCTTCACCATTCTGGCGAGGCTGCTGAGTCGTCATCGTCGCGGTCTGCTGCACGAGCTCCTGTCCTTGCGCAGCCATTGGCTCTGATGGAACGGGAGCCCGAGAAACCTCTCTCTCTTGCTGTTCCTTGATGGGGAAAGCCTGATCGAGAGCAGGGCTCTCAGCTTTCTGGCCCTGCTGAGCTGTGAGCGGCATACCCATGTCGGATGGCTCAACAGACGTTGCAGGCGTATCAGTTTTCTTAAGGACTGGTGCCGCCTCTGACGTCGACGGAGACACCTTGGCAACCGTATCCCCCGTGACCGAGGCCGGAGACTGATCGACAGGATCACCGGGCCTGTTCTCCGAAGACACCAGTCGCGCGCCCGACAAGGTCGGTTGAGTGGTCGGTTGGCTCATCGGCGATTTTGATACGGCTGCGGGCAGATCGACATCGCTCGTTGATGTGCCAGAACTGGCGACAACCTGCGTGGAATCGACCGTGGAAGTCGGCGTGACCATCGTGGTCCCTACGAACGAGGTCAGAAGGGGGTCAGAGCCTGACGTGGTCAAGGACGGATCGTCACCGGTCTCAAACTGCGAGGCGTGAGACTCTGTGTCCGCACTGGAAGAAGTCTCGTGTTGCAGGGCCATTGGAATATCGGCCGTGGCTGTGGATGGTTGGTCATCGGTCTCACCGTGAGGAAGGCGAGACTCAGTGTCCGTGGTACCCGTGGTACCCGCGGCCTTGTGCAACAGGCTGCGGTGAACCGCCGGGGCCATGCTGGAGGGCCGATTCTCACGCTCTGCCTGAGAGGCACGCGGCTTCGTCCCCCGACTGCCGTCGGACTTGGATGACAGGCCGCGTTGAACCGATTGCGTCGTGCTGGAGGACCGATTCGCGCGCTCAGCCTGAGAAGCACGAACCTGTGCTTCCCTCCTGGCATCGACCCGCTGCGATGCGGCTTGCAAAACAGACGAAAACCCCCTCTCCTGAGATGGAGATCCAGGCGAGTCCCTCCCCCCGAATGCCTGCTGCTCTCCGCTCGCTGGTACGGTGCCGATCTGTGGGATAAGTTGGTGAAAGTCCATAGGTCCTCGTCGTCCTTGTGGGTAGTGAATGTGCGGCGTCGAGCGAGAAGCATTTCAAGGCTCGTGCCAGACAGAACGGCTCGACATGCGTCGATTGGCGTGGGCTTTCACGCGATCGAAGCGGCAAGGAAATCGCCTGAGGAAAAAGATGCCGGATGATGGGGTAAAGAATACCGGGAGAAAACAGAAGACAGGAATCGGTCAGGGGTTGGAGAGCAATTGTTCGGTGAGTTTTGCGGCGCGGTCCACTTTAACCTGTGCGAGGATCGATCCGGCAGTCTTGCCTTTCACCAACCGGAGAATCTCCAAGGCCTTTCGATCCGGCATTTTCTCAATACGTGCGGCGGCCTCTTCGGCAGGCATGCTTTCATAGATCTTCGTCAACTGTGCGTATCGTTGGCTGTGCTCGTCGGCCGCTTGTTTCTTCTGCGCGGCGCTCTGCCCTGCGGCCGCCTTCTCCTGCTGTTCCTTCGCGCGGAAGCGGCGCTGTTCTGCTGCCTCGACTTTACTCAAGATCTGCTCAATGTCAGCCCTGAGATTCGTCAGTCGATCCTCCGATGTTCGAACGGTTCTCTCACGGCGGTCCAAATCATCGTGCCGCTGTTGAAACATCGCCACCACTTCCTCCGGCATATTGAGCGCTGGACCTTGAGCCTGTGCAGGCTCTGCCGGTGAAGACTCAGCCCCAACGACCTTGGTCTTTCCCGGTGGCATCAACTCGGAAGGCAAGCCCTCGGAGATGCCGGCCTTGGGGAGAGCCTTGCGAGAGGCAGCAGGAGCTGTCGCAGGAGCGGACGACGCATCATTGAGCTGCACGACCGTCCAGCACAGCACCATGATCACACCCAGCATGATGGCGACAGACCAGAGTTGCCTCCCCCACCCCATGCGAGGACGACGAGGTCCTTCCACATGAGTGCGTGAAAGCGTAATCCGGTCTCGTTGTTGGTCTATCCGATATCTGCTCATTATGAATTATGCGAGCTAGGCATCCCACTCATACGGCGCGCGGACTCATCCATTTGCAGTTGCTCGGCACGATACTGGATCACTCGCTGCTGCTGGCGTAGTCGTTCAGCGAGACGATCCAATGTCCGACGCTCCTGCATCGCATCCCGCAACGCTTGCTGCTTCTGATTCCATTCTTCACGGCACCGACATTCAGCCTGCCAGGCTTGCGTGAGCACGGCGGCTTCCGCATCACAGATGACCTGCCATTCAAGGAACTCTTCCAACGCGATCCCGGTACTGGCCTTGGCCACATACCGCTCAGCCGTCATCCGCGCCTGTGCGTCGAGGGCCTGACAGGCGGCTTCAGCATCCTGAAGATTCTGGCGAGCGTGAAGCAGGCTCATACGCAACAGGTCCTCCACTTGTGCCCGATAACGTCGTACCGCATCGAGTTTCATGCGGTGCTCTTCACCAGCGCGAGTAAATCCTGAACCGATGCCCCAAGATCGGCCGGTTGCTCGATCTCCTGACGAAGAAAGGCATTGATCCCATCCTGTGCGGATACGGCCCGGTCCAGCGCCTGGTTCGTCCCCGCCTTATAGGCACCCAACAGAATGAGATCTTCCGATTGTTGGTAGCGGGCCATGAGCTCGACCATGGACCGGGCTGCCGAATAATGCTCGCGCCCCACGATGTCTTTCATCACCCGGCTCGTGCTGTTCAGCAGATCGATCGCAGGGAAATGGTTGCGCGCGGCCATCTGCCGTGAGAGCACGATATGTCCATCGAGAATCGATCGCACGGTTTCGGCGATAGGGTCGGACACCTCGTCGCCGTCCATCAGCACCGTATAGAGCCCGGTGATCGTGCCGGACCCAGGCCCGGTCCCGACTCGTTCCAGGAGCTTTGGAAGAAACGTAAAGACCGACGGCGTATACCCCTTGGTGGTCGGCGGTTCGCCAATGGCAAGCCCCACTTCTCGCTGGCTATGAGCTAAACGGGTCAGCGAGTCCATCATCAAGAGAACCTGCTTTCCGCAATCGCGAAAGTATTCAGCAATCGCGGTCGCGATCAATGCACCCCGTAACCGCACCAGCGGAGGCTGATCCGATGTCGCCACAATGACGACCGACCGTTGGAGTGCAGCCGGCGTGAGGTCCCGTTCGAGGAATTCGTTCACTTCTCTGCCTCGTTCGCCGATCAGGGCAATCACATTCACGTCGGCTCTGGTGTAACGGCTCATCATGCCGAGCAAGACACTCTTGCCCACGCCTGCACTGGCGAAGATCCCGATCTTTTGACCCAAGCCGCACGTCAAGCAGGCATTGATCGCCCGGACACCGAGATCGAGCGGTTTTGTAATGCGCGCGCGCTGAAGCGGGTTGAGCGGCGCCGCATGGAGCGGATATTGGCGCTCGGTCACCAGGGGCCCCTTTCCATCGAGTGGCTCACCAAGCCCATCCAACACTCGACCGAGCAGTTGCGGGCCAACCGGAACCGACGCGCAATGCCCTTTCATCAACAGTCGGCTCCCCGGTCCGATCCCTCGCATCTCCCCGAGCGGCATCAGGAGTACGCGGTCACCGCGAAATCCGACGACCTCGGCCAGCACAGTCCCCTCTCCGTCCTCACGAGTGACCTCGCAGAGTTCTCCCACCGAGGTCATGGGGCCATACCCCTCGATCACAATCCCGACCGCCTGGGCCACACGGCCGGAGACGGCGAGCGGGTCTGTCCGTTCAATCAGTTCAGCGAGATCCACCACGCCCCCGCTTCTGTAACACCTCCCCAAGACGCAGCAACTGCGCGTCTAGCGAGGCATCGACCAATCGATTCGTTGTCGCCACCACACAACTGCCCCGCGAGAGCGAGGCATCACCTTCAATGTGCAGCACCAACGCTGTCTCTCGATCTCGGCTCAGCTCCGGCCGCGCTGCTTCAAGAACCGGGACATCGGCGGGATGGGTGCGAACCGTCACCACGCCTGATTCACGGATCGTGGCCAAGGCGGCTTTCAGCTGCGCCGTGACGACATCCTGATGCTCAGCGATGGTGCCCCGTAAGATACGTGCCGCCAAACTGAAGGCCAAGGCGGTCACATCGGACTCCATCGTGCGACTGAACGATCTCCAGACTTCCTCCAATTGCTGCACCGCATTGGCAAACAGCGTCTGCTCACGCCGCTGCGCGGCTTCGTCCCGCACCGCCGCTCGACGTTCGCCCTCGGTAATCCCCCGGTCATAGTCTGACGGACCGCTGGACGTCACAAACTGATGGCCTGTCCCGAAATCGATCAATGACGGATTTTGCAACCGCACGCCTCCCTCACGCACTACCGCCTGTTTGAGGACTGCATTTTCCACTCGCAGACGATAGAGCTCAAGCAGTCGCTTGACCGTCATGAGCACCATGTCGCACTCGAAGGGTTTCATCAGAAATTCTGTCGCACCGGCCTTCATCGCTTGAACGGCGAGATCGACCGTGGCATATCCCGTCATCACCACTCCGATCATGCGCGGATCGATCTTCGAGGCCTGCTGGAGTAAGGACAGGCCATCCTGGTCAGGCAGTTTAATGTCGGTGATCATCAATGAGGCCGGTGCGCTCTTGAGCGCCGCGAGGGCTTCCCGCGACGACCCAACTGCGCGGACGCGGTACCCATCCGACTGTAACAGCACGGCCAGCAACTTCTGGATCGACATCTCATCGTCGACAATTAAGATGGACGTGTCACGCTGCCAGCTGGCACGCGGTGCAGGCTGCGATAGGGTCGATGTCATACTCACAGGACTAGCCATTTATACCAACGCCTCCCCAGCTCCTGAAATCACGATGCGGCCTTCTTCTTCCAGCTTCCGGCACACCTTGAGGATATTCTGCTGGGACCTTTCCACATCCACCACCTTCGCCGGTCCTCGAATCTCCATATCCTCTTTCAGCATTTCGGATGCGCGGCTTGACATGTTCTTGAGGAACTTATCCTTGACGTCCGGACTGGCCCCGCGGAGCGCGACAGGAAGATCTTCCTTGCTGACCTCCTTCATCAACTCTTGCATTCCGCGATCGTCGAGTTTAATCAGATCGTCGAACACAAACATCAACGCGCGGATCGCATCGGCCAAAGCCTGATTCCGCTCGGCAATCTTGGCCATAATGCCTCCCTCGGTTACTTTATCCACCCGAGTGAGAATATCTGCAATCACCTTGGACCCACCGATAGTCAAAGCGTGGGCACCGGTGCTGGCAACCAGTAAGTCTTGTAACGCACCGCTGAGTTCCTCAAGCACCTCCGGTTGCACCTCTTCCATCGTCGCCAACCGCAAGGCGACATCCGCGCGCAGCTCAACAGGCAACCCCACCATGACCTGACCGGCTTGCTCCGGCTCCATATTGGCCATGATGAGAGAAATCGTTTGCGGGTGCTCAATCTTGATCATTTGAGACACGGACTTGGCATCCACCCACTTCAACGCGTCGAGCCCCGGGTAGACGCGGCTATTCATGGATTCAAGAAGACGAGCAGCCTTTTCAGGACCCAGGGCCTTCGTCAGAATGGTTTTGATGTATTCTTTCCCGTGAAACGACACCTCGCCGACGGCACTGGCCTTCTGAAAATCCTCCATCACGCTCAGTTCTTCTTCCTGCGTGATATTAGCGGTGTCGCTCATGAAGGTTCCCAATTTTCTGATTTCCTTGGGGTCGAGGCTCTTCATCACCAGCGCCGCAGCATCTTCACCGATCGCTCGCAGGAGAATCGCCGCTTTTTTTTCACCGGTTAATTGCGTGGCCATTCTGACGATTCCTCGTTACTGATCGGTCTTCAACCATTGTTTGACGATGACAGCCGTCGCCTCAGGATTGCCGCGTGCCATATCGATGAGTTGTGAGCGCGGTTTCCCCTCCAAGGCCGCTTCGACCTGACTGACCGAGGCGGGCAATGACGCGGTGGCACTCTGCTCTAATGCGCTCCCCGTCGTCCCCAGCATGCCCAGCAACGGGCGCACGACCATGAACAGGATCAGGAGAAAGAGCAGCCCGCCGACCCCATACCGAAGATAGGGGATCAATGGATTCGCCGCATCGGCCGAGGCCTCGACACCCTGGGTGGACGGCTCTTCAGTCCCGATATCGAATTGCACGTTCGTCACCTGAACTTGATCCTGACGCTCCGCCGAATAGCCCATCGCTTTCTTCACGATCTCCTCGATGCGCTTCATGTCTTCTTCAGACCGTGCGACATACTTCTTCGCCTGGTCGGCTGCTGGTTTCCCGTCTGCAGAGGCCTTGGCCCCTTCGTAGATGCCGTCCACGAGCACCGCCACAGAGAGTTGTTTAATGTTGCCGCTGGATTCCACGATGCGAGACACGGTTCGGCTGATTTCGTAGTTTACCGTCTCGTTCTTGGTCTGATTACTGGTTGAGCTCGTCTGAGGCGGCTCCTGGTCTGTCCCGGGCGGCAATTTCGATGGGCCGCGGGGGACGCCGCCGGATACGCCATTGACTCCATTCGATTTCTCCTGTCCTCGCTGTTCACTCCGCACAACTTGACTGTTCGGATCGTATCGCTCTTCCGTCGTTTCAATTTTACGGAAGTCGAGGATACTCGAGACGCGCACAACCGCTTTATTCTGTCCGACAATCCGCTCCAGCATCGACTGAATGCGGGTTTCGATGTCCTTCTCAATCGTCCTCTGGTACTCCAATTGCGACCCGGTGAGCCCAGCCGCGTCATCGCTCCCGGCTGCCGACGAGAGGAGCCGTCCATGGCCATCCACCACGGTGACATCCTTCACTTGGAGTCCCTCGACGCTGCTCGCCACGAGGTGGACGATCCCATTGACTTGAGTCTTGGCAAGAGCCTGTCCGTTCCGCAACGACACCACGATCGAAGCGCGCGCACGATTTTCTTCGGTTCCGAAAAGCCGCCGTTCCGGGGTCGCGAGATGCACGCGGGCCCGTTCGATCTCCGGCATTTGGGCAATAGTCCGAGCCAGTTCGCCTTGCAGCGCGCGACGGTAATTGAGTTTCTGCACGAAATCCGACATCCCGATCGACGAACGATCAAAAATTTCAAATCCCACACCGCCCCCATGCGGGAGCCCCTGGGAGGCCAACTGCAATCGCAATTCATGCACTTGCGCGCTAGGAACCAAGATGGTCGTTCCCCCTCCGGTCGTCTCGTACGGCACCTTCGTTTCTTTCAGTTTATCCACAATCCCGGATGCATCCTCAGGGTTGAGGTTGGTAAATAACACCTGCATGTCTGGTTGTTGCGTCCAGAGGGTCACCGCAATCAATCCGGCGATCGAGCCGGCAAGTGCAACCAGAATAATCAAGCGTTGATTGATAGAAAACTTTGACAACATAGGGAACCCTATTCCTCGCTACCAGTCATGGCGCTTAGCAGGCTACGGACATACTTTTGTGACATGCGAGAACGTGGATGATCCGCACGGACCACACAACAGGACACGACTCCCTAAGGATGCTCAACAAGACCGTCCAGCAAGGCCGCAGCGAGTGAAGGGCCGACGCGTACCCTTGGGGTATGTGGAGGGTCTGAACGATGCAGAACGCGGCTGGCGGACTTTTTCAGCATCCTGTCACATCTGCATCCGTTGAATTTCTTCATAGGCCGACACCAGCTTGTTCCGTATCTGCATCATCAGCTGAAACGACACATCCGCTTCCTGCAAGGCCACCATCGTCCCATGGACGTTTTGTGACTGGCCGGTCATCAGTGCTTCGGTGGCCTGGCTGGCTTGCAGCTGAATATCGTTGGCCTTACTGATCGCATGCTGCAGGGTATCCATAAATCCGCTTGCGGGGGCGCCACCTGAGCCATGAGACACCCTGCCCAGATCGCCAAATGACGGTGTTGGAATCGTAATCGCCTTGATCTGATCCATGACTACCTCCCGATCTCTAGGGCCTTATTCATCATGGCGCGGGTTGCATTAATCGCTTGCACGTTCGCTTCATACGAGCGCGATGCACCGATCATGTTCACCATTTCTTCCATGACATTCACATTCGGCATCTTGACGAACCCTTTCTTATCGGCATCCGGATGGCGCGGATCGTAAATCGCCTGTCC
>JANOMG010000065.1:0-3441 GCA_031420175.1 Nitrospira sp.
GATCGGAGTGATTACCGATACCCATGGCCTGTTCGATCCGGCGGTTCGACAACACTTTAAAGTGGTTGATCACATCCTCCACGCCGGGGACATTGGCGGACAGGAGTCGACGGCTTGGAAAAAAATTGTGGCACTGTCGGACAGTTAGGCTATAATCCCGTGAGTTGTTGAATTATTTCGTGCCCTGGTACTCACCATCATTACATGGAGGAGGATGTATGAAGAAATTGCTCATGCTCGGAGTGGTAGGAATGTTTGTGGCCACGCAAGGCGGATTTGCATTGGCCGCCGGTAATCCAGACACCGGACCAGGCTGCGGTCTCGGAAAGTTGGCCTGGGAAAACTATCCCCATCAGAAGACGATCGGTGTTCAGACCATGGAGGCCACCACCAACGGGTCGTTTGGCACCAATACGTTCGGAATCAGCAGCGGCACCTCCGGATGCACCAACGACGGCAAGTTCTGGGCAGAGCACAGGGTCAACGCCTTTGCGGCCTTGAACTTTGAGAATCTCTCCCAGGATATGGCGCAGGGTCATGGTGAGCACCTAGCCTCACTGGCGACGCTCATGGGAATTCCGGCAGCTCAACAGCCGGCATTTTTTGCCATGACGCAGGAAAAGTATGCGTCGCTTGTTACGGCGGGTGAAACGTCCCCGGTCGCGATGGTGAAGGCGCTCAACGAAGCTGTGGCTACGCATCCGATGCTGGCCCAAGTTTCATTACAGAAGTAACGGTGTCTCCGTGGGGTTCCGGTCTCATGTGCTGGAACCCCACGGGCGTTTCCGGTTCTTGTGTTTCTTCCTCCTGGTTGTCCTCCTCAATGCCCCTGCTTCTCGTTCTAGCTTGGCCGCTTCACCGGTTGATGTCTCATATCTGAACGAACTCATCGATCGCGCGGCGGTGGCACATCTCGCCGATGAGCGTGAATGGCACGTCTTGCTGCACTATCGTCGTACGCTGACGGGCGGGATCAGCAGCATGCAGGATGATCCTGGATTCTTTCTGGCTCCAGGAGGCAAGACCGATCCTCAGGCCGAGTTGGCGGCGACGCTGACCAAGTTTTTCTCGGATGAATTCCTCGGGCGATCAAAGCAGCCGGCGCAATGCGCATTCGTCGCGCGGTATTACTGGCTCAACGAGAAGCTTCAGTTCGATGAGCATCGATTGCCCCCCCAGCCTTGCGACCGGTTCACTCGGTGGTACGACGAATTCAATGCGGCCGCCATCACCGTCATCTTTCCCTCTGGATTCATGAATAACCCATCTTCCATGTTCGGCCACACATTTCTACGGGTAGATGGAAAGGAGCAAACGCCGCAAACCCGCATTCTCGCCTATACGATCAATTATGCGGCACAATTGCCGCCCGATGCGGGCCTGGGCTATGCGATCAAGGGTATCTTCGGGGAGTACCCAGGATACTTTTCGACCATTCCGTACTATCTCAAAGTGCAGGAATATCGCGACATCGACAATCGGGATATTTGGGAATATCGATTAAATCTGAGCGCACTCCAAGTGCGACGACTCCTGATGCACACATGGGAGTTGGGGAACGCCTATTTCGATTACTTTTTTTTCGGCGAAAACTGTGCGTATCACATCCTCTCGCTTTTCGAGGCCGCCGAGCCATCCCTCCGTCTGCTCGACCGGTTTCCGATGTACACCATCCCGGTCGATACCATCCGGCTGTTGCGGGAGTCGGGGCTCGTCGGCGAGGCGGTGTCCCGGCCATCCAGGAGCACATTGGTGCGGCGCAAGCGAGTGTCCATGTCGACGGAAGAGCGAGCCTGGTTCGATCGGGTGATTCGAAATCCCGCAGACTTGCAGGCAGAAAGCTTTCGCGCTTTACCACCAGAGCAACAGGCCTTCGTATTGGAAACCGCATCGGATTACTTGCTCCAGCATAGCGCGGCTGGAGGAGAGGAAGGCGCTCCCTTTCGAGAGAAGAATCGGACGATCCTACGAGCCAGAAGCGCACTGAAAGTAGCATCCCGTGATGTGCCGGTGGAACCCTACGTCAAGCAGCCTGATTTGGGTCATGGAACCAGTCGAATCGGAGTGGGGGCCGGATGGCGCAACTATCGGGCATTTGAAGAAGTGAATATCCGTGCAGCCTACCACGACCTCTTGGATCCGGAGCCGGGCTTCACGCCCGATGCGCAGATAGAAATTATGTCGGTGGCGTTGCGCCACTACCATGACGAATCGCAGGCTCGCATCGAGCGGTTTAGCCCGATCAACATTGTTTCTCTGGCCCCGATGGATTCCCTCTCGCAGCTACCTTCCTGGAAGGTCAACATAGGGATGCAGACGATCCGGCACAATGGCTGCGAACTATGTAGCAACGGCGTGGCCAATGTGGGCATCGGCGCTGCGGCAGAAACGCAGCTGTTCAAGCGCGAAGTCTATTTTGCGTTTGCCGAGGCCGAAGCCAACTACAGCAGAGCCTACGAAGAGCGGCATCGGATTGGAGGTGGCGGGACGGTGGGGATGTTGGTCGACGCCACCGATCGCTGGAAGTTGATGTTGTCGGGCTCCTATCTGCGCTATGCGCTCGGGGACAAGTCCGACGATATCCGCTGGTATGCCGGGTCGCGCTATACGCTCTCGCAGAATTGGGCATTGCGGGTGGAATATAACCACCGCGACCGGGACAACGACGTCCTGTTGAGCATTCAGGCGTTCTTCTAGCAAGCCACGCAAGGCGTAGTTGTTCCTTGTGGTGGAGGGGTCGCTGAAGCACTGCTGGGTTGGTCCGTTCTCGGGGCAGGACGCTTCTTCACGTATTTTCCCTGTTCCTCCTTGGCAGCCCTGAACTCCGCTGAGGGAGGCGACGGGACGTGTCCTCGGATCTGAAGGACACGTTGATCGGGGCCATACATAACCTGAGTTTCCACGTCGTCGCCCTGAATAATTTCAATGATCGTAAGGATTGGCTCCGCAAGGCCAATGGTATGTAGGTCGATATACCCGTTCACCGAAGCCCGACCTGGATTTGGAGAGTTCCCAATCTCATGCGTATAAGCTATCTCGGTCTTCCCCTCTTCGATCTCTTTCAGGGTCCCAGGCTGATTAAACTCAAACTCGATTTCCTTTTCGTTGCCTCGACTTTGATATGTTCAAACTCTGGCTCTTTATTTCCGTGGAGCGCCCGATCGAACATCCATACAGAAGCAACATCGCGTAGAGCCCCCACACGGCCGTCAGAATTCTCACAGTCATTGAGGACCTCCCTCCCTCAATGTTGTGCTATGCAGTCTGGCAACGTGAAACTGATGTAATCCCCTTTCCTTAAAAGGGAAATATTTGCCTGCATCGCGAATTGACAGATCGTATAGCCACCACTATACTCCCGCCCAGTGGTTCCTACTAAAAGGCCTGGTGGGTCAATCACACAACTTACTAACTTTTTTGACAAGGAGGAATCATGAAGCA
>JANOMG010000066.1:0-5159 GCA_031420175.1 Nitrospira sp.
GCGCTGTTCACGATCTACAGTCCCGATCTGGTCGCAAGTCAGGAGGAGTATCTCCTGGCGTTGCAAGGCCGCAAGCAAATGGGTGAGAGCGAATTCCCTGAAGTGGCTCGAGGTTCAAAGGATTTGCTTGAAGCGACCAAGCGCCGCTTTCAGCTCTGGGATATCACGGATGATCACATCCGAGAACTCGAAAAGACCGGGAAGGTGCTGAAGACCCTGCCGATCCATTCGCCCATCACCGGTACGGTCCTTAAAAAGGACGCGCTGGCGGGGGCCCACGTCGACCCCGGCCAGGAGCTCTACACCATTGCCGATCTTTCGCACCTCTGGATCTTGGCGGACATCTACGAATACGAGCTGTCGTTCGTGAAAGCGGGACAGAAGGCTGCCGTCACCCTCACCTACGACCCTGGCACCGTACTGACTGGGCACCTGGGCTTCATCTATCCCACCTTGGACCCGAAGACCCGCACGGCTAAGGTGCGGTTCGAACTCGACAATCGCAATGAAACGCTCAAGCCGGATATGTATGCCAACGTGGAGCTGCGGGTGAACTTGGGAACTCGCCTGGCGATCCCGCAAGAAGCCATCATCGAATCTGGCCAGAAGCAAGTCGTGTTTCTCCACCATGGTGGCGGGAGGCTCGAACCGCGCCTGATCAAGACCGGGGTGAAGACCGGAGAGTGGTCTGAAGTGCTGGAAGGCTTGAAAGAAGGTGAGCACATTGTGACCTCGTCCAATTTTCTGATCGACAGTGAAAGCCGGCTGAAGTCGGTCGTCGATGGCATGGGCGGGATGCCGGGAATGAAGTAAAAACAGTGATGGGTGAAGGGTGATGAGCAGCGATGAACAAAGCTATCCTTCATTAACCCCATCACTCATCACTGATCACTCATCACAGGTTTGTCATGGTTGAACAGATCATTGAATTCAGCGCGAGAAACCGCTTCATCGTTTTCCTGCTCGTCTTCTCGTTTGCCGCCGTTGGCCTATGGGCGATGTGGCAAACGCCGATCGATGCGCTGCCGGATATTTCCGACACGCAGGTCATTGTCTATACCACGTGGCCGGGCCGGTCGCCCGATCTCGTCGAAGATCAGATCACGTATCCGATTGTCACCGCATTGCTCTCCGCTCCCAAGGTCACGGTCGTCCGCGGTTTCTCGGACTTCGGCTATTCCTACGTCTACATTCTCTTCAAGGACGGCACGGATATTTATTGGGCCAGGTCGCGCATCCTCGAACGGTTGAGCCAACTCTCTGGACGCATGCCGGAGGGGGTCACCCCGCAGCTCGGCCCCGATGCAACCGGCGTGGGGTGGGTGTTTCAATACGCCCTGGTCGATGAGACCGGCCAGCATGATCTGGCCGCCCTGCGCAGTTTCCAAGATTGGTACCTGCGGTACTGGCTGCGCGCTGTGGAAGGAGTGGCCGAGGTGGCCAGTATTGGCGGCTTCGTCCGGCAGTACCAGGTCAATCTAGATCCGACCAAGGTCTCGGCCTATCGCCTGTCCATTCCATCTATCGTCGAAACGATTCGCCAAAGTAACAACGACGTGGGCGGCCGTGTCGTGGAATTTTCCGGGATCGAATATGTGGTTCGTGGCCGCGGCTACATCAAGAAAGTCGAGGATATCGAAAAGATCGCGGTCGCCGTGAACGAAAACGGCACACCGATTCTGTTGCGTGACGTGGCGACGGTTCGGCTGGGACCCGACATGCGACGAGGACTGGTTGAACTGGACGGTCAAGGCGAGGTCGCCGGCGGCATTGTGATTATGCGGTTCGGCGAGAACGCCCTCAATGTGATCGAACGAGTCAAGGCGAAGCTCAAGGAGATCGAACCCTCCATGCCGAAAGGCGTGAAAGTGGTCAGCACCTATGACCGGAGCGACTTGATTCATGAATCGATTGCGACGGCCAACGAAAGCCTCCTGGAAGAACTGGTCGTCACGGGTGTGCTCATCATCGCCTTCTTGCTTCATGTCCGTTCCGCGATCGTGCCCATCCTCACTCTGCCGATTGCGGTGCTGATCGCGTTCATTCCCCTGTACCTGATGGAGATCGGCATCAACATCATGTCGCTGGGCGGCATCATCGTCGCGATCGGCGACATGGTTGACGCCGCGATCGTGATAGTGGACAACGCGCACAAGCGCTTAGAGGACTGGGAACGGGATGGACGACAGGGCGATCGGCTGCAAGTGCTCATCGACTCCGCTAAGGAGGTCGGTCCGCCTATTTTTGCCTCCGTCCTCGTCATTGCCATTTCGTTTATCCCCATCTTTGCGCTCGAAGCCCAGGAAGGCCGGATGTTCAAGCCGCTGGCCTGGACGAATAACTTGGCTGTGGCCATGTGTGCGGTGCTGGCCATTACCCTGGTACCCGCCTGCCTGCCGACCTTCATTCGCGGGCGGATTTTCCCGGAACAGCGGCATCCGGTGAGTAGGAACCTCCAGCGCCTTTATGCTCCTCTGTTGAAATGGACGCTGCTGCATCGCGGAACCGTGGTCGTCCTGGCCATCGGACTCATGCTCAGCGTCGTTCCCGTGTACCAGCGCATGGGGTCGGAGTTCATGCCACCACTGTACGAAGGCACGATCCTCTATATGCCCACGACCCTGCCCGGGCTCTCGGTCACGGAAGCGAGTCGGCTCATCCAGATGATGGACCGCAAACTGAAATCCTTTCCGGAAGTGGAACAAGTCTTCGGCAAAGCGGGACGGGCCGAGACCTCCACTGACCCGGCGCCGTTCAGCATGATGGAGGTGGTGGTGTCGCTGAAACCTAAAGAGCAGTGGCGGCCAGGCCTGAGCTACGAGGGATTGATCGATGAGATGGATCGGGCGCTGCAGTTGCCCGGTGTGACGAACGCCTGGACCATGCCGATTAAGGCCCGAATTGACATGCTGACGACAGGTATTCGGACGCCGGTGGGGATCAAGATCTTCGGGCCCGATCTGAAGCAGATTGAAAAGATCGGCGAACATCTGGAGATGGTGCTCAAGGAGGTCCCAGGGACCAGAAGCGTCTACGCAGAGCGAGTGTCCGGCGGCTACTTCCTCGACTTCGATATTAACCGCGACGAAATCGCGCGCTACGGCCTCAAGCTGATGGATGTTGGGAAGATCATCGAAACGGCCATCGGCGGTGAAAATATCGCCACCACGATCGAAGGCCGTGAGCGCTATCCGATCAACGTCCGCTATCTCCGTGAGTTGCGGGATGATCCTGAAAAGCTGAAGCGCGTGCTCGTGGATACCCCGACCGGTGCGCAAGTTCCGCTCGCACAGCTGGCGACGCTCCGATTCGTCAATGGACCGCCGATGATCCGGGATGAAAACGGCCTGCTTGCGGGCTATGTCTTCCTGGACATGACGGGGCGTGATGTCGGTGGATACGTGGAGGATCTCAAAAGGGTTGTGGCAGCAAAAGTCGCACTGCCGCCGGGCTATACGATTGTCTGGTCCGGTCAATATGAGTTCATGGAGCGGGCGAAAGAGCGGCTGAAGCTCGTCGTGCCGTTGACGCTCATCATCATCTTCGTGATCTTCTATTTCGCGTTCCAATCGGTCGCGAAAACCTGCATGGTGATGGTCGGGGTGCCGCTCTCGTTTGTCGGCGCGATCTGGTACTTGTCCGTGCTTGGCTACAACATGAGCATCGCCGTGTGGGTCGGGATGATCACGGTCGTGGGCACGGCCGCGGAGACCAGCGCCGTGATGTTGGCCTATCTCGATGAAGCCTGTAAACGGCGGAAAGAGGCCGGGGGACTACGAACTCTTCAAGACCTCATCGAAACCGTGCACCTCGGCGCGGTGGAACGCATCCGCCCCATGGCGATGATTGGCTTGGTCGATGTGATCGGATTGTTCCCGGTGATGTGGGCCACCGGCGCCGGCGCCGACGTGATGAAACGAATCGCCGCCCCGCAGGTCGGCGGCGTCTTCTCCGCGATGATCCTGACGCTGTTTGTCATTCCGCCCATCTATGTGATGTGGCGGTGGTGGAAGGAGCGACGAGAGGCCCAGATGCGGCCATCCGCAGAAGCGAAGTAATAGGATGTGCGGGTGAGCCGGTAATCATAGTGAATGGAGGGTCGGGTGAAGCGTACAGACCTATTGATGGTCGTGGTGCTGGTCGGAGTGTTCATAGGGAGCGGGTGTCAATCGACACCGAAGCGGATGGCCTTGCCTGCGCCAGCCGGCACGAGTGCCGCTGCGGCACGTCACCATGACGAAGGGGTTCACGCCTATCAGCAGAGTCAGTGGGAGAGTGCCAAACAGCATTTCGAGGCGGCGATTGCCGTGTCCCCGGAGTTAGCCGAAGCCCACTACAACTTAGGGATGGTCTTGTATCGACTCAACGCGATGCAAGAGGGCGACGCGCATTTCATCAAAGCGGCGAATCTGGCGCCAGGGAACAAGGTGATTTGGGATGCGCCTCCGCTCAGGGGTGTGAAGGTTCCGGACAAGGAAGTTCCGGGGATGTCGTCGGATGGACACATGCACAGCCACTAGGCCGAAAGGGTGGCTCTCTCCCGCAACCGGAGCGGAGGATTCCGGGCTCGCGAGGGTTCGCGAGCATCGTTCCATCATTCTTCACATGTGCAGTGAACTGGTTCACTGCCGACACAGGAGGGCTGTCATGTTGAACGGTCGATGGGTTTCGACGTTATCCACGGTCTGTTTTCTGTTGGTGCTGTACGGCTGTGCGGAGACTTCCACGCAACGCATGATTAACGCGAACGACCACAATGGCCTAGCCACCTACTACACCCAGCAGGCGCAGGAGATGAGGGAGAAGGCCAAACAGTGGGAGTCCTGGGCTGAGTACTATGACAAGCATTCGGATCCCCACGGGAAGACGGAGCCCAAGCAGCACGCCGCCCACTGTCGGGCCATTGCACAAAACAATCTGAAAGCGGCGGATGAAGCCGATGCGTTGGCCACGGAACACCGCGCGATGCGTCCGTAGGAGATGGTTCAGTAAGTGGACATGACCGCGGCCGGCAATCGAACAAGAGGCGGGCTCTATGGCTTAGCAGCAGCAGCCCTCTTCGGGATCAGTCTCCCTTTAACCAAACTGCTGCTCCCGGAAAGTGGACCTCTGCTCATTGCAGGTCTGCTGTATCTCGGCGCCGGAATCGGACTGTTATG
>JANOMG010000067.1:0-9462 GCA_031420175.1 Nitrospira sp.
ACAACGAGCCTGCGAAGTCGATGGACGGTAAAGCGGCGGAGGATCGCGAAGTCATCCGTGTGAGCCGCGATCGGCTGGAGCGATTGTTGAATCTGGTCGGTGAACTCGTGATCGGCCGAGGTCGGCTCGAGCAGCGGCTGCATATGCTCGAGAGTCTTTCGCAGCAAGTTTTAGCCTGCAAAGGACGGTTGGTCGAATCGGTTCGTTCGTTTGAGGAGAAACATACCTTTACGCTTCCGGCCGCCTCCTCAAGCCCGGCGTCCGTCCCGCTTCAGGGAGTGGCCGGTCTTAGCGATTTCGGAAGCCTTGAGTTTGATAAGTACGACGATTTTAACATTTTGGCTCGTCGCATCAGTGAGGTCACGGCGGATATGACCGAGTCGATGACGCAGTTGAGCGGATCGATTCGCCGTTCACATGAAGACATGAGTCACCTCGCACAACTGACCCTCGGAATGCGGGATGAAATTGCCCGGGCCCGCATGGTACCGGTCGGTACGCCGTTCACGCGATTTCGTCGTGCCACACGCGAGATGGCACGGGCGACCGGGAAAGAGGTGACGCTGGTCACCTCCGGTGAACATACCGAAGTGGACACGGGCGTCGTGGAGCGGCTGGTCGATCCGTTGGTGCACCTCGTGCGTAACGCGGTCTATCACGGAATCGAGCCTGCGGCGGTTCGCGTGTCGAAGGGAAAGCCTGCGGCCGGGACGATTTATCTCCATGCGGCGCATCGCGGGAATGCCGTATTGATCGAAGTAGAAGATGATGGAGCGGGGCTCGATGTTGAAAAGATCCGGGCCAAGGCGGTGGAACGAGGGTTGATCCGCCCGGAAGTGGCTCGCGTGTTACCGGAATCAGAAGTGATCAAGTTTATCTTCATGCCGGGATTCTCGACGGCTGACCAGATTGGTGATCAGGCCGGGCGAGGGGTTGGCATGGATGTGGTCAAGCGTGTCATTGAAAGCATGAATGGCCACATCGACGTCGAATCCATTCGAGGTGTGGGAACGAAGTTTACCTTAAATCTCCCGCTGACCTTGCTGATTGCCACGGCTCTCATGGTGAAGGCCGGGAGTGAGCGCTATGCGATTCCGTTGCCGGCGGTGCGCGAAGTCACCATGTTGACAGCCAGTTCGCATCAACGGATGGGCGAACGATCGATCTTGCATATCGGCGATGAGGCGATCGAGGTGCAGCCGCTCCAGCAGTTGCTCACTCGGAATCGTGTGCCTGTAGAAGTCGGGAGACCGGTGGTCATCGTGAGAACGGCCGCTGGCATGATCGGTTTGCTGGTTGATGAATTGCTCGGTCGTCAGGAAATCGTCATTAAGCCTTTGGGGTCGTTTAAGTCGTTGGATCGTTCCAGCTTCGGAGGCGCGACCATCGATCCGGAAGGTCGCGTGGTTCTCGTATTGGATCCTGCTCGATTGCTGGCGCGAGAGACGCACGTCGCTGCGGGACCGGAGTTGTCGTCAGACGCGGCAGCATCAGTGGAGTCAATGGTCCCATACGTCGAGGCACCAGAGCCGAAGGCGTCGGAGCCGTTGATTCTATTAATTGACGACTCGTTGAGCATTCGAAAGTTCGTGGGCCGGATGTTGGAGTCCGCCGGGTATAAAGTCGATACCGCGGTGGATGGAGAAGAAGGTCTCCGTAAAGCGTCGGCGCAAAACTATCGACTGATCCTTACCGATCTTGAGATGCCGAAGCTCAATGGCTATGAAGTGATCCAGGGATTGCGCAGCCGCGCGCAGACGCAGCAGACGCCGATTATCGTGATGACGACCAGAGCTGGAGATAAGCATCGGCAAATGGCGCTGAATATCGGCGCGAGCTCGTATATTCCTAAGCCTGTTGAAGAGCGGGCCTTGATTCAAGAAATTGAACGCTGGATCGGTAAAGAGGCCACCGTGCGTCAATAGGATCTCTACCACCTGATTCTTCGGATGGGTTTTTTGCCGAGTTGTTGTCGGAACTGGAACGATCATGAGTTTACGAGGTCATCTTCAATCGGCGAATGTGCTCGTAGAGACGGCCAGCTTTTTGGTTGTTCGTCTTGGGCGCAGCTATCTGGCATTACCTGCAGATGGTGTCCGTGGTGTGCTCACGCCCGAAGAGGTCGGCCATGAACGGGCGGTGACGGCGGCGGGGACGCTCTACCAGCCGGTTGATCTTGCGCACTTGCTCTCGGTGGTGGTCGATCTGTCCGGCCTCGAAGTACGGACGGTGTTGTATTCGAACAGCCATTCGCATGGCGCGATTCGCGTCGAGCAGGTGGTCGGCTTGACGGACGTCGAACGAAAGAACTGTCTTCCGTTGCCGCCGCAGTTTCAATGCGATGAACGACGGTGGTTTGAGGGGATGCTGCTGTATGAGGACCTTCTGGTGTTGATCGTGAATCCTGCGTGGGTGCTGGGAGAGTTGGCTGAGGTGGTATCCGTGGCCGGGAGGGAGACCTCGCAACTGGTCACCGCTGGTCTGCTCACAATTGGTGGATCGTGCTGAGGGCGGCTCGAGGACAGCAGCAGACTCAGACCACGAAACGGTCGTGGAACGTGGTGGTCTTCTCCATTGGTGGAATGAAGTTGGCTGCACGGACGGAAGATGTGGGAGGCGTGTCACCCTGGACTGACAGTATTCCCGTGCCGAGTCGGACACCCTTTGTGCAGGCGATGCAGAAACGGGATCATCAGGTGATGCCGGTTTATGAATTGGCGAATAGACTGAGTCGCACTTTGCAGGGAGATCCATTGTTGTGCCTGGTCGCGCGTCATATTGATGGACCGATGGCGATCTGTATTGATGCGGCAGTACCCTCTCTTGAAACCGTGGATGCCGCAGCGATTCGACCCACTATCGGCGGTGATCTTGAATCGCTTGGGTCGGTCACGATTGGCGGCGAAGATGTGACGATCGTGGCATTGCAACGACTGGGACGTTTGGAATAGGACCTCTTTCGAGATGTGGGTTCATGGGGAAAGGAAACTGAGATGACTAAGGTGCTGGTTGCCGATGACAGTATTGCCGTTCGGAAAGTCGCGGAGCGGTTGCTGACGGAGGCTGGATTTGGAGTCACGCTCGCTGCAAATGGTGAAGAGGCGTTGGCCTATTTAGCCAAAGAGAAGCCGGACTTGATCGTCTCCGACGTGATCATGCCGGATAAGAGCGGGTACGAAGTCTGCGCCTTTGTGCGCGCGCAGAGCGGGTTGGCGAACACCCCGGTGCTCTTGATCTCCGGCATTGTGAACGATGAGGTGACGAGGCAAGCTGAATCTTGTCATGCCGACGGGGTCTTGAAAAAGCCGTTCCAGGGCACGTCTCTCAAGGATCGCGTGCTTGAGTTATTGGCCAAGAGACAAGCGTCTGCTGCCCCTGCTCCGAAGCCGATTGAGCCGGTGATTGAGTCTATCGAACCGATTCAAAGTGCGCGTGTGAGCGACGAGCAATTGGAAACGTATCGGCAGACGGCTGCGCGATTGAAACCGCTAGAGGAAGAACTTCAGGTTGAACGAGACCGATCGACACAACTCACTCAACGAGTGGCGCAACTTGAAGGACAGTCGGGTAGCATGAAGGAACTCGAGTCGATGCTGGCCAGGGAGCGAGAGCAGACGGCTCAGCTGAAGAAGAAACTTGCAGAAGCTGGGAGCGCGATTGCCCTGGTGCAGGAGCTCGAATCTGCACTTAAGAACGAACGCGAGCAGGCGGCCGAGGCTAAAAAGCAGGGAATCATGGCGGAGAGTCTGGGTGGGCGTGTGCAGGAACTGGAGGCGGCTCTTCAGAGGGAACGTGAAGGCACAGCGCAAGAGGCCACGCGTCTCGTCGAGCTGCAGAAGAGCGCGAGTCGTGTCCAGGAGATGGAGTCGACGTTGCATGCCGAGCGCCAGGCAGCCACGCAACTGGTCCAACAGATGACTGCGATGGAAAAGTCGGTGATTCGGTTTCAGGAATTGACGCAGCAACTTACTCAGGAGCAGGAGCGAACGAGCGACTTGACTCGTCGCGTGGCTGAAGGAGAACAGGTTGCCGCGCGGGTGAGCATGCTGGAGGAAGCGCTTGCCGCTGAGAAACAGAAGGAAGAGGAATTCATCGAACGTTTAGCCGAGGCTGAACGCCAGGCAGCCACACAGCTTGCTCAGGAGCAAGAGCGTGTGCACGATTTCACTCGCCGTGTGGCCGAGCAAGAACAGGTTGTTGCACGGGTGAGCTCATTGGAACAGGCATTGGCTGCCGAACAGGAAAAAACCCACGAGCTTGCCGCGCATCTTTCCGAGTCTGAACGTGCATCGGAGCGAGCCCAGGAGTTTGAAACGCTGCTTCAGACCGAGCGGGAACGGAATAGCCTTCTGGCGAAGCGTGCATCTGACACTGAACAGGCGGCCGAGCAGGCGACCAAACGGTTTGAAGAGATGGCGACAAAGCTTGGTGAGATCGCAGGATTAGCCTCTCAGTTGGGGAGCGGAAAACGACGGTCCTGATCCTGTACGATCCCTGCTCAAGGACCGTCACTGTCGTGAAGGACTGAGGTTATGGCTGCCGAGACTACAGACGATTTCCAGAAAGAGCTGATCGATCTTTTTGTTCAGGAAGCACAAGAATGGCTCCAGAACATTCACGTCGCCCTTGATGAGTTGCAACAGGGCCCAGCGCCGGAGCGGCATGCTAAGCTGATTGGGATCATTTCGGCAGGGGTGACAAATCTCGGCGGGTCCGCGGCCACAATTAATCTCCCAGATGTCGAGCATGCCAGTTTCGAGACGATTCCCTTCATCGAAGCCCTCCAGGACCCGCAAAAAGCGCTTTCCGTTCAGGACTTTCTCTCGCTCTGTAAACAGTTGGGACAGATTCATACGGCGTTGACCCACGCGACGGGAATCTCCTTTGAGGACGACGGGAGTGGCGCAGCGGCTGAGGCGGCCTATACGAGTCTCTCGTCCGGTGAGTTTTTGCAGGCGCTTCAGGCGTTACAGGAGAGACAGCCGCAGGAGGCCATGTCTGGACGCAACGTGATCCGGGTCATGATCGAGCAGATGGAAGGGCAGGTTCGAGCTGGCGTTGAGCATGTGGATGCCACCGTGATCCAGGGCTATCTGACGCGGGTGTCCGAAGCGGAAGAGTCGTTCCTGCAGGCGATTGATGAACGGGTGCCTGCGATTTCCGAGAAGCTGAATGTCCTCGGGAAGGACGGGGACGAACCCGCCTCGCGTATGGCAGCCCTCGACGTCTCACTCCAGGACGTGGCACGGCTCCGCATAGAAGCGCAGCAGGTGAACGCGGGGTCGGCCATGATATTTTTTACAGGGCTGCACAGTTTGCTGACGGTGGTGGCGCAGCGTCGAGTGCTTCTGGCGGCCGCACGGGTGGAAACGGTGAAGGCACGGCTTCACAGCCTGGGCGCTGCCATCCGCGAGTGGGCGGAGCATGGGCGGGCCCAGCGTGCCGCGATCAATCAGTTGCTTCCCTCCAGCCAATCGTGATGGATGTGTCGGAATCCCGCACAGAGGTTCGTCGAGACGCACGGTGGAGTCGTAGGCGACGAGCGAGGATAATGGCACAATGACTATAGATGTGGACTATACGATGTATTGGGGACTCCAAACCCTTCCGTTCGACAATGTGCCGGACCCGCGATTCTATGTTCCCTGCACCCAGCATGACACGGCCTATCAGTGGTTGAGTTATGGGATTCAGACCCGCAAGGGCATGCTCCTGCTCACGGGCGACATCGGGTGCGGGAAAACGTTGCTAAGCCGTCGGCTGATCGGCAGGCTGTCGCCTGCGCAGTACGATGTTGCGCTTGTTGCCAATCCCGCATTGTCTCCCTCAGAATTGCTGGATGAGGTGTTGTCTCAGTTCGGACTCGACCTCGTGCGATCGAAAGCCGGACGATTGCAGACACTCAATGAACGCTTGGAATTGAATGCGCAGCGTGGGATCAACTCGGTGCTGGTCGTGGATGAGGCGCAAGCGATTGAAAGCGTCAAAGGATTTGAGGAACTGCGATTATTGACGAATTTCCAACTCAATGATCAGTTCTTGTTGACCGTTGTGCTGATCGGCCAGCCTGAATTGCGTCATCGTGTTGCGGGAATTCCTCAGTTGAACCAGCGGATCGCGGTCCGCGCGCACCTGGGCCCCTTCACGGCAGAGGAGACAACGTCGTTTATTACAGCACGCATGGGAGCCGTGACTCACCGGACAGACGTGTTTACGAAAGAAGCGCTGGCAGTCATATACGAACAGAGCAAGGGGATCGGGCGGCTCATTAATGCTCTCTGTGATCAGTGCCTCTTTGCCGGAGCAATCGAGAACGTGATACAGATTGATGACCGGCTTGTTCAGCGGGTCGGGCAATGCCTATGATGTATGGTCGAATGTTCGATGAGGACGGTCGTAGGCCATGAACGAACACAACGTGCCTGACTGGTATCAGATTGCACAGGAGCAACTGACGGGCGTGGCTCTGGCCATGCAGCGGCAGGACGCACTCGACTTGGAGTCCGTATCGACATTGGCGACGGGGATTGCGGAGGCCCTCAAGAGAAGTGACCAATTGCTTGTGCAGGCCATGAGCGGCCCTGCAGGCCCTCCGTTGATTACGAATCTTGTGAATGTCGGGATTGTGGCGACGAAGGTGGGTGCCGGGCTGGGTTACCACGGAAAAGAGTTGGAACGGCTCACCTTTGCGGGGCTTCTGCATGATATTGGCTTGTTTGCCGTGCCGCAGTCGGTGATCAGCAAATCCAGCCGCTTGACGCATGATGAACGGATGTTGATTGAACAGCATCCGGATCTCGGGTATGAGGCGATTCGAAAGGCAGGTCCGAAATACGACTGGCTGGCGCAAGTGGTGCGCCAGGCGCATGAGCGGTGGAACGGGCAGGGATACCCCAACAAGCTGAAGGGGCGGCAGATTAGTGAGTTTGCTCAGATCATCGGCGTGGTGGATGTCTTCGATGCCCTGGTGAGCCCTCGGGACTACCGACGCCGATTTTTCCCGCATGAAGCGGTTCGAGAATTAATGGTGGCGGAACGAACCGCATTCCCTCGCGAGGTAATCAAAGCCTTAGTCGAACAGCTGTCGGCCTATCCTCTGGGCACCTCTGTACGATTGACTACCGGAGAGGTGGGGACCGTGAAGCATGTCAATACCAGCTATCCGCTTCGCCCGGTCGTATGGATCGAGGGTGATCCTGTTCGTGGTCAGGAACCGCGGCAGCTTGACCTGAGCTTGACCCCGCTGGTGTCGATTGTTCAAACACTTGCACCGCCCGACGTCGCGCGCTTATCGTTTCCGGCGAACGAGAAGAGGATAAAGACATCTGAGGTCGTTCCTTCGGCATCCGATCAGTTTGCGTCGTTATTGGAAGGGTTGGATGCTCTGGCAAGTGCGATTCAAGGCGCCGTCGAGTCCAAGACTCCTGTGTTAGATGACGAGACGGCGGTGTTGTCGGGCGAGTATCGATGGTCCGTTCGACCTTCTGTGCAGGATCTGACGGATCCCAGTTTTGAAAAAGAAGTCATCGGCCTCTTTGCCCTCGAAGCGCACGAATGGCTCGCTCAAATTCAGGCGGCGTTAAGACAACTTGGTGAAGGGACTCACGAAACGGTGCGTCCGAAGCTCTATGGGATTCTCTTGCACGGCATGACCAATCTTGCCAAGTCTGCGGCGACGGTGCAGTTCCATGCGATTGAGCAGATGGCCTCGAATCTGCTTCCAATTCTCCACGATGTGGGGCGTCAGGAACCGCGTGCGATGACGGCAGCGCTCCAGTCGCTTCAGGAGGGATTGGATCGGATCAATGTGGCCGTGCGTCGCTTAGCAGGAGTTCAAGAGGACGACCGTACTGGGCATAATGGCGTTCCTGTTGAACCGGTGGGAGAGTTTCTGCAGGCGTCTCCTGCCATGGTCGCGAATGAGCCTGCGACTCCTCCGCGACAGGCCCCAGTCACCACCGGGTCTTCCAACCCACCGCTTCTCCATGCGCTACGGGACCTGCAGCAGGCTCGTGCCCGGTCGATGCAGCCGGCGCGCGATGTATTGGAGGCAGTGATCCATCGAGCCGAGCGGGAATCCAATCATCTCGATGTGACCGCCGTTGGGCAAATATTGACGGAGCTCGATCGCCTCGACGACGAGTTCCTTCACGAAGTCCGCCGGCAGGTCCCGATCATGAGTCGGACACTTGAAGAATTACGAGCGCAAGGGCAGATAGATTTCGTGACAGCGTCTCAGCTCGATCCGATTGTCCAGCAGGTCGAGGCCCTCTACGATCTGGCCAGCCATGTGCAGGCGACGATGATCACGATGTTTTTGCAAGGGCTGCGCTCCTTTCTCATGGTGGCGGCCTATCGGAAGACATCGACATTGCCGCAACGACTGGAAACCGTCCAGGGACGGATTCATGCGTTGATTCCAATGGCGGAACAGTGGGTGAATATCGGGCGGGTTGAGCGAACGGCGATCAGCGATATCCTTCCAAGCAAGGCTGAAGGCTGACGGTGAGAAGGCTGAAGGCCTGAGTCCGAAGTTCAGAACACGTCAGCCTTCAGTCTGGTCCTAGCCTTCAGCCTTCGTGTCAATCCGGATTTTTCCCTTCCTGCCAGCGGTATTTCAGCACACCATGATGCACTTTGGTCACGGTGGCGACCTCTTCTTTCAATCGGCGGGCGACCCTCTCGCGATGCCGGTGCCAGGTCCGGTAGGCGGCGAGATCCATCGGCGCCCCTCCGCTCTCGGCGTTGGCTTTCTGCCATTGCATCCGTTTCATGACGATCAGCCTTGCCTGGTCGAGTGAACAGTTCAACTCGGTTGCTTCCTGCTTCGCAACTCGGTCGAAATCGTCGAGGGAAATCGGCCATGGGCGGCCTGCCCGATAGATGGTGGAGACCACAGGGAGCGGCAGGTTGACCAGCTGGCTCACATATTCTTCAGTCGCGGAATAGGTCGGTTGAGCATGAGGAGGTGCACCGGCTGTGCGCGAGCGGGTTAACAGCGAGAAAGGAAGAAATGACCATGCCATGCCCGACTCCAGTTAGAGGGAAGTACAACGCGCCTGTGGGGGAATAATATAGAACGCTGTCAGGCGTTGACTACCCCTCGTTCGACGGGGGCAGGGAGGGGGCTGTGGCAGGATGTTCAATGTTGAATTTTAAGGATAATTCTTGACTGCTTGGCGCAATGTACTACAGTCAGATGGGCAGAATCATTCCCAAGTAAGTAGGGGAATGCTGACAGCCCCCTGTGACGGGCAGGGCGGAAGGAGCGGGTAAGGCTGACGTGTTCGGAACTTCTGACTCAGACTCAGACCTTCAGCCAGAAGTGGCCCCATTCCTTTGAACAGCCGCCCGAGTTTTTCAAGTGGAGTCTCTGCTGATGCTTACGCTGCCAGTTTACCCGTCGGCAGCATCCCGGCATACGCCTCATCAGGTGTTTGCTTGTCCAGGCTCGAATGCGGC
>JANOMG010000068.1:0-2536 GCA_031420175.1 Nitrospira sp.
GCCTGGCACATCGGCGGTGATGACAAGCAGTTTGTCGCGATGATGAACGAGCGAGCCCGCACGTTGGGGTTGAAGAATACACATTTCACCAACCCCTGCGGGTTCGACGCTCCCGGGCACTATTCAACAGCGGCGGATCTAGCCAAGTTGACTGAACAGGCGCTGCAAGAGCCGATTTTTTCTATGATGGTTCGCACCATCGTCCGTGACATCGCCAGCGTGGACGGCAAGCGCCAGGTATCACTCCATAGCACCAACGAACTCCTCCTCGACCAGGATGTGAACGGCGTGAAAACCGGCTATACGAGTAAAGCGGGACGCTGCCTGATCGCCAGTATGTTCAAGGACGGGCATCGTCTGCTGTTGGTGGGTTTGAATATCAGGGATCAATGGGAACAATCCACGAAACTGCTGCATTATGGACAGGCTGTCCTGCAAGGAACCGGTAGTTGAGCACAGAGTCTGAGCGAGCGCTACTGCCTCCCCACCTCATGGAGATAGGCATTACGGAGGTTTTGTTGGGCAAGGAGATAGTCCGGATCGAGCCTCACGGCAGTGCGAAATTCTTCGATGGCCCGATCCCAGTCGCCATGGAGGGCGTAGGCATAGCCCAAGTTGTTGTGCGGCCTCGCTTTGTCCGGGGATTTGAGGACGGCGTCGGACCAGAGCGAGAGTCTGTCCTGGTAGAGCCGGTTTCGCTGATACGTGAAGGTGCATAGCACTAGGACTAACATGGCTGCGAGGCCCGTTGAGATGAACCAAAAGAGCTGTGGTCTCGGTAGGACTGTCGCGACCCGGCGAGTGCCATATGAGCCAAGCGCGACAATCGCCAGGAACAGTCCGATAGATGATAGGTGAAGGTTCCGTTCGCTCAGCAGATCGTTGCGCGGGATCAGACTGATCGGCAGGAGTTGAAGAAAGAACCAGCTCAGGCCGAACGAAACTAGGGGAAATCGCCGCATGGTACCGAGGCCGGCAGCCCCTAATGCGAAGAGCAGCAGCAAATCGAGCGGCAGAGGCCATTGCATCAGTGAATGAAATTCCCGGAGGTCATGATCGAAGTTCTGGTTCCAGGGGGTGAACAACAACACCAACGCATAGCCCATGGCATGTAACTCGCTCAGCGCATTGGTCCAGAACGGTCGGATCGTGAAACTGAACTGCGCCAGGGCGGAATAACGAGGATGGTTCCAGGCCCATCCGGCGGCCAGAGCCAGGACAATCCAGAACGCTAAATGTCCTGACAGGATCGCGGTTCGCAGCGACGCGCCCCTGAGCCGGCGAATGAGCAGATCCCAAAGCAAGAGGGCGAGTGGAAATGTCACCGCCGTTTCCTTGGAACCGAGTGACAAGACTAATGACAAGACAGAGCCTGACAGATACAGCCGGCGAGGCGTCACGGCGTCCTGGTGCTCCGAAGCCTTGATATACAAAAGGAACGCAAAGAGGTAAAAGAACGCCATCAGGCCCGACGCCCGTCCGGAGATGTAGGTCACTGTTTCGGTTGCCATCGGGTGGATGAGAAACAGGATCGCGGTCCAAAAGGGCACGTGCTTGGTTTCTTCTGTGACGGCCCGGTTAAGAATCAGGTAAACAAGGAGTCCGGACCCAAGGTGCAGCAGCAGATTCAGCAGATGATAACCGAAAGGGTTCGGTCCATAGAGTGACCGATCAAGAAGGAAGGTGGCATATAACACCGGCCGGACCATGTGATCGAGATGGGCGACGAAGATTTGCCACCGGCCAAGATGCGGATTCTCAAGAATGGTCAATGAGTCGTCGTAGTGAAATCCGCCGCTGAAGGCTCCGGCGAAGACGGCCGCTGTGACCGCGCAAAGCAGGATTAACGGAGTGAATGGGCTGGTTCTAGGACTCACGACCGTGGTTATACTGCATCACGCCAGGAGGGTATAGGGGGGGGACTATGACGATCTTACGATTGACTGTCTGTGGCATCCTGTTATTCACCGGCTTGCTGTGGCTTCCACTTGCCAGTTGGTCGCAGGGGAAAAAGTGGACGGACAAAGAGTGCAGGGTCCGCATGGAAGAACTGTTCAAAGATGCGAAGGATCCGTCGGTTGATCTCGGTGAGGTAACCGACAATCTGAGCATAAGGGCCGGTACCGAATTCGCGATGAATTGCGGAATTAGAGAAGCCAAGAGCATCAAAATACTCGAACGGCAACTCGGTGGCCTTGTCGCTGAACGAGAGCAGACGGATGAATCCGAGGGGCGCACCGATAAGTCTGGGAAGCATGCGGAGAATTTCAAGAGTCGGAGTAGTCCTTACGACCCCAGCGGCAAGTCGCCGGCGAAGACGGCAGGACAGTCTGCGAAGTCTCAAGTCGTAGATAAATTCCTTCAAGACTGTTCCGGCAAGTCTGTGAAAAACGCGAATTGCGACAAGCTCAGGAAGGACTTCGTCGAGATCCTGAAGGAAGATTTACTGAGGCTGGGTTCTACCGCCAATCGAAAATACATGCCGGCCATTCTGAGAATGTTCTGGAGCGACGAGGTCGAGTTGCGTATCGCCGCC
>JANOMG010000069.1:0-8707 GCA_031420175.1 Nitrospira sp.
TCCTCGTCGGAGCCAACTTCCTTCCGCAACTCCCCGTATTGCCGTTTGGATCGTTGCACCTCGCAGCCTATACCCACATGGCCTTGATCGGATTTATCTTGCAGACGGTCGTTGGAGTCTTGTCCTATGGCATTCCTGAAATGCTGGCGACCAGCCGAGTCGGAAGCCGGAAAAAGCAGGGCCCCTATCGAGTGCAACTCGCAGCCATCATGGACCGGTGGCGAGCCGTTCAGCTGGCAGGATTGAGCTTGGGAACCATGAGCTTCGGCGTACTCGCGGCGATGACTTGGAACTTCACGCTCAATTCACTCCCCATGCAGATCGCAACCTGGAGCACCGTCGGCCTGCTCCTGAGCAGCTTGACCCTCTTTACCGCCAAACTCGCTTGGGCCTTTGGGGTTCGCCCCCAGGAATAATCACCTCTCCCATATTGTTGGTTACTAGGCACTCTTATGGAAGAAGCCATGACTTTTCACGATCGCCATGGCCACAAGGTGGCTGCAATCCTCAACACGCCCGATAAACCAACGACAGGTGTCGCCGTACTGTGCCATGGGTTTCTCTCCGGCAAGAACAGCACAACCAACAAAACCTTGACCCGCCTCCTCAATGAGCAGGGCCTGACAACCTTTCGATTCGACTTTTTCGGCCAAGGGGACAGCGACGGACCGTTCGAAGAGATCACGACAACGCTGGCCGTAGAGCACACCGACATCGCACTGGATCTGGTGGCGTCCAAGGGATACGACCGAATCGGGCTCGTCGGTTCAAGCTTCGGAGGGCTCGTCGCCATCCTCACAGCAGCCCAGCGTGGAGATCTCGCCTGTTTGGCCCTGAAGTGTCCAGTGGTGGACTTTGCGGAAGAGCTTCGCTTAACATTCGGGCCTGAAGAATTGGCTCGGTGGCACGCCACGGATACGATTCCGAACATCATGGGAGGGCCGGAGCGGATCCGGCTGCGGTATGGTTTTTACGAAGACTGCCTCCGACAGATTGCCTATGGGCCGGCGGAGCAGATCACAGTTCCCACACTGATCGTGCAGGGTGAAGAAGATGAATGTGTCCCCCTCCATCAAAGCCAGCGATTGCGCGACGCGCTGGGAGGTCCGAAGCGGCTGGATCTCCTGCCAGGCGCCGATCACCAATTCACTCGGAGGGAAGACTTTCGCCAAATGACCACATCGATCAGTGATTGGCTTGTTAGGCATCTTGCGGTGAAGCCCGAAGTGGAAGACATCTGATGATCTATCGATCTGATGAGTTCCGAACATTCAACAGGTCGACAGATTCAGGAATTCTGTCACGGCCGGCGAACGAATAAATAAAACGGCCATTTTGAGCATCCTGCGGGATAGAGCATGATTACTGAAGGCACACAACAAGTCTTAACCGTTCTGTATCCCCTCTACAAAGAGGAGGTCTACCGGCGACGTGAACAGATGATGCGACTCACGGCCTTCGGTTCACTGGGCCTGATTGCCATGCTGTTCGCGCTTCTCTTGAGCCCACAGAAGCATCGGCTGGGGTCCTTCGATACGCTAAGTATAGGAGCTGCGAGCCTCATCTGGTGCGGGCTCTTCTGCGCACTGATCCTCCAACAGCAGTACCGTCACCGGCTAGCCAAACAGGTCCTGGTTCAGCTCGAGCAAGCGCTGGGGTTTTATGAAGAAGGCCTCGTTGTGGAACATCAGGCGCTCTATCCCCAAAGTTGGAAGACCGCCTGGCTGAGTGATCGAACCGGCACACTCTACTTCACCGCGCTCTGCTCGTTGACAGGGTTGCTCCTTCTGGCCCTCCTCTTCTCATAATCCCGATCAGCGAAGGCTTGTTCTAAGTTGCCCCCCGACGCGCGTCCACTCCCCACTCACTACAGGAAGAGTTCCCGTAGCTTCATGACTGATTCACAACTGACGATGGGCACGCCCTCCTGGATACACCGCCGACAACAGTGCCTGCAGACTGATCAAAACGGTCATCCAGCGAGGCCGCAGCCGATGGCAACACCGAAGGCGTAGCCTCTGGGCTACGTTGAGGATGTTGTGGAGGCGAGAACGAAGTTGGGGACCGTTTTGATCAGCCTGTTACGATTTGGCGCAGCGGAAGCCCGTATAACTATTTTGTGTTTCTGCCGGGAGCTTGAACCGCCCGTAGGTGAGCAAATAATTCGGCAGGTCGGACCAGGACCCGCCGCGCAGTACTTTGAATTGGCCTGATTCAGGACCTTGCGGATTCCGTTCCGGCGAGATCTCGTAGTAGTTCACCCCATACCAATCCTGCACCCATTCGCCGACATTCCCGGCCATTTGATAGAGCCCGTAGGGACTCTTGCCTGGCTCGTAGGACTGCACCGGCATCAAGACCTGGCTGTAGCTGAAGCGGGCGCCTAGGGAAAAATTCGCGAGTTCATTCGTCGGGATCTGATTGCCCCAGGGATACAACCGTCCATCCGTCCCTCTGGCCGACTTCTCCCATTCCGCTTCGGTGGGAAGCCGCTTCCCCTTCCACCGGCAATAGGCATCCGCATCCGACCAGTCCACGCCAATCACCGGTCGATTGCTATGCTGCGACAGATCGGCCATGTTCCATTGCCAAGGTGCAAGACGGTGTGTGCCTGCAAGAAAGACTGCGTACTGCGCCGTCGTCACTTCGTGAACATCGATGAAGAAAGCGGGCAACCAGACTTGGTGTGTGGGACGTTCATCCTCCAACGCCTGCCCCCCATCCGACCCCATCGCGAACCCACCGGTTGGAATCTCGGCCATCGGAGTCTCGGGAGCAGAAGCCTGGTCCAGAGCCTTCGATTTCCGGAGCAGGTCAAGCTGAGCGTTTGCATGAGTATCGAGCATGAGAAAGAGAAGGATGGCCAACACGATCCTCCAGCAAGGCCGCAGGGAGTTTGAACACCGAGCTGTACGTAGTTGGTGCGCCGAGGTGTTCACACGACCGGGAACGAAGCTGGGAATCATTTTCAGCCTCCTTCTCAATGGATGATTCCACTGACCACCCAATGCCGATCATCCAGCACCTCGATGATCAGTCGACTCAGATTCATCTCCGCCAACTGCGCCGCCACTTCATCTTCCGTGAACGCCGCCAGCAGCGAACGATAAAAATCGCGTCGCAAAATCTCCGGCTCCTTGGCCGCGTAACGATCCACGATAGCCTGCGCCTCTTCAGGCGAATCCGGTCTGAGCAGATCCATCACGAGCACGGGAGAGCCTGGTTTCACCAGTTGCCGCAGCCGATACCAAAACTGCAAGGGATTGGGGACATGATGCAACAAACTGTTGGAGACTGCGCCATCGACGGGTTCGATCAGCGAAACCGCCTGAAAGCGCTCGCAGCGGAAAGTAATCCGGTCAGCTAGACCTGCCTGTTTCGCTGCCACGCCAGCCAATCCAATCATCGGGGCCGACGCGTCGACCGCAGTAATCCGACAGCCGGGGACTGCCCGAGCAAAACGGATGGGAATATCGCCAGGGCCACAACCCAGATCGAGCAGGTGACCTTCGATGAACTCCGGAAAGTATTCACGAAAACGATCGACAAAGCCCTGGTTCTCCTGCGAAAAATCCGCCGCCGCATAGGCGTGGACTTGCGCGGGATCGGCCATCAGTTCAGGCTCAAGAACACGCAGCATCATTTCTTCACCTCTCAAAACGTATGTCTTATTACGAATGGCCCGCAGGTCGGGACAGAAGCTCAGATCTTAATTTCCTGCTATACGCTATACGCCATCGGCCATCGGCTCTGCCATCCCATTTTCAGCTCTTTACTTCTGCGGCGTCGCCAGACCCTGTAGCTCCTTCACCCAACACTCGGCCATAGAGCCGACTCCATGCTTGACCAAGCCAAAACGGCTTGGTATAAAAGCGCGCGCAGGGACTGCTAGAAACTTTCCTACCACTACCGAAAGGAAAATCACGTGAATAAATCTGAACTCATTGAAGCCATCGCCAAACATGCCGACCTCTCGAAGGCCTCGGCCGGTAAGGCCCTAGAGGGAGCATTGTCTGCGATTAAATCCAGTCTCAAGAAAAAGCAAAGCGTTTCCCTGGTCGGATTTGGAACCTTCAAAGTTAGCCACCGTGCAGCTCGCATGGGCCGCAACCCTCGCACGGGCAAAGCGATCAAAATCAAAGCCGCCAAGGTCCCGAAATTCAAAGCTGGCAAGGGACTGAAGGATTCAGTCAACTAACGCCTTTCTGGATCCTCGTGCAGGGAAATACGCTTGGAGCCCTCCTCCAGGAACCACCGGGCATTCAGATCCCAGGGGGTCTTATAACTTAGGGGCTACACCCGAACGTCAAGTCGGGCCTGAAATCACTTGCGTGGTAGCGCCGATCAGCTCAGGCTCACGCGTACGTTTCATGGGCTCCCTGCCATCGGCAAGTCAGCCGGAATCGGAGACTGAACGCTGATGGCTGACCGCTAGTCAATCTTTTCAAGAACCACTTCGTCTCCCGACTTCACCACACCGCCTCGAAGCACTTTCGCATAGACCCGGCTCCAGCCAGGATTCTTGTTCTGAGAGATGCGGTGATAGTCCCCATCCCGGAACCATGGGGCGTTGTGACTGCAAGGAACTGTATAACTCGTCACTTCCAGTTGGACTTCCGGCCCAACAGATAACCGCACGCCAAGCCGAATGAGTTCCCCTTTCAACCCCGCGAGCGTCAGATTTTCCCCCGAAGACCCCGCGCCAATCGGATGTCCCTCGTCTTGAAGCCGCTCGAGCAGTTCGAGTGAGAAGAGGCAGACGGCCCGACCAGGCCCGCCATGCATTTTGAGGTTCTGTTGCCGGTCACCTTCAATGCCGGTTTTAACGACTGCAGCCTCCAGCACCGAACGTTTCGGCACGCCTCCGTCTAACACATTAATCTCATGCAGGTGAGGAGAGGGATGGTCGTCCCATCGCGGTCATGCACCGACTCCTTCGCAGGGTTCAGCCCTCAGCAATTCCAACGCCACCCAGCCGTCCTGCTCTCGCCGTTGGGAGAACAACGCGCCGGCCGTGGAGAAGGCCTCGAGAATCTCCTGCTCTTGATCAAGCAGAATGCCGGACAGCAACAGCCGCGCACCGTGGCTAACGTATACGGTTAATTCATCGCGCAACAACAGCAATGTCTGCCGATCAAGATTCGCCAACACCAGATCAGGATCGATACGCCCTGCCAGGTCGCTCAGCGTCCCGCAAACCAGTTCCAATTCCTGGTTAAATCCGTTCTCTTTCGCATAGTCGCGTGCGCAATCCACCGCAACAGGATCGCATTCCACTCCAAGGGCCGAGGCCGCCCCCAGCCGCAGTGCGACCATCGCCAGAATCCCGCTGCCTGACCCCACATCCAGCACGGACTCGCCACCATGCACGAGATCTTCCAGCCACTCAAGTAACATCCGCGTCGTCGCATGGTGTCCGGTCCCGAACGCCTGCTTGGGGTCGAGCACAATCTCAATATCGTGCGGCTGCAGCACCGCCGGCTCCCAGCTCGGCCTGATCACAATCCGCCGACCGATCCTGATCGGCCGGACCGACTGAGCCCATTGCCGATTCCAATCCTGATCCGGTATCGATTGCACCAGCACCTCGGCATCGGCCTCACCGAACTGCTGCAAGACCGCCCGAAGCGCCGCCACATGATCGGCACTCCACCGGTTGCTCGGCCAATAGAGATGAATCGTAGGACCATCCTGCCAGGCCCCCTGTACGAAGGGATCTGACAGCGCGCCCAGAAGTTCTCCCGCGTCGATGCCGGCTTGAATCGTGACGTCTATCCAGTCCTGTGCCATTGAATCGTATCCCGTTATTGACGGAGGCAGGCCCATCCAGTAAGGTCGAAGCGACCATGCAACAGAATCAGCACCACACACACGCGCCAGTACGAGAGCAGACGTTGCAGCGACTGCTTCGACGAACCGATCGGTTGCTCCAGACAGGTCTTCGAACCAGTGCCACCTTTACCCGCTGGCGTGTCGTCCTGTTCGTCACCGCGCTGCTCTGCACGATTACACTCTACAGACTCGGTTGGTACCAGGCCGGCAATGGTTCGCTCGCCGGGTTCCTCATCCTGTTTCTCATCGTCGCGAGCTATCATACCAGGCTGGAACAGCGGATTCATCGGCTCCGAGAATGGCGACAGATCAAGCAGACTCATATGGCTCGCCTCCACCTCGATTGGGACAAACTCCCTGCACAAACCTTCGCCGGGCCGGCCCATCACCTCTACACGAACGATCTCGATCTTGTCGGCCCCCATTCGTTGTTCCAACTGCTCAACACCACCGTCTCCTCGCACGGCCGGGAGCGATTGGCTGCCTGGCTTCTTACCCAGCCACCTGCCCCGGACGCTTGGGTGGAACGCCAAGCCTTGGTCCGTGAGCTCACGACACGGCCATTGTTTCGAGACCGATTGGCGCTTGAAGCCCACTTGCTCGGTGAGCAGGAAATCGACGGCCATCGCCTGGCTGCCGTACTGCAACATCGTCTGGAGATTCCCCGACTGCACCTCATCCTGCCAATCCAGGCCATCCTCGCCGCGACCACCGCAGGGCTCGGACTCGCCGTGCTGCTGAATCTGCTGCCAGGGCTCTGGATGTTCTCCTTCGGCCTCTACGTTCTCGTCTATTTTTTCACGGACCAGGGAGAGGAATTACTCGAACATGCAGTCGGCCTCCACCATGAAGTCGAGAAGCTCGGGACGGTATTCGGGCACATCGACCGCCATGCGAGACGATCGCGCTCAGCCCTCTCGCGTACCTGGACCCCGCTCGCGGACAGCCCCACGGCACCAGTTCGTCTGATCCGACAGGCCGCACGGGTACTCCATGCCATCAGCATCAAAGCCCATCCGGTCGTCCACCTTGCCGTGAACGCCCTCTGCCCCTGGGACCTCTGGTTCGCCAGGAGGTTGGGCCAGATCCAGGATCAGATCCGCGATCATCTCCCTCTGTGGCTGGATCGACTGGCGGAAATTGAAGCGGCTGCGGCATTGGCCACCTTCGCCTACCTGCACCCCAGCTATATCTGGCCGTCATCGCTTCAAACCGACAACCAACAGAACGGGGCAGCCCCGCGCTGCTCCGCTCGCAATCTCGGTCATCCGCTGATCCCCAATGCGATGCGCGTGATCAACGATTTCTCCCTCCAGGGTCTCGGACAGGTCCTACTCGTCACCGGATCCAACATGTCTGGGAAAAGCACCTTTCTCCGGACTGTGGGAATCAATATCTGTCTCGCACAAGCCGGCGCACCGGTCTGCGCCAGTCATTTCGAGTGGACCTGGGTGCGAGTGGTCTGCTGTATCCGGGTGGACGACTCGCTCGACGCGGGGCTGTCATTTTTCTATGCGGAAGTGAAACGGCTGAAGACGCTGCTCGACGCGACGATGGATCGAGCCAACGCCCCGGTGCTCTTCTTGATCGACGAAATTTTCAAGGGCACCAACAATCGCGAGCGATTGATCGGGAGCCGTTCCTTCATTACCGCACTCTCGCAAGGCCATGGGTTCGGCATGGTCACGACCCATGACCTCGAATTGACCGATCTCGACAAAACGGTGCCGGGATTACGCAACGCCCACTTTCAGGAAACGGTGGCAGCCGGCGCACTTCAATTCGACTACCAGCTCCGTTCAGGCCCCTGCCCCACCACCAACGCCTTGCGGATCATGGAACTGGAAGGTTTGCCGGTTCCAGGAAAGACAAATCCGGACCAGCGTGCATAATGGTAGAAGTCGATAGGACGACGGAGACGAGGCCGAGCAGGACGGAAGGAAACGCTCGAAGCTGACGAGGCGAGCCGGGGCTTAGATTCTCGGATTAATGACCGTGATCTCGGGCATCGGATAATCTTTCGTATTGCCAGTCGCGAGCGTGGCGCCCTCAACAAATGCCGTGGCTGCAATTAAGCAATCCGCTAATTCGAGACGGCGGCTTTTCTCTCGCTGCGCAAAACGGCCGGCAACCTCAGCAATCTCCTGTCCGACCGGGACAATCACGAGGGCATCGAGAAGAATATCGGTGACGCGTTTCTCCTCTGTGCGCATCCCTGCGTAAAGTTCCGCGACCGAAATCACGGAACAACAAGGGACTGCGTGATCGGTCAGGTCGAAAAGAAACGTCCGAACTGCGGCTCGGCCCTTTAAAATATCGATCAGGATATCGGTGTCGAGAAGGACGTTACTCACCGACTTGCCACACCTTTGAGCCGAGTCGATTTCCGGAGTGTGCGTATGAACCGCCGCGCGCCTTGAGCGAGCTCAGGGTGCTTCCCCTCTTTCCATCCCCCAAAGCTTGCATCCAACGCTTTTTTAAATTTGATCCGCTTCAGTTCGTTGCGCAAGGCCTGCCCCACGACCTTACTTTGCTCCCCCTTCGGCACAGTACGCTTCAATTCGTCGAGCAGATCCTCCGGCAAGGTAAAGTTTGCCTGCTTTGTCACGCTCGCCATAGTGTGTCTCCATCAATCTATAGGATGGCCTTTATGATGACAGAGGGGGAGGGCTGGGCTGTCAAAAGTCATGGCACGACGTCCCTGCCCTACCACCAATGCCTTGCGGATCATGGAGCTAGTGAAGTGATGCATAAATAGATTTACTGATTATGCCGTACGTGTATCATCCTCCTCCAGCGGAGGATCGGACCATGCGCATCGCCCCTTCCCTTCAGCTGACAGCGCCTGAACGCCAGCCACTGGCGCAGTGGGCGC
>JANOMG010000070.1:0-8558 GCA_031420175.1 Nitrospira sp.
GTGGCCATGCGTGACATTGAGCAGGGTGTCGAGAAGCTCGGCATCGACCAGGTGGAACAGAACCTCACCTTCCTCGGCCTCGTGGCAATGATGGATCCCCCACGCCACGAAGTGCCGGAGGCCATCGCACGCTGCCGCCAAGCCGGCGTGCGCACCATCATGATTACCGGCGACCATCCGCTCACGGCCCTGGCCATCGCCCGCCAGATCGGATTGGCGCCGAAAGAGTCCCGCACCGAGCCGGTTGGATTCTGTCCCGTGATCGAAGGGCACCAGGTCGAAACGATGAGCGACGAGGCGCTGCGTCGGCTCCTCACGCCCACCAATCCTGGCGAGCCAGAGCCGGTCTTCGCGCGTATGGCCCCCCGGCACAAGATGCGTGTGGTGTCGGTGCTGAAAGATATGGGCGAAGTGGTGGCTGTCACGGGCGACGGGGTGAACGACGCCCCGGCCATCAAGAAAGCCGATATCGGCATTGCGATGGGCATCACCGGAACCGACGTGGCGAAAGAAACGGCGGATATGATTTTGCTCGACGACAATTTTGCGACCATCGTGAACGCCATTGAAGAAGGCCGGGCCGTCTACGCCAACATCCGGAAATTTTCCACCTACGTGCTGGCGAGCAACGTGCCAGAGGTCGTCCCCTATCTGGCATACGGGCTGTTCGGGATTCCGCTGGCGCTGACGGTTCCGCAAATCCTCGCCGTGGATCTAGGGACCGATATGGTTCCAGCCTTGGCCCTGGGCGCCGAAAAACCAGATGCCGGCATCATGGCCATCCCACCACGCCCACGCACGGAACGGTTGATGAACCTTCCGCTGCTCCTACGCGCCTATCTCTTCTTGGGCCTGATCGAAGCAGGGATCGCCATGGGCGCATTCTTTCTCTTGCTCCTGACAGAGGGATGGACCTGGGGCATGCCGCTCGACTGGTCCAGTCCCCTCTATAAACAGGCAACCGCCGCCACCTTCGCCGGCATCGTCGTCGCACAGGTCGCGAACGTATTCGCCTGCCGCTCAGACCGCGTGCCGCTCGCGCAACTCGGCTGGTTCAGCAATCCATTGATCCTCTGGGGAATCGCGACAGAACTCGCCGTCCTGGCGTTCATCATCTATACCCCCTGGGGCAACGAGATCTTTGGAACCAACCCCTTGCCTGTCTGGATCTTCGGACCACTCGCGCTGGGCGCCCTTGTGCTGTTATTCGCAGAGGAAAGCCGTAAGTTCATCGTGAACCGATTCACAAACAGTCGCGCAGGAGGAATCACGCAACAAACGGGTAAATCATGACCAGTTACCCCCAAGACCCGGTTCGTGAGGTCCCTGTCACAGAGATCATTCCCCACGGATCTTCCTCAGCTCCGGCTCACCATTCGTCGAGTGCCTCATCCGGGTACGAGCACCGGCTCCCCGCCTCCCTGCCCCTGCCCCCTTCACCCCGGACGCGGCCTCGTCTTCCCTGGCTCATCGGCATCGTGACCCTGCTCGCGATTATAGTGGCAGGAACCTGGTATTGGTGGACGGCCGGCCCTCCGTCCGTCCACTACAAAACCGCGCTGGTCGATCGAGGCCCCATCACCGCGATTGTCACCGCCACCGGCACAGTCAACCCGGTCGTGTCGGTGCAGGTGGGCAGCCAAATCTCCGGCAAAATTACCTCACTGATGGTGGACTTCAATTCCGTGGTCACGAAGGGCCAGGTCCTGGCCACGATCGATCAACAGCCGTTCCAAGCGAGGGTGAGCCAAGCCCGCGCGGCGCTCAAGAGCGGGCGTGGCAATCTGGCGAAGGCGGAGAACATGACGAATCAGCGAAAACTCGAACTCGATCGCATGACAACCTTGCTCCGGCAACAATTCGTCTCACAGGCGGATCTCGACCTCGCCGCCACAAACTTCCGCGACGCCCAGGCCCAAGTCGAGGTCTCGCAGGCGCAGGTGGATCAAGCGGCGGCCACGTTGGACTCAGCCGAACTCGATCTCGGCTATACCACGATCTATTCCCCGGTCAACGGCATCGTGGTGTCCCGCAACGTCGATGTCGGCCAAACCGTCGCCGCCAGCTTCCAAACGCCGACCCTGTTCGTGATCGCCCAGGACCTGACGCAGATGCAGGTGAACGCCAACGTCAGCGAATCCGACATCGGCGGGGTCGCGGAAGGCAAGGCGTCCAACTTCCGGGTGGACGCCTATCCCAAACAGTTCTTCGAGGGGACCGTGACGCAGGTGCGCAACGCGCCAATCAGTATCCAGAACGTGGTGACCTATGACGTGGTGATCACGGTGGACAATCGCGCCCTCAAACTCAAACCTGGGATGACGGCGAACGTGACGATCGTGACGGCCAAGAAAGAGAATCCTCTACGCATACCGAATGGGGCTCTGCGCTTCCGGATGCCGGGTCTCCCGGTGGACCGCAAACTCACGCAGGTGTGGGTGATGGATCAGGAGAAGCAGGTGCGACAGGTTGTGACCGCCTCGGGCATCGCCGACTCCCTCTTCACGGAAATTACCGAGGGAACGCTGAAAGAGGGAGACCAGGTGATCCTGGGGATTGAGACGCCCGAAGAACAGGCCCAGAAGAAGTTGCCGCCGGGCTTCGATGGTGGCCCGAGGATGAGATGAAGGGGGAGATAGGTTTCTCTGGTTGATCTAGTTTGTTTGGTTTTTCTGGTTGAATCGGCGCATCCGCTAAACCAGACCAACGAGCCAAACGATAGACCAAATAAACCATTCAGTCGCGCACCATGTCCTTTCTCTGGCTCACCATTTTATCCGCACTCCGCATTCTCCGTCGGAATCCGCTGCGCGCCGGGCTGACCATGCTCGGCATCATCATCGGCATCGGCGCTGTCGTGGCGATGGTCAGCTTGGGTCAGGGCGCCACCGCCTCCGTCCAAGCGGAAATCGCCAGCCTGGGCACCAACGTCCTCATCATCGTTCCGGGCGCCACGACCGTCGGCGGGGTGAGGGGTGGACTCGGCTCGATTTCGACGCTCACGGTCGACGATGCGGAAGACATCCGGACAAAAGTCGGCAGTGTCACCACCATCATGTATGCCACTCGATCGGTGCTTCAAGTCATTCGCGAGAACAAGAATTGGAGCACCATCGTCCTCGGCACCACCCCCGAGTTCACCGACATCCGAAATTGGCCGATTGCGCAGGGCAACTTCTTCACGCAGTCGGACATGGATTCTGCCGCGAAGGTCGTGGTGCTGGGGAAAACCGCCGCCCAGAATCTGTTCGAGCCGGGTGAAGACATGGTGGGAGCCCAGATTCGCATCAGGAACGTCCCGCTTCGTGTGATCGGGGTCCTGGCACCGAAGGGCCAATCGATCACGGGTCAGGACCAAGACGATTTCGTAGTACTCCCCTTCTCCACGGCTGAACGAAAAGTCCTGGGCACGAAGTTTCTCGGAACCGTGGGAATCATCCTGGTCGCCACGCAGACGCGCTATGAGATCCCTGCCGTCGTCGCAGACATCAAAGAGCTCTTGCAGGCGCGCCATCACCTCCCCGCCTCGGAGGAGGACGACTTCACCATTCGCACCATGGAAGATATTGCCAAGACCATTGCCGGCACGAGTCGCACCATGATGCTCATGCTGATGAGCATTGCCTCCATTTCGCTGATCGTCGGCGGCATCGGCATCATGAATATCCTCTTGGTGTCGGTCACGGAGCGGACGAAAGAAATCGGGCTTCGCATGGCCGTCGGCGCGAAGCGCAGGCACATCCTGCTCCAATTTCTGATCGAAGCGATCATTATGACGGCGATCGGCGGAATCGTCGGCGTGGCCGCCGGCATCGGGGGTGCGAAACTGCTGACCACGATGGTCGGATGGCCGACCATTATCTCTCCGGAAGCCGTCGTCATTGCGTTTCTGTTTTCCCTGATCGTGGGCATCTTCTTCGGCCTGTATCCCGCGAACAAAGCGTCGAAGATGAACCCCATCGAGGCGCTGCACTACGAGTGATGTCCACCACGAGCATGGCGAACATTGCGCAGAATCAGGACATCGCCCAGCGATTGCGAAAAGTCGCACAGCTCTTAGAGTATCAGGGAGCGAATCGATTTCTCGTGCAGGCCTATCGCGCGGCGGCAGAGACGATCGAACGCTTGGCGGTTTCCGCCGCAGAGATTGCACAGCAACAGGGCACGGACGGGTTGCAGGCATTGCCAGGCATCGGGGTGAGCCTCGCGCGATCCCTTCATACCCTCGTCGTCACCGGCCGACTGCGGATGTTGGATCGCCTGCGCGGCCGCATGGACCCGGTCTCACTGCTCGCGTCCATTCCAGGGATCGGTCCAGCCCTCGCCACACGACTCCACGACGACCTCGGCATCGACACGCTGGAACAACTGGAAATGGCGGCGCACGACGGACGCTTAACAGACATTGAAGGGATCGGTCCCGAAAAACTCCAAAGCATCATCGATTCCCTCACCGCGCGACTTGGACGTGTCCGGCAGCGAGCGGGCAGGACGGCCGGGCACCTGACTGCTGAACCTCCGGTGGAAGAGCTCCTGGATGTGGACAGGGAATATCGCGAAGCCGCCCAGGCCGGCAGACTGCCGAGAATTGCGCCGCACCGCTTCAATCCCACAGGGGAAGCCTGGCTACCCATTCTCCATACACAGCGAGGCACTCGCCACTACAGCGCCATGTTCTCAAACACGGCGCTGGCCCATCGCCTGAAGAAAACGCAGGACTGGGGCCTCCTGTACTACGACGATGACGACGGCGAACGCCAGTGCACCATGATCACCAGCCACCAAACCCCATTCAGCGGGAAACGAATCGTACGGGGACGAGAAGAAGACTGTGCCCCCTATTACCAGTCTCGTGGAACCATGACCGCAGCGGTGGCCTCCCCAGGCTCTTAATGGCAGCTCGTCGGCCGATTGTCCTCATCGGAATTGTTCTTGTCGCAGTTGGCGTAGGATGGTTCACCATGATCCGGATGCCGGGACAGAGTCACCAGGGGCCGCTGCCTCCGCTGACGGACGAGCAGCGAACGCTGGAGCAGGAACTCCATTCCCACGTACAGCAGCTCGCTGGACAGATCGGCGAGCGCAACGTATTTCGCCACGACAGGCTCGTCATGGCGGCGGATTATATCCGGACGACGCTCGCCGGTAACGGGTATGAGGTTCGCCGGCAACCCTACGAGGTGGCAGGAAAGATCTGTGAGAATCTAGAAGCGGAAGTGAGAGGGAGCCGGAGACCGGACGACATCATCGTTATCGGCGCGCACTATGATTCGGTGCAGGGAAGTCCCGGTGCCAACGATAATGCGAGCGGCGTGGCAGCGATGCTCGCCTTGGCTCGTGCGTTCGCGAAGACCACGCCGACTCGTACGCTGCGATTTGTGGCCTTCACCAACGAGGAACCGCCGCTCTTTCAAACCAAGTACATGGGGAGCCGCGTCTACGCCAAGCGCAGCCGGGAGCGTGGCGAAAAGATCGTCCTCATGCTCAGCCTGGAGACCATCGGGTACTACTCAGATGAGCCAGGGAGCCAACACCTCCTGTTTCCATTGAATCTCATCTACCCCTCTTCCGGAAACTTCATCGCCTTCGTCAGCAACGTGGGGAACGGGTTCCGGGTGCGACAGCTCGTGGGATCCTTTCGGCAACGGGCGCAATTTCCCTCCGAAGGGGGAGCCCTGTGGGGATTGATCCCCGGCGTCGGGTGGTCGGACCATTGGGCGTTCTGGAAGGAAGGCTACCCCGCCGTCATGGTCACCGATACCGCCCTCTTCCGCTATCCCGCCTACCATTCGAACGCCGACAGGCCCGAGTTCGTTCAGTACGAACGAATGGCGCGCGTCGTCTCCGGCCTGCATGCTGTCATCGCGGAGATGGCGAATGCACCAAAGTGAGGAAGGTCGGAGGCTACGTCGGCGCACACCGTCTCCGCGTCCATATCAACTTCGACTTGGAGAAGGAAGACGAACAAGGGGAAGGCTACTCATTACCGAAGAACTCGACAAGCAGTCTTGGGAGGAAGCCCGCCACGCGCCGCGAACGGTTCCAAGCACTTTTTTGCCTTTCTCATTTCCCTTCAAGAGGGAGTAGCCAAACTGTCCTTCCCTGCGCATTGTCCCCTCCCACAACGGGAACCGAACTTGATCCAGGAGGGGTGGCCTTGGTGAATCCAGAACTGCGCGCGTCGAACGACCACAGCGTTATCGTGGGGGTTCCGCGAGCACGGAGGACCCACGAGCCTGCCCCGTCACACCCACTCCGGCGCATGCTCCTTTCCCGCTTCTTTTTCTGCGAACCCTCGATACAGGGACGGCAGCACGACCAACGTGAGCGCGGTCGAGGTGAAGAGACCGCCGATCACGACGGTCGCGAGCGGCCGTTGCACCTCCGCCCCAATCCCCTGTGCGAGCGCGAGGGGCAACAGACCCAGCAGCGTCGTCATCATGGTCATGACGACCGGACGCAGCCGCAGAGTGCAGCCGGTGAGAATGGCCTCGTCCATCCGCGTGCCTTCATTTCGCAGCTGATTGATATAGGAGACCAACATGATTCCGTTGCCGACCGCCAAACCGAAGAGTTCGATAAAGCCGATGGAAGCCGGTACGCTGAGGTATTGCCCGCTCAGCCACAGAGACACGACGCCCCCGATCAACGCGAAGGGGAGATTCATCATGATCAAGGTCGCGTAGCGGAGTGAGTGAAACGCCCAGAAGAGCAGAAAGAACACGAGCCCCAGCGTGATCGGCACCACGATCAACAGCCGCGCGTTGGCCCGCTCCATGTTCTCGAACGCCCCGCCCCATGTCACCTGGTACCCTTCAGGCAGGTGCACCTGCGCCGCCAGCCTCTTGCGCCCTTCATCGACGACGCTGCCGATGTCGCGCCCGGCGACGTTGAAGCCGATGTAAATGCGACGACGGACCTGCTCACGGCTGATGCGGGCCGGGCCTTCGCGCATCTCGATCGTGGCGAGTTCGCTCATCGGGATCAGCGCGCCGGACGCCGACTTCACCCGAATCTCCCCGATGGTGCCGATGCTGTTGCGTTGCAGTTCCGGGAACCGAAGAATCAATTGAAACCGCCGAACGCCTTCGTAGACATGGGTCGCCGCCTTGCCGCCGATGGCGGTGATAATGATCTCCTGCACATCGGCCACGTTGATGCCGAAGCGGGCAATCTTCTGCCGGTCGATGTCGACGGTGAGATAAGGCTGGCCGGCGATCTGCTCGACTTTGATATCTTTGACGCCGTTGATCTGCCGCATCAAGGCGGCAATCTCCCCCGCCTTATCGTGCAGCACATCGAGATCCTCTCCGAACAGCTTGATGGCGCATTCCGTCCTGATGCCGGAGATCAGCTCGTCTACCCGCTCTTGAATCGGCTGGCTCATGAGGACCGAAATGCCGGGGATCTCCGCCAGCTTCTGCCTGATGGCATCGGTGATTGATGTTTGCGTCTGGCCGGTCTTCCAACTGCTCCGCGGGGACAGGGTCACGATCGGGTCGCTCTCATTCGGTTCCTCCGGCCCATAGGCAATGTCGGGCCGCCCGATCTTGCTCACCGCCATGCGCACTTCGGGAAACTGCAACATGGCCTTGTGGGCTTGCTTCTCCATCTCAATGGACTCGGGCAGCGACACACTCGGGAGCCGGACGACCTGAGGCGTGAGAGTTCCTTCCTCCAGGATGGGAATGAACTCCCTCCCTATGAACGGAACAAGGCTGAAGCTGAGGAGCACGAGCGCCGACGAGCCGACGAAGACGAGGCTGCGATGCCGGAGCGTCCAGGTGAGCACCGGCAGATACCGTTGCTTCATCCAGCGCGTGAGGCGCGTCTCTTCCGGATGGTCCCCGCGCAACATCACGGACGCCAAGACCGGCGCGAGCGTGAGCGTGAGCACCACCGAAACCAACAACGCAATCACGAGGGTATAGGCCAGCGGCGCGAACATCTTCCCTTCCATCCCGTGGAGCGTCATGAGCGGCAGGAAGACGACACTGATGATGAGAATGCCGAAGAGGATCGGCCGGCCCACTTCTTTCGTGGCCTGGAGAATCACCTCCAACGTGCTCTTCCGCGTCGCGCCATGGTTCTGCGCCATGTGCCGATAGACGTTTTCCACCACGACCAGCGTCCCGTCCGCGATCTCGCCGATGGCGATGGCCAGGCCGCCCAGCGTCATCAAGTTGGCCGAGAGCCCCAGCCGCTGCATGACGATAAAGGTGACGAGCGGCGTGACGATCAGGGTGACGGTCACCACGACTGCGCTCCGCACATGGCCGAGAAAGAAGAAAAACACGAAGACGACCAGTACGATTCCTTCGATCAAGGAGTCGCGCACGGTGTGGATGGCCGCATTGATCAGCTCGATGCGATCGTAGAAGGGTGTGAGCCTGGTGCCATGAGGCAAGACGTGGTTCCGATCAAGGTCCTCCATCTTGGCCTTGACTGCTTCGACCACCTGACGCGCATTGCCCCCGCGGATCATGAGCACGATGCCTGCCACGACCTCCCGCTCTCCGTTGAGCACCACAGCCCCATGGCGAACGGCATGGCTGATG
>JANOMG010000071.1:0-1829 GCA_031420175.1 Nitrospira sp.
GGGTCCTGAGTGTCCCTCACAGCGACACCGCCGATCTCACAGTTTCGCCTCTTGTTCCTCCGCCCATTCGACGAGCTTGCGCCGCAATTCTTCTTTCGACGGCAAGTACAGCCGGTATTCCCTGGCGTGGATATTCGCATTTTTTGGCAGGGTGATTGTGACCAACGCGTCGTGCTTCTTCTTGCAGAGGATGATGCCGATGGTCGGCTGTTCGTCTTCCCTCTTCACCTGCCGGTCGAAGTAGTTGACGTACATCTGCATCTGCCCGAGGTCTTGGTGGGTCACTTTGCCGATCTTCAGATCGATCAGGACGTAACAAGGTGAAGCGCTTCTGGCGGGCTTCAAAGAGAAACCCCTTGCCGAGTTCCAATAAGAAGTGCTCGAGCTTGTCGATGATGGCCGATTCCAGGTCGGTTTCGGAATAGGCGGCCTTCTCGTCGAGCCCCAGAAACTCCAGGACATAGGGTTCTTTCAAGAGATCGTGCGGTCTGCTGACGATCTGGCCGTGCTGCGCCAGCTTTCGGATTCCGCGCTTGTCCCGGCTCAGCGCCAGGCGTTCATAGAGGCTGGCGTTGAACTGGCGCTTCAGTTCGCGAATAGACCAGCCGTTTTCTACTGCCTCGATTTCGTAGAAGGCGCGTTCTTCCGGATCGCCAATTCCCATGAGCAGCACATAGTGCGACCACCCTAACGCGAACGGCGGTTTCGGCGAAGTGGCGCGGCGGGCCAGTGGTGACACAGCAGAAGATGCCCCAGACGCTGTCTGGGATTTCCCCTGTGACGTCAATTGCCCAGACGGTGTCTGGGCAATTGAGGGATACCGATCTCGATACATCGTGTAGAACCTACGCATATATTCGAGATTGCTCTTGGAAAACCCCTTGCCAAATTCGGCAGTCAGACGCTTGGCCAGTTCCTCCACGACAACTTTTCCGTACGCCGCTCTGTTCGTTCCATGCTGTGCATGCTCGACGATACGGCGGCCGATCTCGAAGCTGGTCACTACCTGGAGGATGTCCACGCTGCGAACGACTGCTCGTCGTGCCGCAAGAATGAATCCGCGGATATCGGCCAGCAGCGCATCGACCTGCCCGGCTGCGCCCTTCGCTATGCGCGTCATCCTCTCCTTACCTGCCATTGTTCAGTTCCTTCCAGTTCGAGCGTCGCAGTTCCTGGGTCAAACCGATTCTTCTCCCATTGTGTCTTCCAGCAGCCGGTGGTGGGACCAGCTCAATTGTGCAAGCGACGCTTGCACAATCTGTCGCTCGGGCCACGCTGCTTGCGCTCCGATACGGGACCTGCCTTGATCTTCTTCTCCGCCAACTCCCGCTCACTTCCACGATCGTCTGCACGGGTCACTATCGTTTATTGCGATTCCCGCTCCCCCTATCCAACGACGCAAACGGCACGTCGAGGTTGGCTCTGTGTTGACAGGCATTGTACATGGCTGTACGTTTCCAATAGATTCAATTTGAGGCCATCATGAAACTTTCGATCAGCGAAGCACGCAAGCGGTTGCTGGCTCTGGTCCGTCGGATCCGGCGAGATGCGAGTGCCCGCGTGGAAATTACGGTTCACGATGAGGTCGTCGCAGAACTCCGCGCCGTGCAGCCAGAAACAGAGCCAGGAGCAGCCGCTCGAAGATTGCTTCGTCTGATGAAGAAGCTGCCGACGCCACAGGGTCGGAAAACTGCGGTCTCTTCCCGTGTGAAATCCCATCTGTATGGCCCGCGTGGCGCGATCCACTGATGCCCTTCCCCAAGCTGGTCTTTTGCGACACCTCATTCTTCTATGCCTGTCTTGATCCAAAGACAACAACCATGCACGCG
>JANOMG010000072.1:0-7436 GCA_031420175.1 Nitrospira sp.
GCGCCCACTGCGCCAGTGGCTGGCGTTCAGGCGCTGTCAGCTGAAGGGAAGGGGCGATGCGCATGGTCCGATCCTCCGCTGGAGGAGGATGATACACGTACGGCATAATCAGTAAATCTATTTATGCATCACTTCACTAGCATGAAGGTTTCACACGTCATCGCCATGTCAGTCAGCAGCGTATTGCTCCTCAGTATGCTGACCCTGTCCACTGAATTAGCCCTCGCCCAGAGCGGAGAAGTCCGCCTCAGCGCCAAAATGGTGTCCGGTGCTGCCTCGGGCAAAGCGGACTATCGGGAGCGAGGCAACCGTCGACGCCTCAATGTGGAAGCCGAGGATCTTTCGAATTCGACACCGTCACCCCAAACCGTGTTCGTCAACGGCACCCCGGTCGGGAACATGACTCTCGTAGCCTGTCCGATTCCGGCCACACAGCTCCTCTGCGGTGAACTGGAATTGAACACGCAAGACGGGCAATCAGTTTCCGTCATTACCCGGGGACAGATCGTGAGTATCGGTTCGAATCCCTCCGTGCTGGCTGGCGTCCTGCGGTAACCATCGCCATGCACCCCAAAGAGCCAGCCGTCCTCCCGAGGCTGGCTCTTTGTTTTCGAGCAGCGCATACACAGTGTTTACCTTTTCTTCCTCCCTTCGTCTTACTGAGTGACAGGTTGATTGGCATGGGCCGCCGGAGGAGAGAGCCGGTTCGATCCCATCCAATCACAGCCGCGACTCCCACGTATCACCCCCTCTCTCTCAGAAGGAGCACAGATCATGAAGAACAGCATATTGAAAGTCGGAACGATTGCCAGCTTAGTCATGGCCATGGCAGCCCCTGCCGTCATGCCGAACGTGGTATTCGCCCAGGTTGGTGATGTCCGTCAGGAAGATCGGCGGGCGGATCGGCAACAGGATCGCCAAGCGGATCGGCGGGAAGACCGTCAGGCCGATCGCCAGCAAGATCGACAGGCTGACCGGCAGCAGGATCGCCAGATGGAGCGTCAACAGGACAGGCAGATGGATCGTCAGGCCGATCGCCAGCAAGATCGCCAAGCGGATCGTCGTGCCGATCGCGGCGGGCGCGGGCGGTAAGTTCGTTCCTTCAACGACAAGCGGGGCTCACGACAGATGTCGCGAGCCCCGCTGCTTTTGTCTCAAACCACTGAGAGATTACTGGTGCCGCTTGCCTTGGCGATCATGCTTCTCACGAGCAATGTTCCGCGATGCACGATCCTGAGTATGATCGATCTTGGCTCGCTCTTTCTTGGTGACGACACCATCTGACTTCGCCTTATCTTCCATCTTGTTGATGTGTTCCTGCTGCTTGTTCAGCCGATTGGCTTCGCGCTCATTCAGCTGGCCACTGACAATGCCTTGATCAATCCGCTTCTCCTGGTTGGCCTGGCGCTGGTCGATCACCGGCTGGTCTGCCTGTGCGTAGGCCAGACCCGTGGTGATGATGACTGCGCTGATGGCGAGCAACATCTGCTTCATGATTTCCTCCTCAATTGGGTGAAGTGTGAGCCCTCGCATTCAACAACGCATACACCGACTGTGCGTTGACCACAGAATTCAATCACTTGCGAGTAGCACCCCTTCTACCAAGACTCGTTGGTTTCGTCCAAGGTATTGTCCTTTTGTTCAATGAAAAATGGCTACCCTCTCGCGAAGGCAGCCCTTGAATACGCTAGTCTCGATTCACATGCGTTATCGATCTCGACCCCCGTGGCTGGTACCCCCGCCTCGATCAGGTCGGCTGCCACGATCCGAGCTTCCACTTCGATCAGAACTCCCGCTACGATCGCCACGGTCGCCGCTGCCGGACCCGCTGTGATCCTCCCGGAATAATCGATCTCCTCGCTCTCCCCGGCTCACCTGCTCGCGGAGTGCCCGCAGACTGGCACGGCCATCCTGGTACTCGGCTCCACGACGCTTCACTTCCCGGCTCAGATCGAGCAATTCAGACGATCGGTACCCTTGGCGCAAGCCCTCACCCACCAACGCCGTCCCGTCCTTTGACGACACGCGACCTTCCTTCATCACCGCCAGGCTCTTGGCCCCCGCCGCCAAGGTCTCCTGGGTGACCTTCTGTTTCCCATCCTGCGAGACACGGACAAGCTCTCGAACTTCATCGGATGACGCGCCGCGGGAAAACGCATCGGCCATCATCTCGATAGCCCGCTGGCGATTGCCTTCGTCCACGCCGCGCGTCCCGACTTCTCGAAGGACTTCTTGCGCCGACTCAAAATGGGTCACGAGCTGGCGCAGAACCGGATCGATCCGCTTCGGCTCCACACCCTTCGCCAACCCTTCCTTCACTTTGTTGGCCAAGGGCTCCGTCGGCAGACCCTTTTCTCCCGCTTTCGTCACATGGTCCAGCAACTGATTGACCTCTTCTGCCGAATAGCCTTGGACCGAACGAAGCCGGTTGATCTCCTCGCGATCTTGGACCGACAGCGTCTCTGCCTGAACGGCCGCCACCGGCAGCCAGAGCGCTGCGATGATCAGCCACATTCGTATGTCAGTTCGTGTACGCATCGCTTTACCGCACCACGACCACACCGTTCGTGTGCCCAAACCCATCGGTCACAAAATCTTCTGCCATCGGCGGCGTCACCCATCGCGTGCCATTCACGAGATAGATGAACGTGTATTCCCCTTCATTCAACGGCACCTCGGCCGACCACAAGCCGTTGCGATCAACCACCTTCATCGGCGTCGCCCCTTTACTCCAGTTATTAAACGATCCCATGACGAATACCTCGGTGGCTTCGGGTGCCAGCAGCCTAAATCGTATGCCCCCTGACACCCGCTTCGGCAACTCGGGCTTCATCGTCTGCGCGCAGGCCGATAGCCCAACGAGCAGCAGCGCGATCAACAGTCTCGACACCATCTTGACCATGCGCGTGAGCGTACCCAACTGCGCGACTCGATGCAAGGGAGTCGATACTAGGATTAGATACTGACATCGAGCACCGCATTCTGCGCTCCAAACCCATCGCCTGTCCCCTCTGCTGCCAGTGGGTCGGCAATCCATTGTTTGCCATCGATCACAAACATGTATTGATAGCGCCCAGGTTTCAAGGGAATCGTCGCGGTCCACAGGCCACCTTCGGATCGCTCCAGTTGCGTCTGTCCAGGATTCCAGCCGTTGAAATCGCCGGCAACCGAGACCGACTTGGCTCCAGGCTGAAGCAATACGAGCCGCACAAACACGGTGGTCTCTTGCCCCGGCGCAAATGACGCCTGCTGCGCCTGCCCTCCGGCAACGGGCACCGACACTTCCACGATCCGCTCCGGCCCAAGGCGCAGCAGACCCACCACTGCCACCACCGCCACACAAGCCGCCGCCATCGCACCGACCAGATTCCATTCCAGCGTCCGCGGCAGTGTGACGGCTGCACGAAGTCGATCCCAGAGGCTGATGGACTCCGGCGCAAGCTTAGCCTGCACCTGTGCAAGGAATCGAGCCGAGGGCGCAATCCGAGGCAACTGCGCTGCTTGGCTCACCACGAGTTCAAGGTTCAGCCAGCGCCGCCGCAATGACTGATCGGTATCCATCGCCTGAAGAAACGTCACCCGCTCCTCCGGCGTCAGATCGTCATCAAGAAAGCGCTGGATCAATAGGTCCTGTTCTCGCATCGCTACGCCTCTTTCAATTCCGCCAACTCACGACTCAACTGCACCCGTCCCTTATACACTCGCATCTTCAACGTATCGCCATTCACCCCGAGAATCTCCTGCATCTCCTCGTAACTCAGCCCTTCGACATGCTTCAAGACAAACGCTTCTCGATAGAGCAGCGGCAGCCGCTGAATCGCCCGATCTAATTCAGCAGCAACTTGCTGCTGCGACAAGAGCCGTTCCGGGGTCCGCACCTCCACCACTCGCTCGTCGAGCACGTCTTCGATCTCGACATCGTGCAGCCCCTGGCCTGGACGCTTGGCCCGGAGCCAATCCTTGCACTTGTTGGCCGCGATCCGGTAGAGCCAGGTGGAAAACTTCGACTCGGCCCTGAACGTCGGCAGCGCTTTGAACGCCGCCACAAACGTCTCCTGAGCCAGATCCTCCGCTTCCGTCCGATCCCCCACCATGCGGTAAGCCAGGTTCACAACCACCGTCGCATACCGTTCGACTAATTGGCCGAGCGCATCCTGGTCCTGCTTGAGGCAGCGAGCGACCAACTTGGCCTCGTCTGCCGCTCCTCGTGGGTCTAGCGGTATCGCCATGCTCGTTCACCCTGCATGGCCGCTGCCAAACCCATTCTCTTGTCTTCCTGATCTATTAGACGAGCCATCGCGGTGAAGGTAAACGCCCACAAAAGGGTTAAAATCGGTAACTGGCCCCGATCGAGAATGCTTGATCCGGAGCCCCATTGGATACGCCTAGCGTCACACCAGCATTCAGCCTCCAGGCCGCCGAGGCCGTATAGTTCACCGCGAAGAAGATATCACGCGCATTCACAAATCCTGGGACAATGGCCCGATATTCTTCGAAATACACGCTCGCCAACAGATCTTTCGTCACGTAGTACCCGGCGCCTACGTCATACCAATATTGATTCTGGAAGTTAATCCCATCGGGATCCCCGATGATGTTGTAGCCCCCATCTAAGAATGCGATCCAGCTATCTCCCAACATTTTGGACATCTCGATGCCCATCCCATAGTCCAATTCGCCCGTTCCAAGGCCCTGCTGGCACTCGCCGTTGGCAGCTTCATCCGGCCCGTTACGGCGATGAGTGGTACGTAGTCCTTTTCTTCCACTACATAGTAGCGTCCTCTCAGAATAATGTCGCCGAGACCGGACGTGGTGACTTTTTGCCCGGCCGTTCTAGTTGTGGTTCCGCACGTGCGGTTCTTCCCGCTCACAGTAGAATCTTTCCCGCTACAACCTCCATCGTCTGGAGTGCCTCCTCCTCCCGATCCACTATTCGAACTATCATCGACACGTGTCGCCGTGCCGCCGACCAGCGTCGTCCGTCCGTCGGTGGTTGCCGTGACAAAGGGAATAACCAGAGTCACATCGCCCTCTTTAAACATTCTTCGAATCGATAAGGGCGCATAGAAAAATGTACTGGTCGTACCTGTCCCGAAGTTGCCGCTGCTATAGCTGGGAGTAAACCCGAGCTGCCAATTACGATCGGGCGAAGGCGGCCCTTGATCGAACTTGTCCGCCGCATTGCCCTCCATAACCCAGAGCCCCAGACACATGACGACACCGATAAGCACTCTTAACCATCTCAATATCATGATCCCTTCAATCTTTCTCTGCTTCATACCAGCGAGAGGATTCATAACACAGCGACGCCGGGCAAATCTCCCGACGCCGCTGTCTCGCCGCAATCGATAACGAGGTCGAACTAGTTGTGCCCAGCCCGCTCCGGCTTCTCCGGTCGCTCCGGTCTCTGTGGCCGTTCGGGTCGCTCTGGCCGCTGCGAATGTTCGACGCGTTCGGGACGATTGGGCCGATCCGTCTGGACGGCACGGGCATTGTCTCTCCCCTGCTGACCATGGTCGCCCGCCACTTGATCGGCCCGATCGAGTCCGCGCACCTCACCACCGACATTGGAGCGGCGATCTTCCCGTCGATCGGCCTGACGGTCCTCCTGACGCACATCACCTGCTTGAGCCATCCGCACATCGTCACGTCCACCACGACCCGGCCCACTGTTAGCCGATCCGGATCCGCTATTCCCTGAACCGGGGCCGCTATTGTCGCTCCCGCCATGGCCGCCACGACCATCGGCCCGATTGCCACTACGCTCGTTGCCGCCTTCAAGACGGAATCGGTCGAATTGGGCTCTGAGATTCTGCCGTTCTGTTTCCGTCAACTGCGATTGGTCGATGCCTTCAATCCTGGCCCGCAACTGCCCTTCTTCCCGGCCAACCCTCGCACGAACGTCGTGACTACGAAAGGTGACATTTCGCTCTGCCCCGTTCGACGACGGCACAACGCGCGATACCTGGCGGAGCAGATTTTTATTGGGATCGCTGCTCAGAAATAGCGCCCGTTGCTCCGCTTCCGTCAGAGACACATTGCAGAACTGAACCTCCTGCACCCCTGGCCTGGCAAACTGCGTTTGAATCGTCTGCTTCAGCGCTTCGACATGTACCTCGCCGCTCGTCGTCCGCGGCAAGGCTCCGGAAATTTCCACCTGCCTATTCAGGATTGGTGGAGTGGTCTGCCCCCAGGCGGGGCTTGTCAGCATCGCCAGCCCGGTCAACAGCCAAACCGCTGTGGATATTCGCACTCTATGTCTCATGTGGTTCCTTCCTATCATGTTGCAGCTAGTCTTCGAGTTCGGCTTCGCGCCACGTCACGCCCGCGCCATTCAGCCGGCCCTTCACCTTGACCAAGGTCCCGACCTTCACGGCATCAAAGAAGGCTGCACGGCCGATCGATTGACCGTTGAGCCCCTCAAAATTGTCGTTGCTGATCGTCGACGTATCGACCGTCACGCCCAGGATCGTCAAGCTCGGGCCGGAGATCGACTGTACCGGCCCCTGCAGATCGACATCGACATCCGCCGACCGCTGTTCGATGCGTGTCGCGATAACGGAGTTGGTGCCCCCCACACCGCCACGCACTCGGACATGATCTCCGACCGACAGGCCGCTCGTCGTACCTCCGCCCTCCGTCTGACTATTCACAGTCACCGTGACACCTGGAAACCCGACGATCGTAAAGGTTGTCGCATCGATGATCGCGGCAATGTTCCCCTCCAGCTTTACACTGGCATGGAACTTCACATGTTTGGCTGTGAGAACTCCGTCCATCAAGCGCCCTTCGGCAGACAGCTTCGCCCCCACGACGATCTCGTCGATCGTGCCGCCGCGAAACTCCGTATTCGCCGTCGTCTGCACATGTGTCGTTCCGATAAAGAAATCGCTCGGCCCAAACACCTGCGTCACGAATCCTTCCACTTCGAACTCGTCCGCCTGTTGCACTCCCTGATTTTCCGGTTCGACCTTTGTCGCAGTTAACGTCCCTTGCGTCTGGATGTTGGGCCCCGGCGTAAACTGGTTCCCCTTTGCCTCAATGAACAGTCCGTTCCAAGCAGAGCCCGCATTGCCTGCCGGATTCGGTATGTCGTTGATGAGCGCCGTCGTGTAATTCACCGTGAGGTTGCCGATCTGGAAGGTCTTCGGGTTCGCGCTGTCGTTGTGATTTTTGACAACCCCCCGCACCTCCGGTGTGACAATCCCGGCCGGTTTCTTCTCGATGAAGGTCGCCTGAATCACCCCATCCAGCCGGACATGCCCGTTCACTTCGACAACATCCGTCCCAGCCACGAGATTCGCGATACTTTGACCAGAAATGTTGTTATCGATGATCGTCGTGTTGTCGACCAACACGGTCTGCCCCATCACCACCAGACTGAGACCATCTGCTGCGACCGACTGCACCAACCCCTCGACCGCATCGTGCTGGCG
>JANOMG010000073.1:0-2026 GCA_031420175.1 Nitrospira sp.
TGCGAGGAGACGCTATGATCTGCGATATCTGTGGAAGCAAGGATGCGCTGGTTCGGAAAGTCACTCGGAGCTACGGCAAGGGCCGAAAACTCCTCGTGATCGAAAACGTGCCGGTTGTGACCTGCTCAAGTTGCGGGGAAAGTTATCTGTCGGCGGACGCGCTGCATGAGATTGAACGCATCAAGCTTCAACGCAAGCGTGTCGCCCACCAGCGTCCTGTCGCCGTCGCTTCGTTTGGCTGAATCTACACTTCCTTTTACATACTTGTCGAAGAGAGCTCTGTTCCTCCACCCCTTGGCATCAGCCCTGCTCCCATGGCAATTCGACAGATCTGGCTCGACCTCGGTGGGCTGGGGGTGCTGATCGCCCTGCTCGGACTAATTTACTGGCAGCATACGGGTGCGCGGACAGTGTCGGGGTGACTAGGCTCGCTCTGCTGGACAGGCCAGGCCCGCTGAGTATAATGTGACCCAACGCTGAAGTGGTTTCCCGTCTCAAAGGATTACTCCTCAGGAATGAATCGTCTCCTCCTCACGTTCCTCCTGGCCATCTCCACGTGCTGGACGTTTCCTGCTCACGCAGCCTTGCCGTACGAGGACAGTCTGAGGCTGCTGGCGGAGGGAGTGGTCGCCGACGTCGCTAGGGCGAACAAGGGACGGCTGGCGGTGTTGGACTTTACGGATGCCAAAGGCATCGTCACACCGATCGGGCAGTTCTTGGCAGAGGAGCTGAGCACACAGATCCTGGTTGCCGGCGAGCTTAAAGTCGTCGACCGCGCCCTCGTGAGTTCGACGTTGAAAAAGTTCCATGTCACGAAGCTCGAACCGGCTCAGGCGAAAGCCGTGACGCGAGCGGCCAAAGCGGTACGGGCCGATGTGTTTCTCACTGGATCGTATCTCGAATCGGCTGGAGAGGTCCGGGTCACCGTGAAGCTGCTCAGCCCCAGCACCGTGCAGTCACTGGGCGCCACGCGCGGCACCCTTCCCAAAGCCGGCCCGCTAGGGGACCTGATCAAGGAAGTGAACAAGCCGCCTGTCGTCATCATCAATCCATCCGCCAAGGCGCCTCCACCCCCCGGTCTCGGCTTCCATCGTAATGAGCAGTATCAGCTGGTCGTGACCGCGCTGCACCAGCGGGACAATCAGGTCACCGCCGATCTGACCGTCGAGAATACCTCTTCGCGTGACCTCAAAGTCCTCTGCCTTCTGCAAAACACCCTGCTTGAAGACAACCATGGCGCGCTGTGGAAATTGGAGGCACAAGACAATCGTGAAGGCCTCTGCGCGCGGGGGCTCGAACTCTCGCCACGAGAAAAAGATCGGGCCGTGCTGATCTTCTCGGCTCCGGCCGGCGCACATGCAAGCCACTTTACCTTGCGTTATCACGAGAAGGCGCCACGACGGGGTACCCGGTTCTCCATCGAGGGCCTCACAGCCGAATCGGCTGGAGCCTCTCCAGCAGTCACCGACACGACATCACCACCTTCTACGAATTAATACCCACATGAACACACAACCCATCAAACAAGTCTTGACGATTGCCGGCTCAGACTCAGGGGGCGGCGCTGGTATCCAGGCAGACATCAAAGCCATGTCGGCCAATGGCGTGTTTGCCATGTCGGTGATTACCGCCGTCACGGCGCAGAATACGGAAGAGGTCACCGACGTCTTCGAGTTGCCGATCTCGATCATCGCGGCGCAAATCGATGCCGTATTCGACGATTTCGACGTCGCTGCGGTGAAGACCGGAATGCTGTCCTCGACGGCGATCGTCGAGGTCGTTGCCAGATTGCTGAAACCTCAGCATGTCACGAATCTCGTGGTGGATCCGGTCATGATCTCGAAGACCGGCCATGCGCTGCTCAAGCCGGAGGCGATCGACGCCGTGAAGACACTGCTCTTCCCCTTGGCGCTGCTCGTCACGCCGAACATCCATGAGGCCCAGCAACTGTCCGGCATGGAGATCAAGACGCTCGCCGACGCTCGCCGCGCAGCCAAAGTCATTCACGGGTTCGGCTGCAAGCATG
>JANOMG010000074.1:0-2076 GCA_031420175.1 Nitrospira sp.
CCAGCTGACAATATCAGACAGGCCAGAGATGGGGACCCAATAGAGTTGCCCCATGTGCTTCTTACTCGAATGCCAGAACCGATGCAAGGTTGCTGACGCCCAACGCTCGCGGTGACCTGCGCCGGCCACCGCAGTAACCGCGCAGCGCCACAACATTGATCCCGGCGTCAGGTCCACTGCGTTGTTAGCCATCATGGTTTCTTCTTCGCTGATCCATGGTTGCGATGCTCTGAAAGCAGCTCGTCAGAGTGATGAATGGTATCGCCACTTTCATAATCGGTAACCTTTTCGAAATAACGATCTCCATCGCGATCAATCACGCGCTCGTGCAGCACCTGTTTACTCTGGCGATGAGAATAGCTTGGGCCTTGCTTCGATTCGAAGTACGGTTTTTTTTGTCCGAGATGGTTGGCTTGAATTCCGATTCCGTCTCGCGCGATTGCGGTATCAGAAATCGACAGGTAATGAATTCTGTTGGTGCCGCCGCATTTCGAGCAAGTCGCCCGGCCTGCCGGATTATCGGCCGATTCGTCGATCGGGCAATCACAATCTGCACACACGGAACCTGAGCTAGTGCCGTTCATGATGGCTAACGCCGCCGATGAGCCGCGCGGGCCACCAAACTAAAATCTCGATACCAGAACGTCACCGCGTCGGCTCCATTGATGAAATGGACTCCTCCCGCACTCTTTGTTCCGGCATCGATGTGCCAAAGTAGGGTTGTAAAACGTCTACTTCTCAAGCAACAGAAGGAGTCCACTCATGAAGTCTAAAATCATCGCCGTCGACCTGGCAAAGGATGTCTTCGAAGTCGCTGTCGCCAATGAGCATCACCGTATCCTCGAGCGTCACCGGCTTACCCGCAAGGCCTTCTCGGCCTTCCTTGCTGCTCAGCCGCCAGCCCTCGTCTTGTTCGAGGCCTGCGGCACCGCCCACTTCTGGGGGCGCACCGCCCAGACCCTCGGACACGAGGTCCGCCTGCTCCCCGCCCAGTACACCGCGCCCTATCGCCGTCGTGGCAAAACCGACCGCGCCGATACCGATGCCCTGCTCGAAGCCCATCGCTGCGACGACATCAAGCCCGTCCCCGTCCGCTCGGTCGAGCAGCAGATGCTCCAACAACTCCACCGTGTCCGTGAGCAGTGGAAGCACACCCGCACTCAGCGCATCAACGGCCTGCGCGGCTTCCTCCGCGAACTCGGCTTCGCCATGCCGCTCGGGGCCAAGATCGCCCAGAAGCAGGCCCGACACTTCATCGACGAGCCGGCCATTCCAGCGCCACTCAAGATCGTCTTCTCCCGCATGCTCGATGAGATCGCAACCCTCGAGGCCGACATGGTGGGGATCGAGCGCCAGCTCAAGGCCCTGACCAAAACCAATGCCGATATCCAACGCCTGCAGACCGTCGCCGGCGTCGGGCTTCTGACCAGCACCGCGCTGGTCGCCGCCGTCGGCACACCAGATCGCTTTCCCGACGGCAAGCACCTCAGCAGCTGGCTCGGCTTGACCGCCCGCGAGAACAGCTCCGGCAACCGACGACATCTCGGCAAGATCACCAAGCAGGGCGACGTCTACCTGCGAACCCTGCTCATCCATGGTGCGCGCTCGGTTCTCACCCGCATCAACACACTACAACGGGCCGGCAAACCCCTGCCACGGCTCTATCAATGGGCCAGCGCGCTCGAACAGCGCGTCGGCCACAACAAGGCTGCCTGCGCCCTCGCCAATAAAATGGCCAGGATCTGCTGGGCCGTCTGGTCTAAGCACGTCGACTTCAACCCTAACCACGTAGCCGCCTGAACCCTTCATCCCGTTTGCGTAGAGACTTCGCGTTCATGACAACTTTGGTTCGACCGGTGCCGGGCAATGCCGATAACTAGCCTGCTCTTGCAAGAGCCCTCCTATCGATTGGCTCCCGGCGCGCGGATATTCACGATGGCCCGGCCTCATAACGAGTGCCACAACGAGGCCGGATACACGACTGCAAACGATTCGAACCGTGGTGAACGTATCTTCGTCTCTGCTACTTGCGGGAGGAGTCCATACATGCTTGTTAGGCGGCAGTCTCGGCACTTC
>JANOMG010000075.1:0-2559 GCA_031420175.1 Nitrospira sp.
GCTCAGAAACCGCCACATGTTGTCGAGGACTTGGTCCAGGAGGGATGAGCCTGGCCAGGTCCGTCGGGATTCTTCTTCGTGCCGCTCGGCCCATTCCAAGGCCATCGGGAGCGGGATGAGCCGAGGCGGAGAACTGGTCAATGTTCCCCAGACCAGTCCCAGGATGGAACCGATTCTCATCGAGACCGGCAGAGGAGTCACCGGATTCTGCACCATATCCTGACAGAGTTCCGCCGGTGAGGTGACGAGGAGTTCCCGGCAGGCGGCCGGTCGTGCCTCGTAGATCGAGCACATCTCATCCTCTAAATAGGGACAGGGGATTCTCAACGCATAGTAGGCCCGGTTGATCGGGTCGAGTTCTTCATCCGGCATCGGCCTGGAAGCCTCTGCGACGTCGTTCAGGCGATCCCAAACATCCTCACGCTTCAAGCGATCTTTCGTAATGCTGATGCGGTGTAGCAGTTGGGTTCGTCGATCGGTCGGCAACTGCTGCACATACTCGCGTAGGGCGAATGCCTCCGGTGCGGACAACGGAACCAGCATGCGGCAACAGGCGGCACAGCCCATCTTGCAGGAGATGGTCAAGCCTGCTTCACGCGCCTGCTGGACTTCCAGCTGTGCAGTTTCTTCCCCCAGGCGGCGCGTGACCGGGACAATCGCCGTGATGGAGATGAGTCCCGTCGGTACGTCGATGGCCGTGGTCAGCCGCCCGGCTGGGGTATTCAACGCGACTTCAAATCGTTCGACCATACAATCCCCTGGCCTCGTACCTCTGGCCCCATGCCATTTTCCCGTCGGTATCATAGAGAAGCATTGATTGACTGGTCAACCGCACGCGTGCGGTTTCTTGCTCCCTTTCTGGCATATCCGCATAATGTGGGCAAAGGAGAACGGCATGGCGTTGTCCGGTCATGTGGTGGGCTTGCTCAAAGAGTACATGTTGGATCTGGTCGAGCAGGCGAAGCAGGAGACGGCGGCGCATGTCTCTTTTGGTTTTTCTGATGCGCCCTATCGGACGGATCAGGCCCTCTCGGACCTGTTGGCCATCCTGGACGATCGCATTGAGTCAGAAGGGATGCAAGTGGGATTGCCGGAAGGGTTTCTCCACCAGATGTGGGGGCTTTGCAACGACGCCCGTGGCCAGGTGACGGAGTGCGTGTGGTTGGAAATGAACGGCAGTGACCTGCCTTCGTCGAAGGCTAGGGTTCGAGAACTCACCTATCGCGCGCTGCTTGTCGTTCTCGAGACATCAGGCTAGCAGGCTGCTGAAACAGTCCGCCAGCCCGGACATGCTGAACGGTGAGTGATGAACAGTGAACGAACAACGATGTTCACTTCAGCGTTCATCGTTCAGAGCTCAAAGTTCAGTAGCGTGCTCGCTGTGGCCTTGCCTGCGGAACGGCGCGTCTTGGCGCGCTGGGGTTGGGCGGGTGAGAAACGAGGTATTTTGAGCATCCTGCTAGAGTTTTCCTGCCAGCCAATAAATCACGATACCAGCCAACTCCGTGACCACATCTCTGTTGTGTTGTAACGCCACGTCGCTCGGCATGAAGTCGAACAGGTTGATGTCGTCCCAGCTTTCTCGCGGGAGATTCTGTGAGATATAGTCGCAGGGGGCAGGCGTCACGCGGAAGCCTTGCTTGGTGAACACTGGAACGGCACGCGGCAGATGGCTAGCTGAACTGACGAGCAGAATCGAGGCAGGTCCGATCAGCCGTTTGGTCCCCGTGGCATTCTCATAGGTGTTTCGCGCGTCTGTATCGATCATCGTGGCGGATTCAGGAACGCCGAGGCGCATCGCCCACCGTTTCATTTCGGCCGCTTCTTTGGGCCCCGTACCGAAGACTCTGGCATCTCCTCCTGTCAGTACCAAGGTCGGGGCATGGCCCTGTTGAAAGAGATCCACGCCGCAGGTGGTGCGATTCCTGGAATAGGAAGATGGCTCGACAGTTGGTCGAAGCGAGCCTGTATCATCGATGCCTCCTCCCAAGACTACGATAGCATCGAAGCGATTGGAGGGCGCCAGAGGTGTGGGCTGGTACCAGGATTCAAGCGAGCCCATCAGCGAGGTCGCAACCAACGGGTTGGATATCGTCACGAGGAGGAGGAGGGATGAGACGACGAGCAGGCGCACCCACCGCAGTCGTGTGGGCGAAAACGGAAAGAGGGCCAAGACCGTTGCCGCGCCGAGGAGCAGCACCACCCAGGTCAGCGGGTAGAGGCCGTACTTGACGAACTTATACAGACCGAAGAAGAATGGAGTCAGTTCCATCGGCGAACCTCCATTGAGATGGGATATCGGCGACAGCATACATGGAGTGAGCTGAATGACCAAGCGGGAAGAGGTGACGCGATGACACAGGGGCGCCGTTATTGGCTGATGAAATCGGAACCACGTGTGTTTTCGATCGAGGATCTTGCGCAGTCTCCCAAGCAGACGACCTGTTGGGATGGGGTGCGGAACTATCAGGCGCGTAACTTCATGCGTGCGATGACCGTTGGCGACTACGTGCTGTTTTACCATAGTAATGCCGAGCCGCCGGCTGTGGTGGGGATTGC
>JANOMG010000076.1:0-13626 GCA_031420175.1 Nitrospira sp.
GCTATGGCGACTACGTCGAGCAGTTGACGTATTTGCTGTTCCTCAAGATGGCCGACGAGCGCACGAAATCGCCGTACAACCAGCCCAGCCAGATTCCCGACAAGTACAGTTGGCCCAGCTTGCTCAAAAGGGACGGCGATGACCTGTTCGACCACTACCGTCATCTCCTGGAAGAGCTCGGTAAAGGGAAGGGCATGCTCGGCCTGATCTTCACGAAGTCCCAGAATAAGTTCCAGGACCCCGTCAAGCTCCGGCGGCTGATTGTGGATCTGATCGACAAAGAAGACTGGTCCACGATGAGCGCCGATGTGAAGGGAGATGCCTACGAGGGCCTACTGGAAAAGAACGCGCAAGACACCAAGTCTGGTGCAGGCCAGTACTTCACCCCGCGCCCGCTTATTGCCGCGATGGTTGAGGCCATCGCTCCAAAGTCAGGCGAGACCATCTGCGACCCTGCCTGCGGAACCGGCGGATTTTTCCTGGCCGCACACGACTACATCGTGAAGCACTATCCCCATCTGACCAAGGACGAAAAGCGACAGCTCAAGCAAGGAACATTCAAGGGATGGGAATTGGTCCAAAGCACGGCCCGGCTCTGCGCAATGAACATGATGCTCCACGGGATCGGCAGCGACAAAGACTTGCCCATTGTCGTAGCCGACTCCTTGGCCGCCGATCCTGGGGATCGATTCGACATCGTGATGACCAATCCGCCGTTTGGGAAGAAAAGCAGCACGACCATCGTAGGGGAAGAGGGCCAAGTCTCCAAGGAGCGGGACATCGTCGAGCGTGACGACTTCTGGGCGACGACCTCCAACAAGCAACTCAATTTCGTCCAGCACGTCAAAACATTGCTGAAGCAAAATGGCCGGGCCGCGGTCGTAGTGCCTGATAACGTCCTCTTCGAAGGTGGGGCGGGGGAGACCGTCCGGCGCAAGCTCCTGCACGAGTGCGATGTGCACACGCTACTGCGCCTGCCGACCGGCCTTTTCTATGCGCAGGGCGTGAAAGCCAACGTCCTCTTCTTCGACAAGAAGCCAGCGAGCGAGACCCCCTGGACCAAGAAGCTCCGGATCTACGATCTCCGCACCAACAAACACTTCACGCTCAAGACCGATCCGCTCAAGCGCGAAGATCTCGACGAGTTCGTGAAATGCTACAACGGCAATCTCGACCGGCCCGACAAGCGGGCCGGAGGCAACCGCCACACTCGTAAAGCCACTTGGTCCGACAAGAAACCCGATGGCCGCTGGCGCGCCTACGACTACGACGAACTCATCGCGCGCGACAAAGCCAGCCTCGACATCTTCTGGCTCAAAGACGACTCTCTAGAAGACTCCGCCAATCTTCCCAACCCAGACATCATCGCCCAAGAAATCGTCGACGACCTTGAGGCCGCTTTGGAACAATTTCGATTGATCGCAAATGATCTCGGGGAAAAAAAGGCCTGAACAAGGAAAATGTACCGGGAGTCTTTTTTTCAGGTCTGAAACAATGCCTCCAAGTTCGCATGCTTCTCTCTTCCTCGGGTTGGCACCCATGTTGGTCCCACTGTGGCCGTCGAGCGAGGTTACAGATGCTCCCTCCAAGCTTGCTTGTGCTCTCATCTCGCAGGGTGGCTCGATTGGTTTCCCACTGCGGACGTCCAACGAGGGCCTTCTGAGGCCGCGCGTTGCGTGAGCACAGGAGACCAACGGGTTACCCTGTCTACCATTTTTATGGGGCAAAGAGTTCCGCGAGGAGGGCGAGGACATGCGCTCTGGTTGCCGCGTCGATCTTGCCCACGCGCTTGACCAACCGGGTTTTGTCCACTGTCCTGATCTGATCCAACAGGATCTGACCCGATTTTCCCTTGAATCGAACCGGCAAGCGGGTGGGGTAGGGACGGCCCTTGGTCGTCATAGGGGCTACGATGACGGTGTCGATATGGCGATTCATTTCGTCCGGAGAAATGATGAGGCAGGGGCGGGTCTTGCGGATTTCGCGGCCCTCGGTGGGGTCGAAGCGTACGAGAACGACGTCGAACCGGGAGACTACCACGTCCAGTTTTTCCGATCCCACTCAGACGTGGCTGGTGCTTCACGATCCATGAGCTGGTCATCTCCGTGGCGATGCATCTGCTCGAAGGCCTGGTCCCAGCCGGCCCGTGCTTTGGTCGCGGAGCGAACGAGCAATTGCCCCTGTTGCACAATGAGATCGACCGCCCCGTGCAACTGACATTGCTCGATGACGGACTTGGGAATTCTGATCCCCTTGGAATTTCCGATTCGCACGATCTGTGCCTTCATGCCTTTTCCTCACGTTCAAGGTAGTTCTATCCTGTAATTACATTGTGCGTATGGAAGTTGTCAACCTGATTAGGGGAACTGGGTTGGACGGAGTTAGAGTGTCCTCCACTGCGCGTCGAACGGTGGCTGGTTTATCTGGTGTATCTCGTCGGTCTGGTCTGTCCTGCCGACCAGACCGGAAGCCCCACCAGAAGAACCAGACAGACCAGCTCGCTCGCGTTCCGCGAGCAAGAGGAAGACCAGGCTACCCATCCCGCTCCTTGATTGGGCTATACTGCCCCTATGCCGCCTCGTTCCGAGCTGTCCTTCACCGATTCGCTCACCAGTGCGCAGCGCCAGATGTTCTATGAGCGCCATCGGTTTCTCGCAATTCTCATGATTCTGATCGTGCTTCTGTTCCCATTCGCCGGTCTTTATGTGACCGGGTTGCTCGGGGCGGGGCTCGGCGTGCTGCTGTCCGTGGCGGGCTATTACCTGACGCCCTATGTCTGGTTCAAGCTTGGCGGCTGACGGCAGTTTTGAGGTAGGAATGATGGCCGAAACCGTAATCGCTTCTTTTGCCATTCACCTCGTCTGGCTCTAGTCATGAAACGTGATCACAAGAAATGCACGGTGAAAAAGTCCCTTCCCTTGTCAACGGTCTACCGCCTGCTTGAGCCGGGGCCGGTCGTGTTGGTCACAACCGTCAGCAAGGGGAAGACCGACATCATGGCTCTGTCGTGGCACATGATGATCGATTTCGAGCCGCCGGTCGTGGGGTGCGTGATCAGCAACCGGAATCACACGTTCAGCCTGGTAAAGGAGACCTCTGAATGCGTGATCAACATCACGACGGTGGAGCTGGCGGCACAGGTGGTGGGCTGCGGAAATACCTCGGGTCGCAGGGTCGACAAGTTCAAGACGTTTGGCCTGACGCCGGTGGCCGGCTCCCGCGTCAAGGCGCCGCTCATCCTCGAGTGCTATGCCAATCTCGAATGCAAGGTCGTCGATATGCGGATGGCAGCTACATACAACATCTTTATCCTCGAGGTGCTCAAGGCGTGGATCGATCCCTCAAAGAAAACCCCTTGGACGATGCACCTTTGCGGGAAAGGCACATTCATGGTGGCCGGCAAAACGATCACGTTGACCTCCAAGATGAAATAAGCCCAGGTACACCTGCCCGCTACGGTTAGGGGGCTGGTCTATCTGGCTGGCCGAACCAGTAAACCAACCAAAGGAACGAGAAAGACGCGATCGCGCGTTGCACGAGCACAGAAGATCATCAGGCTCCATCTACCACTCCTCTGGCACCTGCATCCCATGGTTTGTGTTGCTGGGGGGCTTCCTGTCTCTACCCCACGGAAAGGCATCTCGCGAGATAAATTTTACAAGTACTTGATTATATTAAAATAATTATTATTCTTCCGTGGGAATGTTCATGCTATGATCTGCGGGCTGCTTTCTTGGACGCCATGGGCTCTCCCCTGGTGTAAAGAAAGTCGGGGAGGTGATGTGGCCATCACCTCCCCATTTTTTTACCTCGGGCCTTCTTCTGTCGGTGAACGTAGCCCGCCGTCCTCTTTTCTCGATGTCCTCGATTCCTTCATCTCAGCATGTGCTGCGACGGTACAACCGATGTCGTCGGCGTTTCTGATCCAGCATTCACCTGTCGACTGGGCGACCCTACCGTGACGATAGCGTCGTGGCCGGCGTGAATCTCCCCGGTTGCATCCAGACATACTCGTCCGTTCCATTCCGATGACGGTCTGATCTTGGCATGCAGTCGCGACCGCGTGACGTTTGTGCACTTAGGAGGTCGAGCCTGCGAGATTTTCTGAGGGGTGAATGTTTCGATTGGTGTGCCGCCGGTGAGAGGCGGCTTGGGTCTGAGGGATATCGAGGAAGAGAGAAGTGAGGAGGCGACGTGGCCGCCGCCTCCTCATAGCACTACTTCTTCTTCTTCGCTGCCGCCTTCTTGACGGGCTTCTTTGCTGCTGCTTTCTTCGTCGCCATGTGATCTCCACCCCCCTTCGATGTAAAAATGTTGAACTGTGTGTGAGTGGTATAGCAGAGTTTGCGCATGGAGTAAAATTTTCTCTTCAGAAATATTTAGGTCTGACTGAGCGAGGGAGATGTCCGGGTCGTCTGAAATCGTCGTGTGATGATTTTGGTGACTCTGACCTTCCCCCACTTCCGTGGACACTCGGTTAAGCCACCACCGTCCTCGTTTCGAACTCGGCCGAGGAGTGGTAGCCGAGTGTGGAGTGTCGGCGCAGCCGATTATAGAAAACTTTGATATATTCAACGATGTCCTGTGTTGCCTCGTCCCGTGTGCGGTACTGGCGATGATAGATGAGCTCACGCTTGAGTGTCCCGAAGAAGCTCTCCACACAGGCGTTGTCTCAGCAGTTCTCCCGCCTGGACATGCCCGGGGTTAGGCCGTGCGCGGTGAGCCAGGTGATGGTACCCCGTGGCGGCATACTGGCTCCCGCGATCCGAGTGGTGTAGGAGCCCCGTCGTGGGGGTGCGCTGCTGGAGCGCCATCGTGAGCGTGTTGGCGGTCACGGGTAACCGATGATTCGACTGGGTAGTGGCACGCCACTTCTTCACGGTCTTGGCCGGGAGGCCGTCCTGACGCATCAGCCGAGCCACACGATGTTCGCCGACACCGTGTCCCCGCTTGAGCAGGACCTACCAGATGCTGGGACTGCCGTCGTTCTCACGGAACTCCCGGTGGATCACCCTGATTTCTGAGAGCAGGACGCGGTTGCGCACCGACCGATGGCTCTCAGTCCGTGTGCCCCAGGCGTAATAGCCCGCCGCCGGCACGGCCAGGGCACGGCACATCAGCCGGATGGGATCGCGACGGTCGTGCTCCTGGATCGCGCGATATCTCATTGGGACTCTCTCGGGAAGAACGCCGCCGCCTGTTTTTTAAAATCCCGCTCCTGGGTTACCCGCGCCAACTTCGCTTCACGTGCGTGAGTTCCTCGGCCTCGGTGCGCTGGGCGGCCCGTGTGGTCCCGTGGGCCTCGGCCTGCCGATGCTGGGCCGTCCAGTGATACAACACGTTGTCCGGAATCCCCAGGTCCCGAGCCACTTGGGCCACGGGGTGGGCCGACTCACGAACCAATCGCACTGCTTCCTGTTTAAATTCCTCGGTATACCGACATCGTTTCACCTCTGCCATGATGCCCTCCGATTTCACCATTCTTCCCCTTCTGGAGGTGTCTGTAAAATCGGGGGAAGGTCATCGCGTCTGAAATGGGAGACGGGGGCAGAGAGTGGGGAAGCGGCCAGGTTGTTCTTACTGCGCGCATCGAGCGACCACCATTCTTCTCCCGATTCCCCTGAGGGCGGGCTAGCTGGTCTCCCACTGTGCGCGTCCAACGGGGGGATCCACGACCGCGCGTTGCGCGAGCACAGGAGATCCGCTAGTCTGCCCTCTCGGTTCTTCTCAAGCCCGCTCGTTTCTCTCTTCAAAGAGCGGCTTGGTTGATCCTCGATTGCGCGCGTCGAACGAGGTTCTTCCGAGGGCGCGCGTTCCGCGAGCAGGAACAGGCTGCCAATCCTCTTCGTTGTTCCGGGAACAAGGGATCAGCACGGGTGTTATTCATGCCCTTGCTCAAGTCATTTGTCATGCGACCGGGATTTGCGGTACCGTATTCGTGTCATGGAACATTCCTTCACTTGTCCTTTTTGCGGCGAAGAGATCTCAATGGTCCTGGATTTTTCGGTTCGTCGTCACACCTACGTTGAAGACTGTGAGGTCTGCTGCAACCCCATCGAGATCAGCTATACCGTCGAAGACGACATCCTGACTTACTTCGAGGCCAAGAGTCTCGAATAGGGGGGCCAAAGGAGTGGGAGCTTTGTCTCAGCGCACTCAAAGGAGCTGCACTCTGGGACACGTGCAGCCAGCCAACTCCGCTTGGGCAAGCCGGAGAGATTGAACGGTCTGCGCGTTGTTCCCATTCGGTACGCCACGCTACACAGGATCAAGGAGGTCTCATGCCGATTGCGACAGCGTTCACCCTCTCCATATTCTTGCTCACCATGACCGGCTGCGTGGCCTCCAGCCCTCCTCCCGCCGCACAACAGGAGCCTGGCAAAAAAGCTTCCACGGTGAAACCGGCCAAACATGATGAGGAGAAGTCGATGAATGAGGAAAGTCACAACGCCGTGATGGATCGGTAGAGAGGGAACCAGCCCTCTTTCTCAAAGGAACACAAGGAAGGGGAGGAGTGTGTAGAGTCTCTTATCCGCAGACCTGAAAAGGAATCGCGCTTATGCAATATGTTCATCTCGATCGGTCAGGCGTGAAAGTCAGCCGACTCTGTCTCGGCACGATGAACTTTGTCCCGGAGACGAACGAGGCGGACAGTTTCGCCATCATGGATCGGGCGCTGGAACTGGGCCTCAACTTTTTCGACACGGCGAACGTCTATGGCTGGAAGGTGGGCGAGAGGTGGACGGAGCAGATCGTGGGTCGCTGGTTCGCCCAGGGCGGGGGCGGCGTGAGAAAGTCGTTCTGGCGACGAAAGTGTTCGGCAGGATGGGCGAGTGGCCGAATCAATCCCGCCCGTCGGCCCTCCACATCAAGCGCGCCTGCGAGGACAGCCTGCGACGCTTGCAGACGGATGGCATCGATCTGTATCAAATGCATCATGTCGATCGGCAGACGCCGTGGGAGGAGATCTGGCAGGCGATGGAGCGTTGGTCCAGGAAGGCAAGGTCCTCTATGTCGACAGCAGCAATTTCGCCGGTTGGCATGTGGCTCAAGCGCAGGAACTGGCGCGCAACCGCCATTTCCTCGGCCTCGTGTCGGAGCAGAGTCTCTATAATTTGACTGAGCGGACGATCGAGTTGGAAGTGATTCCGGCCTGCGAAGCCTATGGTATCGGTCTGATGCCCTGGAGTCCGCTCGCGCGAGGATTGTTGGCCGGGGCGTTGGATCCGGCCAAGGTCGGCCGACGCGCCGACGAGGATCTGAAGAAAACGATCGAGACACATCGCCCCAAGCTTGAGGCCTATGACGCGCTCTGCACCCAGCTCGGGGAACGCCAGGCCGATGTGGCGCTGGCCTGGCTGCTGCACCAAAAGGCCGTCACATCGCCGATTATCGGGCCGCGCACGATGGAGCAATTGAACGGCACGATGCGCGTCTTGAATCTGACGTTGAGCCAGGAAACACTGAGACGGCTCGACGATATCTTCCCCGGTCCTGGCGGGTCCGCACCAGAATCCTATGCCTGGTGACAAGGGCTCAACCTGCACGAGCGGTGCATCGTAAACGAGCAGAGGACATCAACAGGCTCCGTGCGACTGACTTGCATCCGTTTGCTGGTGGGGCGTAGGCTATTATCATTCTGAAGTTTCTTCTAGGGGAGGTCGGCATGTGGCCTCTGGTGCTGCTCTTCTTTCTGTTCTCCTCTGCCTCCAGCTTCGCCGAATCCGGCTCCCCTGCGAAATACGAACGCCACTCCAACCGCTTTAATCCTGCCAAGCTGTTTGCGCCGGACAATCCGCTGAACCCCGCAGAGAAGTACCCCGCGCCCGCTAATACCCCGAACCCTCGATATCGCTCCGATTCGAGCAACCCCACCAATCCAGCGAATCGGTTCATCCCCAGCAACCCGTTCAATCCGGCGAATGAATACAATCCGCAGAATCCGCTCAACCCCGCCAATGGCTACAACCCCGACAGGCCCTTCGCGCCGTTGAATCGTCACTCTGTGTCTGATCGCTAGTCGGCGGGGAGGGGATGTACCGGGAGTGTTTTCTCGCCGCTGAGCTCACGCCCTTGATTTTCATCTTTCAACCTTGAGCATTTTTCTTCTCCATGTAGGCCACCTATGTTGGTCTCACTGCGGCAGTCGAACGAGCACATTCCGATTGTGCGCGTTTCGCGAGCAGGAGGACGACCAGGCAGTAAGTGTGCAGAAAGGGTCTCCCGCTCTAGGCGGGAGACCCCTTCTGTCGGCTGGTCTCGCAAAAAAATGGGCTACTTGGGGTCTTCTTTATTATTCTGGTCTTTCTTCTTCTTTTCGGTAAACGTGTCGGCGTGATCGCCCTTCTTGTCGTCCTTCTTTTCGTTCTGTTCTTCGCCGAACACGAGGACGTGGCCGCCCTTCATTGCTTCGCCGGCGAAGGAAAGTGCGCTGAATTCACCGCCACTGCCATGATCGCCATCAATATGCTCTTCATAGTATGTGACCTCTTTGGAGTGTGTGAGGATTCTACTGTCCATCGGCACTCGCCGGGAGTATACAGGAAGGGTGGTGTCAGGCCACTCCTATTTATTTTGGAGAGGTATCCCGTTACTGGGCGCATCCAAGGCGGTGACGTGGAATGGTTGGTTTGGTTCGTCTGGAGAAAGCAAAAAACGAGAGCGACGGCGGTACCCCGGTACTTATCGGGTCCTATGTCGGGACAAACTTCAGGGCGACGCCGTTGATGCAGTACCGCAGGCCGGTTGGTTTGGGGCCGTCCCTGAAGATATGCCCCTGATGCTCTTCAAAACAGACTCCCGTAGCCGGGAGGCAGGAAGGCGCGCATCTGCTTTTCCTGGACTGGTTCGATTTCAGCCCTGTCATGCGGGGATTCTTGTCCTCAGTCATTAAGCCGCTCCCCCCTTTCCTTGTGGCATTGCCCTATCCCTGTTCGCTGCCACGTTTCAGCCTAACCTCAGTTCAAGATTACAGTTCGTCCCGGGTTTCATCCTGTTCCTCTTGTCCGGAGCTAATCACTAAAAGTGAGCAAAAGTGAACAGAAATGCATCGACATCCTAGGTAGTGTTCGCTAGATTTAGGGTACCTGAGTTATGAATGCATATTTTGCGCGCTCACCTTGTCGATGTGGAGACTCGGGTTTCGTGTATCTTCTGCCGCGGGCTGTAACCATTGGCGGTGGCTGGGCCATGTTTGACCGATGTCAGCGCGCCTCCTTGCCCCTCTGGCTCGTACGAAAGGAAGGATGATGTCTGCCAGTAAAATTCTTGTGCTCGAAGATGACGACTGTATCGCCACGGACATTCAGCAGCGGCTGGAGAAATTAGGCTATGCCGTCTGCGAGGTGGTCCATTCCGGCGAGACCCTTCTCGCCCGTGTCGAGGCTCTTCGCCCGGATCTCGTGATCATGAGTATGTCGGTGCAAACCGAGTTGGCTCGGCACGAATCCACTCAGCACCTCATCGAGCAATTGCAGATTCCCATTCTGTATTCCACGACGCACGCCGACCCGGTCGCAGTGCAATTTCTGGAACGCAAGGAATCGTTCGGCTATGTGCGGACGCCGTTGGACGATCGGGACCTGCACCATACGATTGCGATGGCTCTCTATCGGCAGCAGACGGAAACCAAATTGCGAAAGATGGAGCGGTGGCTCGCGGCGACGCTGAATAGTGTGGGGGATGCCGTGTTAGCCACCGATATCGAGGGACGTGTCACCTATCTCAATCCAAGCGCGGAATTGCTGACTGGGTGGACCTTCTCCGAAGCCACAGACCGCCCCGTGTCGGAGATATTTCAGACCATGCGCGGTGACGCGCATACTCCCGTCGAAAGTCCTGTCACGCGGGTTATTCATGAGGGAGTTGTTCTGGAGCTGGCCGAGGGGACGTTGCTTCAACGAAAAGATGGAACCACGCTTCCTATTGACGACAGCGCCGCTCCGATTCGTAACGAAGAGGGGCAGATCATCGGTGTAGTGATCATTTTTCGCGATGTCTCGAGACATCGGCGTCTCGAGGAGCGATTGCGTGAGGCGCAGAAGCTCGATGGCGTCGGCCAATTGGCCGGCGGCATTGCGCACGATTTCAACAACCTCCTGACGGTCATCAATGGCTGTTGCTTCATGCTCCTCAGAACGATGGCTTCGGACGATCCCCAGAAGGGCAAGGTCGAGATGATCAAGGAAGCCGGAGATCGCGCCGCCGTGCTGACCCATCAGCTCCTCGCCTTCGGCCGCCGGCAGGTACTGGCTCCCAAGATCCTCAATCTCAACGATGTGGTGGCGACTATGGAGTGGCTGCTACGAAGGCTCATCGGCGAGGACATTGAGTTGCTTATGGCCCTCGACGCCACTGCGGGCTCTGTGAAAGTCGATCCCGGACAGATCGAACAGGTGATCATGAATCTTGCGGTCAATTCCAGGGATTCCATGCCCTGCGGAGGTACGCTGACCATTACGACCAAGAACATCGACATCCATGACCAAGAAGCCCGCGACGACTATGACGGCATAGACAATCCCTCCGTGATGCTTGCGGTGTCGGACACGGGGGAGGGCATGGACGCAGACACGCAACGGCATATCTATGAACCATTTTTTACGACCAAGGCGATCGGGAAAGGCACGGGCCTCGGGTTGTCCATGATTTACGGAATCGTGAAGCAGAGCGGCGGCCGTATCGCGTTCTCGAGCGAGATCGGGAAGGGCACCTCATTTCGTATCTATTTTCCGCGGGTCGCACAGGACGCCGCTATGTCTCCGCCTCTCCCGGCCAACACCGAAGCCGCTCGCGGCTTGGAGACGATCCTGGTTGTGGAAGATGAGGATCTCGTCAGGAAACTGGTGCGGACTATTCTGGAATCTCGCGGGTACGCTGTGCTGGATGCCGAGGGGGGCGACGAAGCCTTCCACGTCTGCAGGAATCATCAGGGGCCCATTCACTTGCTCATCACCGATGTGGTGATGCCCAGGATGAACGGCAAAGAGGTCGCTGAGCGACTGCGGTCCATCTATCCGGAGATGAGGGTGCTCTATGTCTCAGGATACACGGCGGACGCGATCGATCAGCATGGGGTCTTAGAGACCGGCATTCAGTTTCTTCAGAAACCATTCACTCCACTCGTTCTGGCCAATCGGGTACGGGAACTGCTGGATAGTCGACCGGCGCTCTCCTGAGCGCTGTCTTCACACGATGAAGAATCCCCCGGTTCATGCCAGCGGGTGACCGGGACCCGGTTAGATTCTGTGCAAGAAGCACATGCCGGATCAGGATGCGCCATCCAACCGCCGCCTTTTGCGGCCGTTGCCTATTCTCCTGCCCACATATTAAGCCGGAACAAACTTGAGTCCGACGCCGTTGATGCAGTACCGCAAGCCGGTCGGTTTGGGACCGTCTTTGAAGATATGGCCATGATGGCCTTCGCAACGGGCGCAATGAACTTCTGTTCTCGGGAAAATCAGTTTGTAATCGGTGGTGGATTCGACCACCTTGGGGTCGATGGGTTGCCAGAAGCTGGGCCAACCAGTGCCGCTGTCGAACTTATGCTCCGATGAATAGGCCGGGAGGTCACAGCCTGCGCAGTAGTAGATGCCATCCTTCTTGTTGTCGTGCATGTTGTTGAGAAAGGGCCGCTCGGTATCCTCGTGCCGCAGAACCCGGTAGGCTTCCGGCGTGAGGAGCTTCTTCCACTCGTCGTCGGTCTTCACGACTTTCACAATGGCGGGGATCTCAACTTTGGGAGCCATAGGGCTTCTCCTTTATCGCTTCAGGGAGGGAATGTGATGGTCAGTCGAATGACTGAACCAATCCTTACATAAGCCAATACGGAAGGGCAAGAAGAGGGGGCGAGGCTGGGGAAAGTAGGTGGGCTAATGACGTATGAGAGACAGGATAAAATCGTGCATGTAAGAACGGGGAGCCCGTGACGAATGGCGGGGATGAAGAGGCGCTCTTCCCTTACAGAAAAAGGCTACCGGTATGGATTACCGTGACGTTAGCTCGCGCGCATGTGAGATTTCACGTTGCCCTACGGAACGGACTTGTGAAGCCTCCACTGTGATAACTGCGGCGGTCTTTCCTTCTAAGGTGGTAAATTCCACCTCGTACGCCTGGCCGTCACGATAGATATGCACGACAGTGCCCACATCACCAGCCACAAGCCCTTCACTGGGCACTGCGGTTCCCAGTACCACAAGGTCATGCTCTTTAATCATGATGGCAACTCCTAATCGAATGGATAGGCCGTGACCAGCCGAGGCCTATCGGTACCTGTATCAACAACCCACACCGTGCGAATGAGAGGCAGCTGGCCCTGTGGGGTGACCAGCGGACCATCTACAATATACTTCTGGCCATGGCGGGATGTCATGGTTATTGTGATTGGGGAATGCTGGATCAATAGTCGCAAGGCGTTGGCCAAAAGCTCCCACTCCGATTGTCGGAATCCCATCGCGACGAAAAACGCTGCCTTTCCCTTTCCTGCCGGATGAGAGAGATTGAGCAGGTAGTCCCGAACCTTTTCGGATTCAACGATGCAATGAGTCGCGTTTGGTATCGTCATTGCGCGTGCCGACTCAGTAGCCACAGCCCTCTTTTCTATACCTAAGGTCAATAGGAATAGAGAAGAGGAGGAAAGGATTTGTGAGTATTCTACACAGATTGGCGGCTTCAGCAAGGCCTGCTGGCAAGCGCGAGGCGAATCGATTTGATGCGCTAGCAGGATGCTGAAAAAGTCCGCCAGCGGCGTTCTCGCTTCACGAAGAGGCTCAACGTACCAACCCGTACGCCTCGCCTCTTCGCTCGCTGCGGCCTTGCTGGACGGCATTTTTGAGCATCCTGTGGTTGTTCCAGCCACGGTGCCACTCGGAGCATGTTGGCTATTTTCTCTCTCATACACCGAGTTTTTCCGCAGCCTGCTAGAGGTGTTCTACCGTGGCTATGACCGGTATGTGCAGGCTTATGCGCCATTGGCGTAGCCTGAGCCATCGTGAAGGAACCGGCATTTCAAGAGCTACTGACGAGTATTCGGCAGGCGGGAAAGATACGCCGAGGCGTCATGAAGCCTGCCCGCGTGACCACGTTTCGATCGGCTGACGTGAAGAGCGTTCGCGAAAAGCTCAAGGCATCGCAAACCGAGTTCGCTCTGATGATCGGCGTCAGTGTCGCCACGCTCCGCAATTGGGAGCAAGGGCGGCGGACACCAGACGGCCCGGCACTCGCGCTCCTGCGTGTCGCGGCGTGCAATCCCCGAGCGGTGGCCGAGGCCACACCGCGAACCGCGCAAAGGCGCAGCCTAGACCCATCTGGTCTGTTAATTTACATGCGTGGGGCGGAGACGGTTGCCCCACCTGCTCCGGCACTTCGGCGCGACCACACTACGTTTCTCATCTGCTCGATGCCGAAACTCGTTCCGTTCAGTGCTTCGCCTGAACGGACCTTCGAACATCGGCATCGCCAGCCGGAAGCTGGTCGCATCTGATCAACAAGTGTGGTGCCCGCGCCTTCGTGCAAGTCGCAGCTGGAGTAACGGTCTCCGCCGCACCTGGGAAGGGAGGGAAGAAAGAACCGTGGGCCCCCGCTCCTCCGGTGACGTTCGCGCTGAGCCCCAGCCCCGCAATCCTTTTT
>JANOMG010000077.1:0-20861 GCA_031420175.1 Nitrospira sp.
GAAAAGCTGCGGGAGGGATGGGATTGCCCGTTTGCCTATGTGTTATGCAGCCTCAAGGAGACACGCTCGGCGACGGCCATCGAGCAGATAGTCGGACGCATTCTCCGGCTGCCACTTGCCCAGACGAAGCAGCATCCCGATCTCAACTGCGCCTATGCCTTCTCGGTATCGGATTCGATAACGGACGTGCTCGCGGAGTTGCGCGAGGCGCTGGAGCATAACGGTTTCACGAAAGCAGAGGCCGAGCGGATCATCATTCCGGTGCCGCAAGGCACACTCCCGCTCGGTGTGCAGCCACAGACTGTGCGCGTGGCGCCGAGTGCCATTGATGCGACGGTGGCACCCATCCAGGTATTGGCCCTTGCCGGAAAAGTACGAATCGATGCCGCAACAGGTGAGATCACCATCGTGGTCCCGCTCGATCATGCTGACACGGAGAAGCTGAAGAGTTGCGTCAAGACTTCCGAAGCCAAGATTCAGGTGGAGGAAGCTGTCGCGCTTGTGCGGGAAGCGGAGAAGGCGTTCGGTGGCAGTGGAGCTACGCGCGTCCCCTCGCCCTACGAACGGCAACTGGATTTTCTCGTGCCGCTGCTCTGTGTGCTCGAAAACGGGACGCTCTATGAGTTTGAGAGCACGTTTCTGATCGAACACCCCTGGAAACTCAGCGAGAAAGATGCCTCGCTACCAGAAGACTACAGCCCTCTTGTACGTCCCTACGGCAAATCCGGACTGGTGGACATCGGAGACAAAGGAGAGGTGCAGACCAGCGTGATCCGAGAAACTCCGGGAGCCGATTTTGTCGGCACGTTGCATCAGCAAGTGCTCCAACTCGGTGGTGCGAATGAATGGTCATTCGAAAGCCTGGTCGCATGGTTGGACCGGGAAATTGACCATCCGGATATTCCAGCCGGTGAGTCGGCGGAGTTTCTGAGAAAAGTCGTCCGAGGACTTACGGCGAAGTTGGGTATGACGGATGCCAGTACTCTGGCCCTCGATCGTTTTCGCCTCCGCGATGAGATCGCCGTGCGTATTCAGGAGCATCGAAAAAACGAGCGCAAGGCCTCGTTTCAATTGCTACTTCTCCCCGATTCACCGCTAACCGTTGACGAAGGGCGCACGATCAACTTCAAGACGATGGGCTATGAACCGAGCCGTGTCTATGAAGGGAGCTTTCAATTTCAAAAACACTATTTCGGACCAAAGCCGGGAGAACTATCCGAAAAGACGGCCGATGGTCAGAGCACGGAAGAGTTTCGATGCGCGCAGTTCCTTGATGGTTTGCTGCAAGTGCAGTTCTGGGTTCGGAACCTCCCTCGCAAGCCCACGTCATTCCGACTGCAAACTTCAACAGACTGGTTTTACCCGGACTTTCTTTGCCAACTTGCTGATGGGCGGGTGCTTGCGGTCGAGTATAAAGGGAAGCATCTGTATGACGGTGTCGATGCCGAGGAAAAGCGAGTGGTCGGTCAGGTGTGGGCTTCCCGGAGCGACGGGCAATGTTTGTTTGAGATGCCGACCGAGGGAGACTTTTCAGGACTTATTGGGGCTGTTCAACCTCTCCCAAGATAGCGTCGATTGTAACTGTGGGTGTTTACTCCATATTCAACGAGGCGAGGAACGGATCGCATTAGCCGGTCTTGTTTTTGCGCCGACCCCTTCGCTATACTCCGCAGCATGAGTATCAGAAAAGGCGGAGGGGACTGGGAGCCGATGCTGTTGGGGATTGAACCTCGGGACTGCAAGGTCTGCAAGGAAGGGCTCTACCGCAACAAGACGTTTTTAAGCGGCGGGTGGTCTCGCTGCACCTTGTGCGACGAGTTTGTCCATTACAGTTGCCTCGCCAGCGGCAAAGTCTCGTTCCTGAAAGTCCGTCCCCGCATGTGCAAGACTTGCCGCGCTGCCCAACAGGGCGCCCTCACTCCTTCGCCGAAGGAAGAGGTTCCAGCGGCCGTCGGGTCGTGAATCCCAGCTCACAATCAAGCCAAGTGGAAGCCCGTCCGGGCTGGCAGGCCTTTTTCCCCAACACAGTTCGGTTCGTTCTGGCGCCGCTGATTCTCCTCTTCAGTGGGTATTTCACGGCGAACTTCATCATCAGCGGCTCCTACACCTGGCCGCGGACCAGTCGGACGTTGGGGCTGATGCTCACGGTGCTGATTCTCTCCCATGAATTCGTCTACAAGGAGCAACTGTCGCGCAATGACTCGCCGGGTCGTGCGCGGTCGGCCCTGCTCTATTCCTGTGTGCTCCCCTATATGCTCGGTGTGGTGGTGATGCTGGCCCTTTGGGCGCTGTAGCCTGACCGTGTATTCTGCGTGAGGACCGTCAATGGCAGAGATTATTCGCAGCGGAGCCTTTCTTCAGCAATGCTGGTCGGTGCATCCGCTCTGTCTGACGGTCAAGCGCGTCGAACCGGAGCGCATCGTGGTGCTGACGTGCAGCTCTTGCCGCATGGTGCATCGGGTGACCACCGATGCGGTTACCAGGCAGTCTGCGACAGGGGATTTATCTTCGCCTGAGTTGGCGCCTGCGCAGCAGGATGGGCTCCTGGCGCTCAAGACTTGTATGGGGACGCATGCTCCCGCCCTGTCTGTTCGGGAGATGGATGTGTTTCAAGATGCGCTGTGGGTCCGCTGTGCGGAATGTCGGGCGCAGTACGACCTGACCGTCTCCCAGTTCGAAACCCATCAGAAATAGCCGGCGCCGGTCGAGCCGATCGTCCCACCGATTGAAGACTATGCCATCACCGTTCACAAACGAAGAAGCGGCCTTGATGGCCGACCAGCACTTCTTTCGCGCCAAGGCGCAAATCATGGCGAAGATGCGTCACTCACTCTCAGCCACCCATGCTGTCTTGAAAGAGGAGGTCGCGTCGGCCGCACTCGTGACCCCGCCAGACTTCAATCCGGCCAACTGCCAATTTGTGAAGGGAGAGCATCTCGAACTCTTTCCCTACCAATATCTGGATTTCCCGAAACACTTTCACGACTCGAATGTTTTTGCCTTTCGGACGCTCTTCTGGTGGGGGCATCATGTCGTCTGTGCCTTGATGTTGGAGGGGGAGGGGATCAAGCAGCACAAGGCACGCATCGTGGACCGGTTTCATCAGCTTGCCGGGCAGGGGCTGGAACTGTCCCTGGCGCCGACGTTGTGGGAATGGAAACGCGGGGAGGGGTATACGTTGCCCATCACTCATGACCGCAAGGCACAGATTGCCGCTGTGTTGGCCGAACGGTCATTTCTGAAGATCGTCCGTTTCCTGCCGTTCACCGATCCAAGGATTCAATCTGGTCAGGTGCCGGAACTCAGCCGCGAGACCTTTCGGGCCATCCTTCCCATCGTGACTCGCTAGAATTTTGATGGTCTGCAGGTATGGCATAACAAGAAAATACCTCAGCAGGATGCTCAAAAAGACTGTCCAGCAAGGCCGCAGCCGATGAACGCACCGGAGGCGTAGCCTCTGGGCTACGTTGAGGGTGCGTTCGAGGCGAGAACGACGCTGGCGGGATTTTTCAGCATCCTGCCCGCGCCGGTATTTGTCTCTGAACAGCGACTTGGGTACACTGGGCTCGCTTCAACGGGGCGGCGGCCAATCGTAAGGAGGATGATATCGTGACACAGACAAGAGGACGACTCGGCATCGGTATCGCGTGCGCGGCTAGCCTGCTGATGGTAGCTGGCTGTGCTGGTAGCGGGAAAACGCTCTATCTAGATCTGCAGCAGAAACAAGCGGCGGCGCAGTACATGGAGCCGGAGCCGGTCAAGATCGTGATCGAATCGTTCGAGGATCGGCGGCTGGAGAAAAACCGGCTCGGTCTGCGGACTCATTTATGGGGTGGTGTGACCTACTTTAATGTGGCGGGAGAGCGGCCGGGAGATGTGGTGGCCCAGGCCCTTGCCGATCGTCTGAAGGCGCGTGGGTGGAAGGATCGGGCCTGGACGGTGCGGGTCGCGTCCAGCGGGGCCGTGACGAATCTGAACGATGCCGACATCGTCATCAGTGGGCAGCTGCTCGATTTTTCAGCCAACGCCAAGAGCCGACTGTTCTCCACGGCGGTGACCACGAGCAGCAAGATGGTCATCACCGCGAGGAACCTGAGCGACAAAAGCTCGACGATCAGAAGTGTCGAAGGGGCGCAGCGCGATACCGTGGTCTGGTTTAGCGAAGAGGATGTGCGAGGGCTGATGTCGGCGACCCTGAAGGATGGGATCGATCGGTACCTCGCTGATACGACGATCGAGCAGAAGGCGTTGCGGCCGGCACGTTGATGGGTGTGGGGGAAGAGGTGACCCATCGTGCGTGAACGTCGTTGGGAAACGACGACCCCGCTGACCTTTGGTCAGGTGCTCGCCGTGGGCGAACGGCTGGCTGCGTTGGGGTTGAAGCCGGCAGTGCCGGCACGAGACGTCATTTGTTACATCGAAGAATGGACGGTCGAGGCTCCTGAGGATTTCGACCAGCTCGATGCCTGGTCCACGGAAGATGAAACGCTGATCCATGTCCGCGAGGGGTGGCGCGGCGACTTCTTTCTCCTGGCCGGGGCCTATCACACCGTCTACCAGCGGTATCAGGACGTCGGCACGTACTGCTCGATCAGCCATCCCTGGCGCATTCGCGATCCGTTGCGGCTGCACGATCCCCGCAGCATGCTCTGGCTGGGATTTCGCCATGCCCATTCGTTTATCCGCGTGCGGCTCCAGACGAAAGAGGTCGTCACTCCTGGGGAGACGCGCGGTGATGCCGAGCGGGCACAGTGGCTGGAGGAACGGCGCACGGCGTTCCTCGAAGCGATTACACTTCTGGAACTTCCCGTCGAGACATCGGTTGAGAAGGGCCAACTGGTGTTGCGTCCAGTCGATCCCTCCGTGCCGTTTTTCTGTTCCTGGCCCGATGCCTTCGGGCCCTGTCAACTCGAATTTAACACCTCAGACGCCTACGAGTTCCTGGTGCCGGCCAGTAAATTGGCTGCGACCTCTGCACCAGAGCCAGCCAGCGTCCGGGCCTATCTGACGGGCTTCTCAGAGGACGCATTGGTCGACTTCCAAGCGATTGATCCACCTGCCCGCTCCGTCTATCGCTGCTCGGTGCATTGCCCGATGGACGACCTGCCGGAGGTTCGAGCTGTGATCGATCCCGATGGCCGTCTCTATAGTACCCTCTGCGAGTTTCAAACCCAGGAACTCCTTCCAGCCGGAGAGGATGCCTCCGCCATTATCGGGATCGTCGGCAACAAAGCGGGATTTCATATCGAGGCCCGCTTGAACCGGGCTCCACTGGGCGAAGATCTGATGGCCTCCTGGCTGGAGCGGTTGATCGGGCATGGGGTGGTGTATGCGCCGCTCCCTCCTTTCATCTAGCAGGATGCTGAAAAAGTCCGCCAGCGTCGTTCTCGCCTCGAACGCATCCTCAACGTAGCCCAGAGGCTACGCCTCCGGTGCGTTCATCGGCTGCGGCCTTGCTGGACGGTCTTTTTGAGCATCCTGCGGGAGTGTTCTCTTGTTGCGCTATGCGCGGGCGGGTAAGTGAAAAGGATGATCGTTTTGAACCGTCCCCTTTCTTGCCTTGATTTGACAATCCCCTGAATTTACTGAAACCTTAAGATCCATGCTCTCTCCTTCCACAATCAAATCCGTTTTGGCCAAACCCTTCATGCCGCCGGTGTTCTTCTTTTCCGGAGTGACCTATGACACCCTCACGCTGACCCGCATCGATCGGCTGCAAGACAATCTATTGCTCCTGATTTATCTGCTGCTCTTGGGCGTATTGATCGTGCTGATCGGGCGGTTGGGGATCGAGCCGGCACCGGACCGGGAACAGTTGGCCGCGCTTTCACCCTTCACGCGCTGGATGCTGCAAGCCAGGCCCTACTATGCCATGGCCGTGCAATTTCTGTTGGGCGGGCTCTTCAGCGCCTATGCGATTTTTTATTCTCGTAGCGCCACGCTTACCAGCACGGCGATCTTTTTTGCTTTATTGGTCGTGCTCCTCGTCGGCAACGAATTTCTACACGATCGGCTCTCCAACCTGCGCCTCCTCGTGAGCCTCTATGCGCTGGTGTGCTTCGCTTTTTTCACGTTTTTTCTCCCGGTCATGACCGGGCATATAAATGCACCGATCTTCCTGATCGGAGCCGGCCTGAGTGCGGTCGTGACGCTTCGAGTGGTGCATTTAATTTATCGTAACAATCCGGCTCGCTCGAAGCGCGAGGCGGTCGGAGTGACGGCGCCGGCCTTTGCGTTGATCGGGCTGCTGGTCGGGTGTTACTTCCTCAATTGGATTCCTCCCGTGCCGCTCTCGATGAAGTTCGGCGGGATCTACCATGAGGTGAAGAAGACCGGCGATCGGTTCGAACTCTCGTTTGAGAAACAGTGGTACCAGGTCTGGAAACGGTCGGATAATACTTTCCCGGCCAACGAACCGATCTATTGCTTCACCGCTGTCTTTGCGCCGGTCGATCTGAATACCACTGTCTACCACCATTGGTACTTCCGGACGAGCAGCAGCAAGCCCTTTGTCCATGCCGACAGGATTCCCATCAAGATTTCCGGCGGGCGGGAAGGCGGCTATCGGGCTTATACGTTTAAGCAACGGCTCGATCCGGGCGACTGGCGTGTGGACGTGGAGACGGAAGATGGGCGAATAGTTGGACGGGTATCCGTGAAGGTTGTTGAGCAGGGCGATGTGCAGCCATCGCTCAGGACGGTCTTGTACTAATGAAGCGGATGAGCGGGCTTAAGCTACTCGACGAGCGAGAGGGTGCGGCGCGCCCGCTAAGAAAGGCGACCGTATCGTGTATAATGCCAGAGTCTTCCTGAGCCAGGGTGACGAAGTTCCCCTCAACGACGTTCAGTCCAAGCAGTTTCCTGAAGGGTTGGTGCGAGTGGAGGGGGCGTGACATTCGTCGATCACACTCTTATGCTGGACTGTCGCCAGGCGATTTCCGGAGTCGAGCATGCGCTCATCGGCATGAAAGTCGGGGGCTATCGGAAAGTCCGCGTGAGTGCGCACCGGGCCTATCGGGATAAGGGCATTCCGGATCTCATCCCTCCCGGTGCGGTTTTTGATTTGTGAGATCTGGTTGCGCAACATTAGAGAACGTGTCCTCGGGTGAACCATTACCAGGAGGCGTATGAGCGCTCGCATTTTAGCGGCCTGTCCCTCCAGTCCTAACTGTGTCTCGACTCAAGCTCAAGATGTGGGCCATGCCATCGCGCCCATTCGCTACCACAAGTCTCGGGCTGAAGCGAAGGAGGCGGTGAAAACAGCGATTCAATCATTGCCTCGCACCAAGCTCGTCGAAGAAGACGAGACCTACCTGCACTACGAATTCACCAGCCTGTTGCTTCGCTTCGTCGACGATGTGGAGTTTCTCTTCGACGACGAGACGAAGACCATCCACTTCCGCTCCGCCTCCCGGACCGGTTACGGCGACCTGGGCGCCAATCGCACGCGCATGGAACAGGTCCGTACCCTCGTAGGGGAAACGATGTAGCACTATTCGGCATTTCCCTTTGGAGTCCTGTGGCCGCTTGCTATGCTCTTTACGGTAGGAGGGCAACGCCAATGGGGTTCAAACGAAAAGGGACACGGGTTGAAGTGAGCCGGAGCGGCCGTTTACAGCGAGGGGCTCTCTCCGCGCCCTGTCAGGTGCTGGATGTCAGCGAGACAGGGGTCAAGATAGAAAGCCGTTTATTCGTGAAGAGCGGCGACGCCCTCCAGCTCGTGGTCGAACTCGAGCAGGGGAGAACGCTGACGTGCGGCTTGCAAATCGTCCATGTGCGTTCCCCAAAGTTCGGCGCGACGATTACCTCGATCAGCCCGGAGGACAGGGAGCGATTGGCCCATATCCTGGACGATCACGTGCAAAGCAATTTTTCCCGCCGGTAACCCTTTCTCGTCGTAGTGCTTGGTCCCCCAGTTCCCTTCCCCTCCGCCTGGACAGTCGCATCAAAGACAGGTCGAGCCTATCAGATTCCAATGAACCGCACTTTAGATTTCAGGACGACAGACCGAAAGGGAACTTAAGCGCTTGCTAGTGTGCAGGGGTGGTTGGTTTCGGGCCGAGCCGGGTCGTGTGCTGGAAGACGCACTTGGGGCAGGTGTAGTGGACGAACTGCTGACCACCCACGAGTCGTTTCTTCATCGGCACCTGGCACCAGGTGCAGAGGCGATCCGGGAGTTCCGTCAGGGATGCGTGGGGGGTGGTCGTCATGGCCAACATTCTCTCCGACCGCCGAGAACCTTGTCAACCGACTGGACGGCTCTGATCGGCCCTGTGTGAAAAAAAGTTTCTCGGCCTACGTTGGTGCGAAATATTTCGTGGTATAGTCCGAAATGATGAGTCATCGTCACAGGTTTTCCACTCTCCTAACAGAAAGGTGTCACCCCTATGAATAGCCCGACTGATTCCGAGTCCGCGATCTTTCCATCTGAGTCCCCGGCAGCTGCCTCCATTGCCCCCCAAGAGATGGTGGGCGAGGGGAAAGCGTGGGGACTGTGCACCTCCGTCGATCTTCAAGACTGCAACCCCGATCTCATCCGCAACGCCGACCATATTCGCCGCTATGTCGTGGAGCTCTGCGAGCTCATCGGCATGAAGCGTTTTGGTGAGTGCCAAGTCGTCGATTTCGGATCAGGTCGGGTCGCCGGGTATTCTATGGTGCAGCTGATCTCGACGTCGCTGATCAGCGGCCATTTTGCCAACGATACGAACAACGCCTACCTCGACATATTCAGCTGCAAGGGCTATGACCCTGCGGTCGTCGAGACCTTCTCCAAAGATTTCTTCGGCGCGCGTCGCAGTACCGCGACGGTTACGCTCCGTTACTAGCTAGGGATCGGGAGCCGCGGTCGCGCGGCTCCCGGTGTCGGTGCCCGAGATCCTCCCGTTCCACGAATCATGAAGCCCACCACCATTAAAGACTTTTTCACACTTCTCCCAGGTAAGCTCGACGCAGATGCAGCCGAAGATCTCGATGCGGTCTATCAATTCGACTTGAGCGGCGCCCAGGGAGGCCAGTACATTCTCACGATCCGAGGTGGGGTGTGCCAGGTTTCCGATGGGATGCATGAGGATCCGCATGTCATGCTCTCGATGGCGGGAGAGGATTGCATCAAGATTCTGAAGGGCCAGTTGAGTGGACCAGCCGTCGCCATGTCGGGTCGACTGAATATCAGCGGGGACAGTGGCTTGGCGATGCACCTGAAAGCCCTCTTTCCCACCATCGGGTAACCGACCCGTTCCTCTATCGACCAGCCGGTTCTGCCGGTATCCAGTCGGCGTTCTGCAGGGCCTCGTCCACATGGCGGGGGAACCGTTCCTCTAAGATCACATAGATCGTGGGCACGAGAAAGAGCGTGAGGATCGTCGAGACGCTGAGTCCTCCGACGACCGCGCGCGCCAATGGCGCGTTGGTTTCACCGCCGGTACCCCAGCCAATCGCCATAGGAAGCAGCCCCACGACGGTGGCGAGGGAGGTCATCAGAATGGGCCGGAGTCGCGTCCGCGCGGCGGTGACTGCTGCATCGTGCAACGCCCGCCCTCGCCGCCGCAGGACGTTCGTATAATCCACCAGCAGGACGCCGTTCGAGACGACGATGCCCAGCATCATGATGATGCCCATCATCGACGTGGTGGAGAGGGTCGTATCGGTCAGGAAGAGGATCAGGATCACGCCGGGGAAGCCCATCGGGACCGCAAACATGATGACGAAGGGGTCGATCAGCGATTTGAACTGGGCGGCCATGACCATGTACACGAGGATCAGGGCCAGGATTGTGGCAAAGAGCAGTCCCTCGAAGGTCTCTTTCTGTTGTTGGATCTGGCCGGCCAACTTGATGCTGAAACCGGTGGGGAGCTGGATATTGGCAAAGCCTGCCTCCAGGTCGGCGGCGATGGCGCCAAGGTCCCGGTTCACGGGGTTGGCCGTCAGATGGACCACCCGCTGAAAATATTTACGTTCGATCTTCACCGGGCCGGCATTGAGCTTGAGCGAGGCCACGTTTTTGAGGAGGACCGGCTCCCCGGTCTTGGCCGTCAGAATGATGTTCTCGATGTCCGTAAGATCTTTGCGGTGTTCTTCCGCGAGCCAGGCGCTGATGTAGTATTCGTTCCCGTTTTGCGGGTCGGTGTAGATGATGGGGTCGGTTTGACCGTTGCCGTTGAGCGAGAAGAGCACGGCGTTGGCGACGTCCGTTTCGCTGATGCCAAGGAGGGCGGCCTTCTCGCGATCCACCACGACGTTGACCTCCGGGTAGTTCTCCTCGCGACTGACTTCAATGTCGGCCAGGCCCGGTATCTGGTGCATCAGCGTTTCGACCTCCCGGATCACCCCCCGGGCTTTCTCGAAGTCGTAGCCATAGATCTCCACGTCGACGGACTTCTGCGAGCCGAAGCTGGTGACCCGTTTGACGAGCCCGCCCGGATCGAAAAACATCGCGACGCCCGGAAAGAGTTTTAAGACTTTGGGACGTACGTCGTTCATGATTTGCACTTGGTTCCGTGTCCGTTTGTCCGGCGAGACGAGATAGACGGAGATGACCGACGTATGGGGGCCGGTGTTCGGATTGAAGAGAGAGGAACGGCCCTGGGCTAACACGCCGGTGCTGGAGACCATGGTTTCCAGTTCCTCGGCAGGGATCTCTGCCCGCAGCACCCGTTCGACCTCAGCCACTTGTTGCTCGGTTTTCTCCACTCGCTGACCGACCGGTCCGCGCAGGACGATGCGGAACTGGCTTTCGTCCGACACCGGCAAAAACTCCGTCCCGATCTTGGGCACCAGCGCGAGCGACGCGGCGAAGAGGAGCAGGATGCCGCCGATGAAGAGCCGGCGATGGGCCAAGACCCAGCGAAGCGATCCCTCGTAGCCCTTGTCCAGGGACTCGTACCGTTCGCGGCTCCAATCCATGAGGCGCACAAACCATCTCGGCATCGACTGGTGAGACTCTTGTTCCGGCTTGAGGAACTTGTAGCAGAGCGCCGGGGTCACGGTGCGGGAGACGAAGAAGGACGTGAACAGCGAGATCGCGATCGTGATGGTCAGGGGAATCAGGAGCAAGCGGGCAATTCCAACGACGAAGAAAATCGGGAGGAAGACGACGACCGTGGTGATCGTCGAGGCCAAAATGGGCATCGCCACCTCGCGGGCCGCTTCGAGGATCGCGTCCCAGCGGCGGGGCGTGGTGTTGAGATGGCGCTGAATATTTTCGAGTTCCACAATCGAGTCGTCGACGAGCCGGCCGATCCCGAGGGCTAAGCCTCCCAGCGTGAACACGTTCAGGGTTTGCCCGGAGAAATAGAGCACGATGAAGGTCACCATGATCGAGAGGGGAATGGCGACGGAAATGATCAGGGTGCTCGTGAGATTGCGGAGGAAAATCAAGATGACCGCTGCTGCCAGCAGCGAGCCGTGCAGCGCCTGCTCGATGAGGTTGCTGATCGATTGGCGGATGTAGACCGATTGGTCGAAGGAAATGCCGAGTTTCACGCTGGATGGAATGCCGACCATCTTAGGCAGCGCCTTGCGCAGCGCATCTACGACCTCCACGGTGTTGGCGATGGGCTGTTTATTGACGCGTAAGTAGACGGCTCTGGTCCCGTCCGTCCGGACGATGTTGGTCTGAATGTCCGACGAATCGGTCACGGTTCCGACATCCCGCACCCGCACGGGGCTGCCCTGGGGGTTGACCTTCACGATGACGTCCTGGATCGGATCGATCGTGCGGAACTGATTGTTGGTGAAGACGTTGTAGTCCAGATTGCCGGCTTTGATATCTCCCGAGGGAAGGATGAGGTTGGCGGCCTTCACGGATTTGACGACGTCGAGAATCGAGAGGCTCCGGGCGTTCAACAGGGCCGGGTCGAGGTTGATATTGATTTGGCGGACCTTCCCGCCCTCCACCGTGGCGGCGGCGACGTTAGCGATCTGTTCGATCTGCGGGGCAATCGTGTTATAGGCCAGGTCGTACAGGGCCCGTTCGTCGAGATCGTCGCTGGAAACCGTCACGAAGGAGACCGGGATGTTGGAGACGTCGAACTTGACGATGAAGGGTTGCAGAATGCCGGGTGGGAGGCTGTTGAGGATTTGGGTGATACGTTGCATCACCTCCATCTGGCCGACGTTGATGTCCGCGCCCCAGTTGAACCAGATCTGTACCGCGCCGATGCCTTGTTTGGCGAACGACTCGACATGTTCGACGTTCGACGCAGAGCTCACAGCCTTTTCGATGGGATAGACCACGCTCTGTTCGATGTCGAGCGGCGGGGCGCCTTTATAAATGACACCGACGAAGGCTACCGGTACCTGAATCTGCGGAAAGAGATCGACCGGCAGCCGTTGCAGGGAGGTGGCGCCCAGGAGCACCATGGCAAGGGACAGCATCAAGATGCCGATGCGATTGCGAAGTGCGAGGAGGGTTAGCCACATGATGCAAGAAGCAGTGATGAGTGATACGTGATGAGTGATGAGCTAAGAAATGGGGAAAATGGTCGTTGCATATGACTGATCACGTATCACCCATCACCCTTCACGGGGCTTAGAGATTGCGTCTGCACAGGGGTGCCGTCATGTACGAGGTCTTTCCCGGAGACGATTACCTGCTCCGATCCATCCAAGCCTTTGGTGATTTCCACGCGGTTCCCCTCGCGCACCCCGATTTCCACCGGCACGCGCTGGGCCTTGCCGTCGCGCACAATATAGACATATTGGGCATCTTCCAATCGGCTGACTGCGTCGATGGGGATCTGTAACGCGTTTTTATGGCTGCCGACCAGGACCTCGACGCGGGCGAACATGCCGCCTTTCAAGACATGGTCCTTGTTCGGGAGGTCCACCTCGACCGTCATCGTGCGGGTGGCGCGGTTCAGCGCCTGGACGACACGGGTGACCTCGCCCTCGAAGACGCGATCAGGATAGGCCTCGGCGCGCACCTCTGCTTTTTGACCCAGATGAATGAGCGGGACATCTTTCTCGACCACCTCGATCAGGATGCGAACCGTCTGGATTTCATGGAGGGTCAGGATGCCTCGCGAGGTAGTGGACGTGCCGCCGGTGGCTCCGCTGACGTAGGCGCCCAGATCGAGGTTGCGTTCGGCCACATAGCCTGGGAAGGGAGCACGAATATAGGAGTAGGCCAGGTTCGTCTCGGCCTGCGCCAGGGCGACATCCATCTGCTGGACCTGCGCGCGAAGCGAGTCGAGAGACGCGGCTGCCCCGTCGTACGCGACCTGGGCGTTATCCAGATCCTGCTGCGAGACGAATTGGTCTTTGATGAGCGCCTGCATCCGATTGAGTGTGAGGGTGGTGTTGCGGACGCTCGCGTCCTGCTGTGCGACTCTCGCCTTGGCGGCCGACAGGTTGGCCTTGGCCTGATTGACGGCATGTTGATAGTCCGTGTGGTCGATCTCGACCAAGAGCTGATTGGCTTTGACGAGGTCGCCCTTGTCGACGTAGATCTTGCCGATGTAGCCGTCGACTCGTGAGAACAGATTGACGGCTTGGTTGGGGGTGATGTCGGCGGTATAGGTGAGCCGAATGTCGAGATCTTGCTTGAGCGGCGCCACGGTGGCGACGGTAATGGCCCGGGCCTTGCGGGTGTCGGTCTTGGCGCCGCTGCTGAGGCGAAACACGACCAGGGCGGTGAGCGCAAAGAAAATAATCACCCCGAGCGTCACGATTGGATGTTGCTTGAGCGGATTCATCGGGAACGCCTCCCCGGCGTCGTATGACCGGCCGATTTCTTGATCAGCCCGGTGAGAAAGAGATCGACGTAGGTGGCGACGGTGTCTTCATGGGATTGATGCATCGGGACTCCGAAGATCTCATGGAGCAGACGGTGGTGGACGACCATGCCGATGAATGCGCGGGCCGTCAGGAGGGGATCGAGCGGCCGAAACGCGCCATCGTCGATTCGTGTGCGAATGTACGCGGCGAGGTGGTCATAGAAGACCTTGTGGTGCTTGTCGAAGAACATGTCGGAGAGTTCATGGCCTTCCAGCGCGCTAAACAAGAGGAGCCGTAAGAGTGTCGAATCGACACCGGGGCGAATGCGAAAGCTCGCGATCATCGTAAACACGCGATGGTCGTCCCGTTTTTTGGCCGCCTCCTCCACCGCGTCGAGCAGTTCGTTGACGGTGACCTTTTCCGCCAGAATCGCGGCGTAGAGCGCCCGCTTCGTCGGGAAATACTTGAAGACCAGGGCCTCGCTGACACCCGCGGCCTTGGCGATTTCCTTTGTCGTGGTGCCGTTAAACCCTTTGGCGGCAAAGAGCGACGCAGCCGCGGCGATCAGTCCGGCCTGTCGTTCTCTGCTGGAAGGGCGTATGGCTCGAGACGGCTGGCGCATGAATCTCCAGAAAGTGAGTGAGTCATTACTCACCATCGAACGATAACATGTCGCGAGGCGCGCTGACAAGAAACGATCCAGTCGGTGGCGAGATGGCTGACCACTCGGCAAATGGAGGGGCTAAGGGAGGGATGTGAGGTGTGGCCGTTGTGGGCTTGAACGGTCAACGAGAGCAAACAAGGGGGGGCCATCGCTGAGCGTGGAGCGGTTCATGTGCTTCCAGAGGAAGTGGCGTAGCCGGGTTCGTTCTCGAGCCGTGATGCGAAGAAACTCGATTCCGCATTCGAGATGTGCGGCCCGGACGATCAGAACTTCAGAAATGAGAATCGGACGGGAGATCCCAGGGATGGTCAGGTAGAGATCCCAGAAGCTTCCGATGGGCAACGCCTCCGTGCTGGAGATTTTGCACCCGCGTTCAGACAGATCAATGGCCACGCCATGGCTGACATGCTGGAAGTGATCGGTTGCTGAAAGGCGAACGATGAGCTGAACAGGCACTCGCTGGGCGGCCCTGCGGTCCGTGGTCTGACCCGGAAGATGGGTCGTCACTTCTGTTCCAGACCGCCGTCGTTTTGCCATGAGAGGCTCCGTACCGCAGGCAGTGTGCCTACTCGGAATGTGTGAGAGTCGAGCACAAGAAATGACGGAGTCGGTTGCCTTCTCGTAGGCCCATTCCCATGATTTCGACTCCAAATTGACGGCCTGAGGTCCAGGCGACCTTCGTCTCCATCACGAACAGCGGGTCTTTTCCGTCGGGGAGGTAGAGGAACATCGTGAGCTCCATGCCCCGTGAGACCTGGGTGTTCCCGCGAATACCGAGTCCATGATACGAAAGATCCGTCACCCTGCCATCGCCCATGAGGACCTCGCCTGAACGGTTTTGGGCTGAGTACATCAAGCCGCATTCCACCGAGGCTCGTGACTGTTCCCTCTGATTGACTGTGTTCCCCAGAGACTGAAGGCTACGATCGGATGCGACCTGCGTGTGTGTCATGCTGGCATCTCCTTGTGTTTGAGGTGGGCTCAGTTGCTGTTGTCCTGGTTGTTTAACGAGGTGCTACGATCCCACAAGAAAAAACCAAGATGATTCATGTCTTCCAACTTCATGGCCCCCAGCTCGACTCCGAATCGCCGTCCCTCGACCCAGGAGACCCGGCTCTGGGCCACACAGAGGGGCTCTTCCATTCCTGGAATATCGACAAAGAGGGCCAGCTCCATACCGAGTGTGACCGAGCGATTCCCGCGAATGCCGATCCCGTTCGTCGACAGGTTGGTGACGACCCCGTCAGCGATCAGCATCTGGCCGGAATCCATGCCGGAATAGAGCAAGGTGAAGATCGTCGGGGTGCGGCTCTTCTGTCGGCGGTCGGATTGATCGGCCGAGTTCGGTTGTGAGGTGAGGAGTGCTGTTGTCTGAGCCATCATCTATGCCTCCATGTGTCCGGACGATTTTTATACAATCCGAAATGCGGTCCGTCGATCGTGTGCCGACGACAGGCTGGGGAATCTGACGGAAAAAGTGCTTTTGTCGATGCCGGAGACGATGGCATCAGTGAGGCAGAGGGGGGCCTGTCCATCCTCCAGGTGGAGGTGCAGGGTGAGGCTGCCTCTCAGCGAGCTCGTCGTCGTGCCCAGGATCTTGCAGCCGGTTTTGGAGAGGTTTTTCAAGGTTCCTTCTCCTGTGACGATCCGGGCTCCTTCTTCGCCTGAGTAGGTGATTTGGCAGCGAAAGGCCACTCGTTCTGCGTAACGCCGATCCAAGAGCGAATGGACCTTTTGGTGATGAGGCGTAAGTGCGAGATGACTCAACTTCATCGGGGCCTCCTTAGTGGTTCTGCCGCGGTACCTTTGTTCCCCGCGACAGCTTCAGAATACCGTATCCAGGAATTTTCACCATCCCTAGAGAGGGGGGATTGGAGCCCCACCAGAAGGGGGGTGAATGGGCGTGTAGGCCAAATTGGCGCGGGTTTTCCAATGGGATGCTGAAAAAGCGCGCCAACCGGGAACCGATGAGCGGTGAGCGATGAATGATGAAAAGGGACGCGATGATCGCTTCAGCGTTCCGCGCTCATCGTTCAACGTGCAGTGATCCGCTCGCAGCGACCTTGCTGGACGGAACTTTTGAGTATCCTGTAACGATATTGAGAGAGATGGAAGGTGGAGCGGTTAAAACACGGTAGCTGAGTTGCCTTCGGTGATTTTGAGGCGGAGTTCCTGGCTTTCGAAGAAGATGATGCCACGATCCGTGGCGATCTCGTATCGAAGATTAATGTCGCTCTCGAATCCTGTCCAGCTGTAAAACTTGACGGAGCCTCCAGTAAATTGCCCCGGTGTGCGGTCGAGTGAGCCATAGCGGGATTGGAGATAGGTCAGGATCTGATCGTGGGTCGCTTTGCCTTGGTAGCGGACGGTGACGCGGGCAAATTTCCCGTCCACTGTCAGGAATCGCATGGAGTCGACCTTCGCTGGGCCGAGCGAAGGGGCTCCGGTTTTCAGTTCATAGGTTTGAGCACGGCCGGCATCCTCGATTTTGGCAAAGGTGTCGGTTTCCGAGAAGGCCGCACCCCAGGGGATGCCCTCGAAGCCGTTCGGATCGTTCAGCATCGGCACGGCGAAGGCGAGAGTGCCGGACAGCATCAGCGAGCAGAGAACCCCTAGGAGAGGGGTGAGCCGAATCCGTGAGGGGAGAGAGGGAGGCATATTACTCCGCTGAATCGGTGATACGGTCATTGAATCGAGGCGCGAGGGTGCGGCTGTCAATGAACAGATACCCCCGCTCCGTGTTCGCGTGATAGGTCAGGTTGATCTCCGTATCGGTTCCGCGCCATGTATATTGCTGATTGAGGCCTCGCATCATCTGCCCGGGGATGCGCTCCAGGGAACCGAATTGTCGTTCGAGATAGGTGAGGATCTGTTTGTGCCGATCGTCGCCTTGATAGCGGATGGTCACCCGGGCGAATTGGTCATCGACCGACAAGAAGCGGACGCTGTCGACCGGGATTCCGGCATACGACGGCGCACTGTTCCTCAATTGGAATTCATTCACATGCGGGCCTGGCGTGGTGACTTCCAAGTCTGGCCTCGCGGTGAGGGCCACCCCCCAGGTCATGCCCTGGGCTCCGTTCGGATCGTTCACCATCGGCACCGCATGGGCGCGAAGGGGGTTGCCTAGAGAGAGCAGGAGTGCCAAGAGGACGAGGTGCCAGCTCGCGTGATGTCTCTGCCGTGCGATCATATCAGAACGCTACCATGGTCGATCTTATGGCGCAACTCCCTCCGTTTTGTTGAGAATGCCTCGAGGCATAGCTTATAATGCGCGCGTTTTTCCATGTGCGTAGCGGTGAGGAAGCGATACATGATTGAAAGCGATGCGTTTGTCCAAGCACTCCAAGATATCGGGGTGGATTTCTTTACGGGGGTCCCTGATTCCATCCTGGGCGGCATCATTGCCGAGTTGATGGAGCGGCGCCTCTATACCCCGGCCGTGAGGGAGGACGAAGCGGTGGCGATGGCAGCCGGGGCCTATATGGCCGGCAAGATTCCCGCTGTGCTCATGCAGAACTCCGGGCTAGGGACCTCACTGAATACGTTGATCTCTCTGAACTATATTTATCAGCAGCCCTGCATTCTGATTGTGTCCTGGCGTGGTCAAGGCGGCAAGGATGCGCCGGAGCATCTGGTCATGGGCGAGGTGATGCAGCCGTTCCTCGATACCATGAAGATCCCCCATCGCACCTTGACGGAAAAGACGGCAGTCGAGGATCTGAGATGGTTGGCGGAGACCTTTATGAAACAGCGCATTCCCGTCGCCCTCTTGATGACGAAAGGTGTCGTGAAAGGGTTGCACCCATGAGGCCAGAGCAAGGAACCATGCAGAGTCGGGCGATGGCCATGGCGGCCCTGTTGGAACTGCTCACCGATCAGCCGGTGATTATTTGCAACGGATTTCCCTCGCGTGAGGCCCAGAAAATTGCCGACCGTCCGACTCATTTTTATATGATCGGGTCCATGGGCTCGGCGGCGGCGATCGGTCTGGGTGTGGCGTTGGCCAAGCCGAAGAAGCAAGTGGTGATCTTCGACGGCGATGGGAATGTGCTGATGGGGATGGGCACCTTGGCCACGATCGGCGCGCTCAAGCCGAAGAACTTCATTCATGTGGTGTTCGACAACGAAGTCTACGGCACGACCGGCAATCAGCCGACGATTTCCAATGTGGTTCAGCTGGAGAAGGTGGCGAAGGCGGCTGGTTACGTGAACGTCGAACGGGTGCGGGAACGGGAAGACCTCGTCTACGAGTTCAAAGACATGCTGAAGAAAGACGGGCCGAGTATGTTACTGGTGAAAGTCAACGAGATGGTGGAAGATGCTGGGCGGGTGATGCTGGACCCGCCGGACATAACAAAGCGGTTCATGCAAGCGATTGAATGAGCGACCGAGTCGCTCCTGTGCTCGCGCAACGCGCGGTTTAGAAAGCCCTCGTTGGACGCGCGCAGTCGGAGCGGACTCGATCGCTGTGTGTTGTGTAAGGGGTAGCGGGAAGGAAGAAGATGATTTTATTGAATCCAGGACCGGTCAATGTGTCGGATCGCGTGCGGCAGGCGCTGTTGCGTCCGGATATCTGCCATCGGGAATCGGAGTTTACGGAACTCCTCCATGGGATTCAGGCAAAGTTGCTGAAGCTCTTTGTGCCGGGGGCGGAAGTGGATTATGCCGCCGTGGTGCTGACCGGGTCGGGAACGGCGGCGGTCGAGTCTGCCGTCATGTCATCGCTCCCGCAAGGCAAACGCATGCTAGTGCTCAACAACGGCGTGTACGGCGAGCGCATTTCCCAGATGGTCGGTCTCAATCGCCTGGGCGTGTCCGAACTTAAATACGATTGGACGACGAAACCGGATCCGGAGCGGCTGCGGCTTGCACTCCGACAACATCCTGAGGTGCAGGCGGTGGCGATGGTCCATCACGAGACGACCACCGGCCTCATCAATCCGGTCAAGGAAATCGCGGAAGTCGTCGATAGCCAGAACCGGGTCTTCATTCTGGACGCGGTCAGCGCCTTGGCGGGGGAGCCGTTAGATATTGCCGGCCCCCACATCTATATGGTGGCGGGCACATCTGGTAAATGTATCCAGGGATTTCCCGGCCTGGGCTTCGTGCTCGTCCGCAAGGGATTTTTAGAGAAGATGCGTGGCTACCCCAGGCGGTCGATCTATCTCAGCCTCACGCAATATGTGGATAACCAGGGCGCCGGGACGACTCCGTTCACGCCGGCCGTGCCGATCTATTATGCGTTCGACGAGGCCTTGAACGAACTGATGGAAGAAGGCGTGGCCAAGCGGATTCAGCGATACAAGAAGATCGCGACGCTGATCCGGGATCGCATGACGAAGCTGGGTGTGAAGCCGGTCCTGACTCCCGACAAACAGTCCAACACGATCACGGCCTATCATCTTCCCGAGGGCATCACCTATCAGTCGTTGCACGATCAACTCAAAAAAGAGGGCTACGTGATTTACGCGGGCCAAGGCCAGCTCGAGAGCCAGATCTTCCGCGTGGCCAACATGGGCGTCCTGACGGAGGCGCAGATCGTCGGATTCCTCGACGCCTTTGAACGGATCTCCGGCAGAGCATGAAAGCCATCATCCTCGCAGCCGGGGTCGGGAAGCGCTTGTGGCAGGTGACGCAACATCGCCCGAAGTGCCTCATCGAGATCGGCGGGCAGACGCTGTTGCATCGCTATCTGACGTCGCTCCGAAGCGTCGGGATCCACTGTGCCGACATCGTCGTGGGCTACAAGCAGGAGATGATTCGCGCGGCGGTGGCAGCGAATTCCTGTGGCGTGCGCGTGAACTTCCTCGTTAACGAGGCGTTTCATCGAGGCAGTATTTCCTCGCTCTGGATTGCGCGGACGGCGTTGGACGACGATGCCATCGTCATGGATGCGGATGTCCTGTTCCATCAGGAGATTTTGCGCCGCCTGGTGCAATCCCCCTACGCGAACGCGTTGCTCATGGACGAAACCGTCAAGCAGACCGGAGAAGAATGCATGGTGGTGGTGGAAGGTGGACGTGTGATTGCGCTGACCAAGCAGATGCCGTCGCACTACGATTACGCGGGGGAAGGCGTGGGGTTCCTCAAGGTCCGCCATGCTGATGCGCCGCATGTGGTGGCCTCCCTCAGGACCTATGTGGATCGCGAGGCCTGGCAGATGGAATACGAGGATGCGCTCGTGGGGTTCTTTGCCGACGTCAAAGTCGGGCATGAGAAAATCGGGGGGCTTCCCTGGACCGAAATCGACTTCCTGGAAGATGTGGACAAAGCGGAACGGGACGTGTTGCCGAAACTGTAAAAGCAGGAGTGGTGGGATAACGGGGTCGAGGGGATATCGGCTCTTAGGATGCCTGGGTGATTGGCTGATCATGAACGAAAGCGCAGTTCAGAAACGGACAGGCCTCCAGGGATTGAGCACGGCGATTCTCTTGCCGGCGGTGAACCTCTTTGGCGAATCGGTGGGATTGTATGC
>JANOMG010000078.1:0-11289 GCA_031420175.1 Nitrospira sp.
ATCGAGACCCCGGTGCCATCACCGAACGAGTCGCCAAATCGCTCACGAACCAACTCTCCCAACTCTCAGAACTCTCCCTCCCAGAATTGCTGAATCAGCGAGATCAGAAGTACCGCTCCATCGGAGCCGTCAGCGGGCTGGTCGCCACTCCCTAATAGATTTCTCGATTCTCTGCAACCTCGCAGCTCTCAGTCCGTCGCCCTACGTCTTACCTTTCACGCCTATTGCATCATGTCTTCCACTCTCTATGAGCCATGCAGCAGCCCCGGCACCCGCCGTCCGACCAGTGGCGAAACAGGTGGTCAACAGATAGCCTCCGGTCGGCGCCTCCCAATCCAACATTTCTCCCGCACAAAACAGTCCTGGCAGCATGCGGACCATCAATCGTGTGTCGAGCGCTTCGAAGGGCACCCCGCCAGCCGTACTGATCGCTTCCTCCAGCGGGCGCGGTGCGACGAGTTGGAGCGGCAACGATTTAATCGCAGCGGCCAGCCGAGCCGGGTCTGCAAAATCCTCTTTCGAAACCACTTCACGAAGCAGCCCTGCCTTCACGCCTTCGATATGTGCCTGCCGCTGAAGATGCGTCGCCATCGTGCGTTTGCCGCGAGGGCGCGACAAGTCGTGCGTCAAACGCGGCACGTCGCGATCAGGCGCCAGATCGAGATACATGGTTGCAACCCCCTTCGTCAGAATCTCGTCGCGCAGCGCGGCGGATACTGAGTAGATCACGCCGCCCTCCACACCGGTCTCCGTGATGACGAACTCGCCGGGATGCCAGGACTCGGCACCGGCATCATTCCGCAGGATAATCGCGACCGACTTGACCGGCTGCCCGGCGAACTTCGTTCGGAAATGCTCGCTCCAGCCCACGTCAAACCCGCAGTTCGCTGGCTGTAAGGGCGCGATCTGAAGGCCACGTCCTGCCAGCAACGGTACCCATGAAGCATCAGAGCCGAGCTTCGGCCAACTGCCACCGCCGAGTGCTAATACCACGGCATCGGCTTGAACAGAACGGTTTCCCTCTGGCGTGACAAAACATGGAGACCCCTGCGCATCCCAGCCGGACCACCGATGACGCATATGGAATCGCACACCGGCCTGGCGCAATCGGCGAAGCCATGCACGCAGCAACGGCGCGGCCTTCAAATCCTTGGGGAACACCCGCCCCGAAGAGCCCACAAATGTTTCAATGCCGAGACCGCGAACCCATGCCTGCAGCGCATCAGGCCCGAATGACGCGAGCAAGGGCCCGACCTGGGCTCGACGCGCACCATAGCGTGAGAGAAATTTCTCAGAAGGCTCCGAATGCGTGAGATTTAGGCCACCTTTTCCAGCCAGGAGAAATTTGCGACCGACCGACGCCATGGCGTCATAGAGATCGACCTCTCCCCCTGCGGCACGTGCCGCCTCCGCAGCCATGAGCCCGGCCGGTCCACCCCCAATAATGGCAATTTTCATCGTTGTTCCAATCATGGTGTCTTGTCTGATTCGTGCCGCCAGTCCGGCGTTCGGAATGAACACATCGCGGGACCCTACATGCAGGCGCGAGGTGGGTCAAGTATAGGCTTGGCCAGCAGAAGAAACGCTAGGGTTTTACCGTTCCAACCCGCTATACTCATCCGATGGGTGAACAGGCAGCGGTAGAAGTGGTCGAGTTACGAGTAAGTTATCGGTATGTGACGGCACACCCCTGGGTGGTCCAGGCTATCGGTGGATTCTTGTCCGCCTATTTCATGGAGCATCCAAATTTTCGCGTGCAACGACACATGGAAGAACTGGAGTCCGGCGGCCACCTCTGGATCTGCGAGGTGCCTCCCAGCATGAAGGTCCTCAGACTCCTGAGACGACTGAAGGAAGATATCCCCCCCTGCCACGCCCAACAGATCGCCACCGATCTGCCCGCACTACCCCGCTATCTCATCGATTGCCCTGAACAGCCAATAGAGTGATAGTATCCGGCCCTTGGCAGCGCATTCACAAAAGCCGCGATCTCCCTAGTGGCGAATCAACGCGAGGGAATGGTACACATTCATATGCAGTGGAAACTCATTCTCGCCACGATTCTCACGCCGCTAGCTATGGGCGCATGTGCCCTCTCTGCAGTCTCAGCGCTGGGCGGCAGCGCCTCACAACTTCCCAGACCCGATCACATTGTGCTGGTGATTGAAGAGAACCACTCCTACAGCCAGATTATCGATTCGCCCGAGGCACCGTACATCAACAGGCTGGCAGCCCAGGGCGCGGTCTTCACCAGGTCCTTTGGCGCCACCTACCCCAGCCAACCGAACTATCTCGCGCTGTTTTCAGGATCGACGCAAGGCATCACCGATAACTCGTGCCCCCACACCTTCACGACACCCAATCTCGGGTACGCATTGCTGGCGGCCGGGCTGACATTCGTCGGATATTCTGAAGACCTGCCTGAGGTTGGCTCTCTCATCTGCAGCGTGGGGCTCTATGCACGCAAACATAATCCCTGGGTGAATTGGCAGGACAGCGAGAACAATGGACTCCCGGCGACGGCTAATATGCCCATGACGAGTTTCCCCACCGATTACACCACGCTCCCGACAGTGAGCGTGATCGTGCCGAACCAGGTCAACGACATGCATCACGGAAAAGATCCCGAGGCGATTCAGACCGGCGATCGCTGGCTTCGAGAACACCTGGATGACTACGTCCAGTGGGCACAACAGCACAACAGTCTGCTAATCGTGACCTGGGACGAGGACAATAAGACAGAGAACAATCGAATCGTGACCCTCTTCATCGGCCCCATGGTGCAAGCCGGTCGCTACGACGAGAAGATCTCTCATTACAATGTCTTGCGCACGATTGAAGATCTCTACGGCCTTTCCCATTCCGGTGCAAGCGCCGACGCGGCACCCATCACCACCATCTGGAAGCTCGCCCCTCGTCCCTGACACGTCCAAGTCCACTGAATAGGGAATACGCCACAGCCCAGCCGGTACACCGTGAGGTGAGAGATCACGCACTGCCCTCTGGTTTGCTACCGGAGATGAAGTCATTGAGCAGCCGACAACCGGCAAAGAGTGTGGCCTCCTCGTTTCGAATCCAGCGACTGATGACCCCCAGGTAGACGAGCGTGTCCGACACCGCCTTCATGTCTCGGATACCCGTGTCGCACCCGGCCACGGTGGGATTCACCGGTATCCCTCGCTCAATGAGGTAGCACAGGAGCTGCCGCTCCGGGCCCTCCCCGACTTCGGCAACCAGAGCCTGGATGAACGGCTCCCACAGGGATCGCCCCGCCTCGAAGGCGCAGTCTCCATAGTGGAGAAAGAGCTTCGTCAGGTAGGGATGGTTCCCCGTCCACGTGGCCAGGGGAACATGTGGGTGCGCACCAATCAACCGTCGCAGCTCTCCATCGAGAAGAACTGAGAGCGGGAACAGACGAAAGCTCACGCCGGCTCGTGTCACGGAGTGACCCAGCCACGTCCGCAGCCGGCGCCCACCGGTGACCACGATGCCGGACACTCCCGCTGTCGACACACGTATGAGCAAGGATTCGATCGATGAATCGGCGATACCGTCCAGATTATCGAGCACCACGATCGATCCGGGAACGATTTCAAACCCGAGCGACGGGTCGGTGGCAAGGTCCACTTCGATCATCGTGTGGCCTGACAATCCGCTCAAGGCGGTGCGAACCAGCGAGGTTTTCCCAAGCTTCGGCCCGCCGATCACTGCCAGCGATTCGCCCTTGGCAACACGCGCGCGCAGATTCCTGACGAGCCCTTCACGACCGATGAACGCCACTCCGGTAGCGGGAGAAGGAGTGAACGGCGTGATGGACATGGCACAGTCTCGATAGGTTGTGTAGTCAAGGCTTGCCAGCCCCGCGCAGGGGCTACACCAAACCGGTCTGGAGATGGGACGCGCGAGTCTTGAGGCAGGGCGCAATAACGTGATGGACGGAAGTCATAGACTGTTCCCAATAGGTGTCGTCCGGTGCGTACGAACCTACATCATCCCGTATAGCCGTTAGGATTGCCACTCTGCCAGCGCCAGGCATCGACGCACATCGCACCAAGCCCGCGCTCTGCGCGCCAGCCCAATAATTCATACGCCCGTTTCGGATCGGCGTAGCAAGAGGCAATGTCGCCGGGACGCCGGGGCGCCATCGTATACGGCACCGACCGTCCGCTAGCCTGCTCGAACGCCTGCACGATATCCAGTACGCTGTAACCTGTGCCTGTGCCCAGATTCACGATCAGACAGTCGGCCCGCTCTTGTGACCCCTCCAGGGCCTTCAGGGCTTTGAGGTGGCCCAGGGCCAAATCCACCACATGAATGTAATCCCGCACGCCGGTCCCATCCGGAGTGGGGTAATCGTTGCCCCACACATTGAGAGATGCTCGTCGCCCTACGGCCACCTGGGCCACGAAGGGCAGTAAATTATTGGGGATGCCTTGAGGGTCTTCTCCGATCAAGCCGCTAGCATGGGCACCCACCGGGTTGAAATAACGCAATATGCCGAGCCGCCAGCAGGCATCGCTGCGGTGCAGATCGCGCAAGATCTCCTCAAGCATCAGCTTCGTGCGGCCATAGGGATTGGTGGCAGAGAGCGGGTGGTCTTCAGTGAGCGGCAGCCGAATCGGGTCGCCATAGACGGTGGCGGAGGAGCTGAATACTAAGGTCTTCACGCCGCATTCACCCATCGCCTCCAGCAATCGCAGTGTGCCCACCACATTATTATCGTAGTAGGCCAGCGGCTGTGTCACCGACTCCCCCACGGCCTTGAGTCCGGCGAAGTGGACCACAGCACTGGCCCCACTTTCCCTCAAGGCTGCCACTAACGCGGCACGGTCGCGGATGTCGCCCCGTATCAGGCGCAGTGTCTTCCCTGTGATCCGCTCTACCCGCGCCAACGCTTCGGGATGGCTATTCGAGAAATTATCGAATACCGTAACATCGCAACCTGCGTCGAGCAGTTCCACGCAGGTATGGGACCCGATATAGCCGGCGCCGCCAGTGACAAAAATCATAGATATCTACCTCATTGAGAGATGACAGCAGCCTATCCAGACGAATGAACCACGTCAAGAAATGAGCGGCATCCTGCTCACCCCTCCCCGCTCAAGCCGTTGGGCGCAGATTAGTTTGCAGATGTCGGTCTGCCTCTGGCAAGAAATTCCGGAGAAGAAACAAGGCACCAGCGATCATGGTCGACGCCACCGCGCTCGCAATCGCCGCCACTACCAGAAAAAAATAATAGTGCTCCTGCGTCACAATGCCATGCGAGCGGGCAAAGAAGGGTGAGATTGTACCTACTGTGTCTTGGGTGCAGTTGATTTATCACCGCAATAGAACCGGACGTCGACTTTCTCCATCGTCACGAGCAAGCCCGAGTGTATATGCTGCTCGACAAAAGATAGGAAGGTCTCCAGTTTGTCAGTGGTATCTACCAGCTCAATGATGATCGGAAGGTCTTCCGACAGCCGTTCGATCTTGAAGGTGTGAATGATACGAGTATTGGCGCCAAATCCCATCAAGCCACGGAGGACCGTGGCTCCTGCCAATCCATTCGCTTTGGCTTGGGTGATGATCCATTCATAGAGCGGCTGTTTCTCGTATTTATCACCCTCGCCAATGAAAATCCGAAGTAGCGAGCCGCCGGCGGAAAGCATGGGTCACCTCCAGATCACATAGGCCAACGTATAGCCGAGCCAGACCGCGCCAAGCCCCAGCAACACTTGTGCGCCGACATTCATCAATGCGAGAGCCGCTTCTCCGTCTCGGATCAAATTCATCGTTTCATTGCCGAAAGCCGAGAAGGTCGTAAACCCGCCGAGGATGCCCACAATCAGAAAGGCTCGCGTCTCGGCCCCGATGAGCGCGCGGACGTCAGCAAGTTCCGACAGGAATCCGATGAAGAAACAGCCAAGGATATTCACGGCCAACGTGCCGTAGGGAAACGCGATGCTCTGGCTGAGTGCTTGCGCTGCGCCACCCACGAGATAGCGAAGGACGGAGCCAATAAACCCACCGGCCCCTATGAGTAAGAGTTTAGTCATCGTATGGCTGTATACCGAGGCTCCATGCGGCCGAAGTGTATACCAACCTGCGTAGAATCGCACCCCTCGCAAGCAGCCGGCAGCGGTCCTGGCTCCACAGTATGAAACCAGATCCAACAGGCCGCCATATGAGGCCCTCTCTCCCCGGTCACAGTATTCGAGGGTTCACGCCTGTGGCTTCTCTGCTGCCGGAGGCACGGCTTCCCCCGAGAGTTTCTTGTGGAGGTGCTTTCGGCTGAGCGTGGTGATCAAAAAGGCGAGCCCAATCGCGAGGGGCACAAACAAGGCAGAGGCAATATGCGCATTGCGGAGCCACCCCATTTCTTGCAGTCCCTTGAAGAGATAGCCCATCAGGCCGCTGAGGTAATAGGCGATCACAATGACCGACAAGCCTTCCACGGTATACTGGAGGATCGCCTGGCTCTTCGTGGTCTTGTCGACGCTCACCAAGAGGGTCAAATTCTGGGCTTGGAGCATGAGATCGACGCGGGCTCGAATGATGGAAATAATGCCTTCAAACCCGCTGCGCAGGGTGTCGATCCGCTTCAGGAGTTGCTGATAACCCTCCGCCACCCCGGTCACCCCACTCAGCACATAGTCGGACAGCGGGCGGTACGAGGGAAGGATGCGTTCGTCGAGCGACGCCAGTGTCCGGTGGACAATCTTATCGTAGGGTACAGAAGCGGACAATTCGAAATGCAACTTGCCGGACAGCCTGGTGGTCTTCAACAAATCTTTCGTCAGCGCATTGAGCCACCGCTGAAGCGTCAGAGAATCGGCATGGCCAATATGTTCAGTGATGATTTCCCGTTGCTTCAAATGCACCTGTTCGAACTTATGAGTCTGATCGATGGCAGCCGAGCTCAAGGGCTTTTGCATGAGCAGCAAGTGATAATAGGTTTCGATCCTGACAATCGCGTCGACGATATCTTTGAGATGCGATCTGGTTGCCCTGGCTGACCCCACACTGACCCAATAATGTTCCCGCCCATATTCGTCCGGTGTGAAACTGGTCACCAGTGCGGTCTCCTCATCGAGAATCCGGCTGCCATACAGGACCGGGCCGGGAAACAACGGGCGCAACGCCTCACTACTTGGCAACGGCTCAGCCATCAGCACAATGTCGAGACGGCAGACGTCCGCACCGAGCGGCGTGATTGGAAATCGATAGTCAGGGAAGGTCATCGGGCCAAACGACATCCTCGCAGCCTGGGGGGAAGGAATATGCCAGATTTGATAACTATAGTATTCGGTGTGCGCTTGCCAGATCGCAATGAGCCGATCGCCTGACGTCGCCGTCTTCACGCCATACCCGAATGTGTCATGAAGGACCATCTCATCGGCGGAAACCGTAAAGGCCTCCAGAAGAGACGTGAACTCGGCACGACTCGCAGGCCGCTGCACTGGTGGATCGGTCATGCGAAATGCTTTGTAATGGACGTGCGCAGGGGCTTGCAGCCAGTCAGCCAACGGCATCTGTGGCCGCTCATGCAGCTTCCGTATCAGCTCGCTGGCACGCGACTCAATCATACGACAACCCTACGAAGTGAAGAGAGATCGACAACAATGCCAGGCTACTGTCTCACACCAGCCCTGTCAACCGATTGCCACACATATCAAAATGAGAACGAGCTGAGTCGTGAGTACTTCGTCTGCTTGGAGCTGGAATGATGTCTCAACTGCTAGCGAGATCTAGCCACGACATTCTGGGCGGAGACTAACACGCATACTCAACAGAACTGGATGTATGCGCTAGGCTTAGACCATGAGCATACCTCAGAAAACATGCGCTATCGCGTTACCTCGCCATTAAGGTCAAGGGCATCTACTCACGGCGAACTCCTCCTGCTTGTTGGGTGTGAGCTGACAGAAGATGAGAGATCCGACTTGCCAGAAGTTCGGCCACCCTACGATGACCTTCCTCATTGAAATGACAGAAATCGATGTACGCATCTGGATGCTCATCCTGCATTTTCGTCGCATCCACTAATTCCGCACCATAGGTACTGGCGACCTGTCTCATGATATCGTTATATGTCGTATCCAATCGAATTGGACGTCCCCCCTGCAACGATCTGAAGGGGAAAGGAGAGATAAGAGCTTTCCCGGCCTTTGCCTCGTTGCCCTGAGCCTGATACGCTTTCGCAAGATAGAGGCGCGCCAGGTCGGTGAACATGTTGGTTGTTTCAACCGCAACAGCTAAATGGACAATCGCCATCGCCTCAGATTTTGTACCGGCAACCCCCTCCAAACTCTTGATACCTTCCTTGAGATGATAGGATTCAAGGGGATTGTCTTTCAGCAATAGAAACAGTACGGGAATGTCAAGGCGCTTGGCCTCCTCCGCAATTTGAGACAGATTCCGGCGGTACGCCTCCTCGCTAACGCGAGGCCTCCATGCGTCGATCCGCTTCTCGCCACCATCAGTCATGAGCCCACCTACGATCATGACAGGCGTAACGCCCTGACAAAATACGAGGCATCGAGAAATCCAGCGACAGTCGCGCCAGCGTTTGAGCGAGTCAAATACATTCGCTGAAACTCCTCTTCACCATCAACCCAACCTGGATCAAGGATGGCCCGCCGGTCGTTATAATTAAAGGACACCACGACCAGATCGGGCTTCAGAAGTGGGGCATACTGTTCAAGTGTCACTCGACCCTGATAAGAGGTATAACCAATGACACCAAGATTGATGGCGCTGACACTGGGCAGAAGTCCCTCCACCACCTCGACAAACGACGATCGAGTCGACACACCGTACTCAAACGTGTTCGAATCACCAATAAATACAATCTTCTGTTTGGTCGTATCCGATACCTGCGTTGAATCGGCCGTGACATAGCCTGCCGCATCAAACTCCCGCTCATGGCCTCCTGCCGCCACACCTTTATAGCCAGGTTTTCTCTCCCAACCGAGCTTCGCCGAATAGGCAAACCCTTCTTCAGGAGCAAGCGAAACCGTGGAACCCCTGTCCACGTCGAACGTTTTCACCACTCGGGAAAGCAACTCAGCGAATAACATCACGGCCGCGGAGACGAGCAACCCCAGCAACACGTTACGCAACTGAGACGATACACGCATGTCTTGATGACCTCATAGAGAGATGACAACCCAGCGTATCAGACAGAGCAACAAGGTCAAGCTCTGACCACCAACATGCGGAGAGCTGTGCCCTGAAGATCCAGAGAGGATTGGCCATCGGAGTTTTGACCTTATCGGATCAAAACGCCGGAATCCGGCTATCAAATTGCTTTCAAAATACTGACCAGATAACCGCCCTCAAGATAATCTGGATCCTTGGTCTGCTCATAGACATCCAGAATGACTGCCGACGGGTAATAGACCGACGAGAGCAATGTGAAGAACTTCTGCGGCTGCAAATGGGACTGTTTCGTGTTTAGCGACCCTTCCTCGAACCGGGTCGACAACTGGTCGAAGCGCTTCAAGTCCCGCCTCCCGGCTTGACTATAGTCCACGCGAACGCACAGGCCCCCCTTTCGCAGCAGGAGGCGCAGATTTCTCGACACCACACGGCTCATGAACAGGGAGTCGTAGAGATTCTCGACATCCTCCACCTCCCCTTCCTGTTTCATCGCTAACAGACCTGCGAGGGCCCGATCCTTCCGAAAGAGCGTTTCAAACTGACGACGCTCGCTGGGCACCGCCACGATATTGGGAAAGGTGAAGACCATGATGTCGGCCTTTGGTCTGGTCACGGAGAAGTCCGGCAGCTGTGCGCGGCGAAACTCGATAGGTGCGGGGCGGTCCTTTCGTGTGCTACGAGCCCAGGTCTCGGCCTCACGCAGCATCAACTTCGAACCATCGATGCCAAGGAAGTCCCAGGCCGGGAGGAGATCGACGAGCTGTTTCATCAGGAGGCCGGTGCCACATCCGTAATCGATGATCAGGCCGCTCTCCTTTTTTACGCACTTGGCCACCTGGCTCGCAATATTCTTATAAGCGGCCGCATGCGCCGCATTGCGCGTCTGATCCACCCACCATTGACCGACCTTTGTATTGTAGGCCCCAAATCCCTCAGCCAATTTTTCCGTAAAATCTATCGGTGACATCGGTCTCCCAATCCTCAATGTGTTCTCGCAGGATAATGAAATAGTCGGTCAATCGTCGAGGCATGGACGGAGAAGGAACGGACCATAGATGAGGGCAAATAGCAGATAGGCGCCACTCCAACTTATCGCGGCGAGTCCAAGCCCAAGGTGGGAGGAGTCGAGAGACGGACCGAAGACCCGCAACACCGCACCGAAGTTGACCAAGAGGTAGATGCAGACCGTCAGGGCCCCCGCATGCTTGGGGCGTCCCGTATGGCCCAGGCTGGCGCGAGTCATCACTGCCAGGGTCATCACACCCACGGCGCCGGTCGTGAGCGCATGTATCGCATCTGTTATTGGCAGGCCTACACCAAGAATGGCGCCTCCCATGACCAACAACGCCAACACCACCCACCCAAACCCCACATGTAGCGTCAGCACCAAGGGCTCGCGCCAGGTCAGCCACCCGTACCAGCGCAACAGGCGAACCAGATTGAGCAACCCGGCTGCCACCCACAACCAGCCTGTCACCAAGGCCTGCGGCTGAACAATCCAGAAAACAGCAGCAATGCCCACGAGTACAACCGACAGTCCATCAACACGCGAAAAGGGCGCAGGCTGTTCGGTCCTACCCTGCTCGGCAAGAAAGTCGCGAGTGAAGTTGGAGGTGACGCACCCACCGATGAGCGACAGCAGTACCAGGACCAGAGCAAGGCCCATTCGCTCGGCAGGGTCCGTCTCGGCGCTGCTCAATGCCCACACATGAAACAAGACGTTGGCACAGGCATAGAGGCTGACGAGAACCCCGATCGGTGCTTGAGGCCAACTCTTCCCCGCGATGATCTCTCGCCAGGCTAGCCCCGCCACGACGGCCAGGAACGCCCCATCAATGACGGCGGACAAGAGCGGCGACAGAAACGGAACGGCCATCACCACCCGTCCGGCCAACCACAAGGCCCACAACGATAACAGTTCGTCCCCTCTGATCGGCGTACGGTCGGTCCAGTTGGGAATGGCCGTGAGCAAGGAGCCGGTGATGACCGCAGGGAGAAAACCAAAGACCATCTCATGCACGTGCCAGTCCCGCACAGCAGACCGGAGCTCCGGATCAGGGACTCCCGTAAAAATGACGATCCAAGCCGGGACCGCCAGTCCGGCAAACAGCGCCGCACTCAGAAAGAACGGTCTGAATCCGTACG
>JANOMG010000079.1:0-2249 GCA_031420175.1 Nitrospira sp.
GGATGGCCGGAGCGTAGCCAGGTGCGCAGGAGATTATACGCGTAGAGGCCGATGCTGAGAACGAGCAGTCCTCCGATTGCGAGTTCAATGCGGAGGGACGAGGTGATAAACCCGCCGATGAGGATGGCGAAGCCGGCAGGAAGCCATATCGATACAAGTCGAGCGAGCCGCGGACTATAGAGCTCGGTATGCAAGATGATTGGCAAGAGACGATGCGTGGCGCCGATCATCGCCAATGTGACGAAACCCATTAAAATCACATGCAGATGAAGCAGCCGCGCGTGGGCATAGTATTCCGGCATGAGCCGAAAGGCCATCGCGACGCCAATCGCCAATCCTCCGAGCAGGGCGATGAGTGAGAATCGATAGAGCCAGGAGGGGCTGGCTGGTTGAGTCAGGCCTTGTCGGATGTACTGCCAGGCGACCGTGGCGATGGAGGCGACTGCCCCAAACACGACAAGCCCAGCCGCGCCGACGATCCTCATGTCTCCGAGTCCGAATCCCACGAGCAACCCGACTGTGGCGGCATTCAGGACGATGAATAGCCCTAGACGGGAATTCGAGGGGGCTCCGTCGCCCTGGGAGCTGTGTGACAGGGAAGTAAAGAGCCCACCGATCATGAGTTGCAGGATGCCGCCGATGAGGATGGCATGCACATGGACCAGTCTTAACCACGAGGGCAGCGGCGTGCCATGGACCAAGCCAATCAGGATGGCTAATCCTACCAATGAGGCGATCAGGAGCCAGCCAAATCCCGTGATCAGAAACGTGAGTGGACGGGCTGTAACACGACCCATAGAGTCCTCCTAATCAGGATGCTGAAAGCTATGATGTCACGCGAGAAATTTGATGGTCTGCATATATGGCATGATTGGAAAACGTTCTCGCAGGATGCTCAAAAAGGCCGTCCAGCAAGGCCGCAGCGAGTGAAGGCCCGAGGCGTACCCTTTGGGGCGCACGATGCGACGAATAAGGAGCACCAAGTCTGTGCGCGCCGCCGAGTGGTGAGGCGGCCGGGTCCCCGTTGAGGGTCTGAGCGATGCGAGAACGCCGCTGGCGGACTTTTTCAGCATCCTGCTAGGTCTGGAGAAAATAGAAATGATTCGTCGGCCCCGTTCCGTGGCCGATCGCCAGGCTATGGCGAATGGCCTCGGTGAGGTAAGCCTTGGCCGTTTGGACGGCATCGTTCATGGACTTGCCTCGTGCGAGATGGGCCGCGATGGCCGAGGCGAGCGTGCAGCCTGTGCCATGTGTGTGGGGGGTATCGATGAATTCCCCCTTAAACACATTGAAAAAGCGGCCGTCATAGAGCAGGTCGGTGGCTCGTTCTGCCAGCAAATGACCGCCCTTGATCAACACATACTTGCAGCCGAATCCATGAATCACTTTGGCTGCGCGGCGCGCGTCGGCCAGCGTCTTGATCTCAATGCCGGATAGTTGCTGGGCTTCGTGAATGTTCGGCGTGATGAGCAGCGCTAAGGGGAAGAGCTGTGTCTTCACGGCGGCGATCGCCTCCGGCTTGAGCAGCGCCTGGCCGGTCTTCGAGATCATGACCGGATCCACTACGAGATTCGTGACATTCTGGGGCTTCAGCAGTCTGGCGACGACTTCGACGATGGCTGTGGAGGACAACATTCCGGTCTTGACCGCCGCGACGTCGAAGTCGTCGAACACGGCATCGATTTGCGCCGCGATGATCGAGGTCGGCAGTTCGAAGACGTCGGTGACCTCTTCCGTATTCTGCGCGGTGACGGCGGTAATCACCGACATGGCAAACACGCCATTGGCCGACATGGCTTTGATGTCTGCCTGGATACCAGCGCCGCCCCCTGAATCTGAGCCGGCAATCGTTAGAACTTGTTTAATCGGTTGTGTGGTCATGTGAATTTCAATTGGTGGAAGGTGGCGATGTCGTGTCGGCGGCTGGAGCGGCTCCAGCCGATTCAGCCTTGAGACCCTCGATGGAGAACCGGGCACCCCGTCGTGGCGCCTTCTCGTGATAGCGCAAGGTAAAGTGGCTTGCATGTGCGCCGGCCGGAGCCGAGAAGGTCAGCACGGCCCGATCCTTTTCTCGTGGCGAGAGTTCGAGCCCACGTGCGCAGAGGCCTTCACGATTGTCTTGTGCCTCCAATTTCCACAGCGAGCCATGGTTGTCTTCAAGCAGGGTGTTTTGCAGGAGGCAGAGGACTTTGAGGTCACGCGAAGAGGTATTCTCGACGGTCAGATCGGCGGTGACCTGATTGTCCCGC
>JANOMG010000080.1:0-3538 GCA_031420175.1 Nitrospira sp.
CGCCTCCGTGGTCTGACCGGAAAAACGCTCACCTCGTCCATGCAACGCGAAATCGAGCGGCTCGGACTGGGCACGGTGCAGCACCGGCTCATCGGAAATCTGTCGCGCGGATACCGCCAACGCGTCGGCTTGGCCCAAGCGTTGCTCCATGACCCTCAAGTATTAATCCTGGACGAGCCAACCGTCGGTCTCGACCCGAAACAAATCATTGAGATCAGAGAGTTGATCAAGAATCTGGCCGGCTCTCATTCCGTGATTCTCAGCACCCACATTCTTCCCGAAGCCACCGCCGTGTGCCAGCGCGTCGTCATCATCAGCGGCGGGCGTATTGTGGCCGAAGACACGCCGGACCAACTCTCTGCACGCCTCCGTCAGTCCGAAAAAATCTCGCTCACCCTCAAATCTCCCGCTGCAGACACCGACAGCCGCCTGAAGGCAGTGCAGGGGGTCCAGAACGTCTTCACCACCGGCACCTCCGGCACCTTTCTTGTGGAATGCGAACTGGGCCGAGATGCAAGGGAAGAGGTGGCTCATCTGGCAGTCACCAGTGGATGGGGACTACTTGAGTTAAAAGCTATCTCTATGACATTGGAAGACGTCTTCCTCCAATTGACAAAAGACGAAGCCGGCCTCGTACAAGACGCTGTGGTGACTCCAACAGAACCGGCAGGCCAGCCACTATGACACCCTTCCAAGCCATCATCGCCAAAGAGCTGCGCTCCTACTTCGTCTCACCCGTGGTGTATGTCGTAGGTGCGGTGTTTCTGCTAATTGTAGGACTGCTCGCCTATCTCTACATTGTCTTTGCCGGAGCCCAAGCGATTCAGCTGATGCAAATGCAGGGGAGCGCCCAGATCAACCTGAACGATCTGGTCTTCCGGAATCTGTTCTCCAGCATACGATTTATCCTCCTGATTATCCTGCCGATCCTGACGATGCGGCTCTTCGCCGAAGAGCGCAAGCTCCGCACCTTTGAATTCTTGATGACCTCTCCGATCAGCATCAACGACATCGTGATCGGCAAATTCATGAGTGTCTTCCTCGTCTTTCTGGGTTTGCTCGGGCTAACCGGGCTCATGCCGCTTGTGCTCGCGCTCTTCTGTGACTTCGATTGGTACCCCGTGCTGACCGGCTACCTTGGCCTGATCTTGCTTGGCGCCCTCTTTCTCTCCGTCGGCGTACTGGCGTCAGCCCTGACTGAAAACCAGATTGTCGCGGCCTTTGTCAGCTTCGGCCTATTGCTGGTCCTCTGGCTCCTCGCCGGCGTCGGCTCACTCCTCGGGGAAACGGCCATCGGGCAGGCCATCTCGTACCTGTCATTCATGGAACACTACGACCACTTGGTGCGCGGGCTAGTCGATACCAAAGACCTCGTCTATTTCTTCAGCGGTCTAGCCTTGATGCTCTTTCTGTCTCACCGAGTCGTGGATTCATCACGATGGAAATGAACCTCAAGACGATTCCACTTGGCGTAGTCGGAATGGCTCTGGCCATAGCCGGCGCGATCGGCTACAGCCTCGCTCCGGAGAAACTCTGGCTGGTCACCCTCATGGAGGGATCGGCACTGCTCTGCCTCATCCTCTTCGGTGTCGTCCATTTCGGCAGCCTGAAAGCCTTCTCCACTCGTCGTTCGACACGCATGGGCGCCAACAGCCTGCTGATGATCCTTCTCTTCATCAGCATCCTCGCCATCGTGAACTTTCTCGCGGCCCGTCATTCCATTCGTTGGGACCTGTCGGAAAACCAAAACTTCTCCCTCTCCCCGCAAACACATCGCGTGCTCAGGAATCTCCCGCGCGAAGTACTCGTCACCGTGTTCACCAGAGAAAAAGACCCCGGCTACCAATCCTACAAGGAACGGCTCGATAGTTATCGGCAGGCCAGCTCGAAGATTACCGTGGAGTTCGTCGACCCGGAACGGCAGCCGAAAATTGCTCAAACCTATGGCATTTCCAGAACCGACACAGCCGTATTCGAAAGCGGCGGGCACACCGTTCGTATCACTGCTCCCTCGGAAGTGGAACTGACCGGAGCGTTTATCCGCGTGTCTCAAGACAGCAAGAAGCGCGTCCTCTTTCTAGAAGGGCACGGTGAACCGAGCCTCGACGATCAGGAACGAACCGGGCTGTCTGCCGCCAGAGAAATTCTGGTCAAGCAGGGGTACGACGTCGGCACCGTCAGCCTGCTGAAAGAGACCGCCGTACCAGATCGCACGGCCATCCTCGTCGTAGCCGGCCCCCGTCGCCGGGTGATCGCCGAAGAACAAGAGCGGATTCACAGCTATGTGGAAAAGGGAGGCCATCTGCTGCTGCTCATCGACCCGGATACGCTGGCCGACCTGAATCCCTTGCTCAAACGGTGGGGCCTGGGAGTCGGGCCGGGAGCCCTAGTGGATTTACAAGATCGATTGGCCCAAGGCGATCTCACGTCCCTGCTTGTCCGCACGTTCACCGAACATGAAATTACCCAGGACCTCTCCGCGGCCGTGCTCTTTCCCCTCGCACGGCATATCACCTTTGATGAACAGGTTGGCGCAGCATGGGACTATGTGCCGCTCGCCCGCACATCGCCGAACAGTTGGGCAGAAACCGACTTGAAGGGCCGTGTCGTCAACCTTGATGAGAAGGAAGACATCAAAGGCCCCCTGCCGATGGCTGCAGCCCTCACGCCAAAAGTCACTCCGGAAGAAGGCAAACCCCGTCCCGCCATCGTGGTCATTGGCAATTCCACGTTTGCGACCAATGCCTTTGTGACCTTTCCCGGGAACAGCGACTTTTTCCTCCACACGGCCGGATGGTTGGCTGAAGAACGGAACATGATGGCGATCGCCCCGAAAGATTCCGCGCTTCGACCGTTTACGCCCAACCCATTGCAGGAACGAGCCCTGCTCTATCTGCAAGTCATCCTCCTGCCGGCCACCATGTTTATCGCCGGCATCATGGTCTGGCGCAGACGCCGTCGCCTCTAGACTCATGCGATACTGGCCCACATTCGTCATGGCACTCGTATTGGCTGGACTCGGCCTCTATCTCTACGCCATCGAACTGCCGCAAAAAGAATCGCATGAGCAGCAAGAGACTGCCGACAAGAAGGTCCTGCTCCTTGACCAGCAGGCCCTCTCCGGGCTGACCGTCAAAACCGACCGGCACGAGCTCGTTTTTGCCAGAACTCCCGACAAGGGGTGGGTCATGACCGCACCCCTCAAGACCGACGCGGATCAGCGGGAGCTCCAGAATCTAATCAGAGCCCTAGTCACAGGCGCCGTAACTCGTATCGTTGAAGACCACCCGACTAACTTGACTCCTTATGGACTCGACGATCCGATTACGACCATCACCATCCTGGCCGGGGACGCACGGGAAACGCTCTCCGTCGGAGATAGTGGGCCGCTCTCCTCCACGCTCTACGTCTTTCGTGAATCGGATCGCAAGGTCCTGCTCACCAATCTGGCCCCCAAAGACTTCGTCAACAAAACCTTGATGACGTTTCGACGCAAAGACCTCTTGCACCTCTCACAAAGCGATGTCGAACAGATCCG
>JANOMG010000081.1:0-17220 GCA_031420175.1 Nitrospira sp.
CCCCGATTGAGGGCTTCTTCCGGTAACCAGACGACCAGAACCGCGGAGGCACGCGAGGCTTCTTCTCCGCAGACGCGTGTCTTCCTGAGGCGATACCATTCGTAGGGCAGGGCCTGCACAGCCCCTTGCGGTTCCCATTCCACGAAGGAGAGATGGCCCTCGTCCTCCGGCACATAGCAACCGACGCCCAGCGCGGTACCGATGGCGTAGCGATCGCGGATGCGCGATTCGGTACCTTCAACGTAGGGGCCCCCGCTCGTGGTTACCAGGAGCACGGTAATACGCTCCCCACTCCTGGTTCGTTCGGACAACGCCTGTCTGAGCGGCCCAAACCGTTGCGAGATGGTGGGTTCCGGTCCAGCAGTCTTGCCGGTCGGTCCGGCCCCTCGTATCCCCCGCTGCACGGCTGCCACCGGATCTTCCCACAGCCTCGCGCGGACCAACTGTTCGCCGGTCGTCGGCTTCATCTCCAGCCCGGTGCCGACCGGCCGCGAGCTGCGTAGCGGCTCTTTCACCAACAACACCCCGGCAATGGCCAGCACAAGCGTGAGGGCTCCCACCACCGCTAGTTTCGAATCGCCGCGTCCTTTAGCCATAGAGGAATCCGTTGTGTATGATCAGCCGCGTGAAAGAGCAGCTTGTCCAATTTTCTTGAGATTGGTACGGCCACTGTACAACAGACAGTGAGGGGAACTGCAAGCGACTGTTGCAGTCTCAGGATGGGGGTGAGTCGACGGGAGTTAGTGCGGAGTGAGTCTGAAAATGCCGTTAGCATTGGAAGCATAGACGTAGCCATCAGCGCCCAGCATCAGGCTGAGCAAACCGCCGGCCCCGCCCGTGTAGGCCACGTTGGAGCCACCGAACTGGTCAAGATTCGCCCCACTCAGGATGACGTGACGGATTGTCCCGTCGATCCAAACCGCCACGAACAGATTGTTGCGGTAGACCGGCGGGTAGACGGACGACCCCCCCGGTATGGCGATGATCCCCGTGGGAGCGATGACGGGATTGAAGGCCAGGAGAGGATCGATGCAGCAGCGATCGTTCAGAATTCCCCCCCGTTCATTGCTGTCCCAGCCATAGTTGCCCCCTGCGATGATTCTGTTGATTTCGTCATTGTCGTTCGGGCCGTTTTCCGACTCCCACAAATCATGGGTTTGGGGATGGAAGGTGAATCCGTAGCTGTTCCGGTGTCCGTAGCTGAACACTTTCTTCGCGTTGGCATCGGCATTCGAGATGAACGGATTGTCCGAGGGAGCCGAACCATCGGCGTTCACCCGTAGAATCTTCCCCGCCAGGGAAGTGAGATCTTGCGCATTCGATGGATTCCTTGCATCGCCAATGACCACATACAATGTGCCGTCCGGTCCGAACTTGATGATACCCCCATTGTGGGTCTCGCTGACCGGCAGCCTGTCAAGAATGATGGTCTCATCCGTGCAGACCCCGTTGGACTCTGTATACCGGGCGACCCGATTCATCGTCGCTCCAGGGGCCGTATAGTACACGTAGACATACCGGTTGTCGGAAAAGTTCGGATCCAGCGTGAGACCCAGCAGGCCCTGTTCTCCTCCCAGAACTGCAACCGGGATCTGACAGAACGGGGTGAGGCTCAGTTTCCACGACGGGTTAATGATGCGAATCCTTCCCGCCTCGAGTTCGTTGTAAAAGATGCGGCCGTCCGGAGCAAGGGAGAGTCCCACGGGAAAGGCGAGGCCCTCGAGTACGGGTTGGAGCTGGAGTTCCCCGGTCGGGGGTTGTTGCACAGTAAAGTCCTGGGTTGTTGACGCACCAACATTGGCCAACGCTTGATTGTTCTCATCCACCAGAACGAGGCGAATCTGATGCGGTCCGGCGGCCAAACCAAACAGGTCGAACGAAGTCGTCGATGTCCAATGAACGAAATGCGTGTGGACACCGTTGAGGAGCACGCCATTATCTAAATTGATGCCGGTACCATTGTAGAAGTCGTTGAGCGGACCACTATCGATGGAAAACCGAAGGTGCCGAGTGCCAGGGAGGCCTATCGTGAAGTCGGTGACAGAGAACGTAATTCTCACCGGGCTCGAGAGGAATGAAGTCCCGCTGGTCACTGCCACCGAGGCAACCGCTGGAGCATCGACCATGAAGTTCACGATGTCTGTCGCCGACGAGTTCGTCAGCTCAGTATTGGCCGCATCGCCATCTGCGAGGACAAGCTGCAGGGAATGTGAGCCGGTGGAAAGAGCGGTAAATCGGAACGACAAGTTTGAGACCCACTGGACATCTGCTGTTGGATTCCCGTTCAACAGGACCTGATTCGAGCCATTGAGAAACTGATAGAGGTTGCCGCGGTTTCCATCCACGTAGAAATGCAGCTGAGATTGCCCCTGTTCCTGGATCCCAAAGTTCGTCACGTTGAAAGCAACAGTCATAGGCCCAGAGGGCAAGGTTTGATTGTCCACGGGGTTCGTCACATTAATCGTCGGAGGAGTGGAGGGAGGGAGATTGACGGTGAACTGTACCGCCGTAGACCCCTCTTGATTCACATACTCCATATGCGACGCCGAGGAAAGTCTAAATTGAACCGTATGCGTGTTCGTCGGGAGCGACAGGAAACGGATCCGTGTCCCACTCACCCATTGAGCATTGAGGGCCGGACCGCCGTTATGGAGAACTGGAGCTCCATTTAAAAACTCATAGGGCGTCTGGTCGTTATCCAAATACACATGAAGATGAGCCTGGTTCTGGTTCCCAATAGTGAAGTTCTGGAGCGAAAAGCCAATGGGCACATGGGGCCCCTGGACTTGTGCCCCATCGTTCGGATCTGTCACAGAAATCGAGGAGGTTAGAGGAATTATACTTTGCGGGGGGAAGGGTGAACCTTCCAGTTCTAGCTGGATCGTACCCGCCGGCGGCTGATTGGCCGGAGAAGTTGATTTTCCTCCTCCCATCGTCACGAAACCTAGGTCGAGGGGTCCAGCCGTTAATACCCTGAATACATTTGTATTGCCGATATACAGAGGAAATGTCTGGCCGGCGCTAAAGAAAAAGACTTTAACCGGAACTCCAACCGGAATGCTTGAGAGCGTAAATGGGAACGGGGGAGGTCCGGGTAGAGACCCCGTGTCGGCTTCAGATAATGAGCAGATTCCTGTTGTCGGCACTCACTACCTTGATGACGGTCCCCGAGACCGTACCGGTGATGGTCACGGAACCCGCCGCGGGTGCAGGGGAGGTAGAGGGATCTCCGCCACTAGACCCCCCGCCACTGCAGGAACCCAGAGCCAGCAAGAGTGTGACGCAAGCCACGAGCTGACTGAACGATTGGTTCAATATCTTCATGAGGAGATGAGTGAGATTCTTTCTGGTTCTCGGGGAGACTACGCTGAGAGGCTCCTGCACGATTCCTGATTCAGAAATTTTCCTGATCCTCGCCTATGGGAGGCCGGCACACAACCCCCCCCAAAAGAGGTATGGAATAATGTCTTTAGGACGAGCAACTGACCGAGAGGTGCTTACCCCAATTGGGGGGCGCAGCCGCATAGGATTCCATGCCAGGCTGGTCGCTGTAGGGATTTTGCAGTAGGGTGAGCAGCTGGTCGATTTCAGAAAAGTCCTTCTGCTGCGCCTTCTCGATGGCGGTCTGCGCCAGATAGTTACGAAGTACGTACTTGGGATTGACGCGGTTCATACGTGCTTGGCGATCCTCGTCTCGACTCCCCTCTTCACGTAACCGGTCCTCGTACCGGCGAGCCCACTGGTCGAAGGCTGCACGATCCACGAAGAAGTCACGGAGCGGCTCGTTCACCGAGGCGGCTCCGCTCTGAAAGGAGCCCAACGTCCGAAAAAGGTTTGTGTAATCGACATGGTGCAGGTGCATGAGCGCCAGGAGGTCTTGGATCAACGCGGCGTCCTCTTCCTTCGTCTCGATGAGTCCGCACTTGGCCCGCATCAACTCCATGTAGCGGCCTTCGCAGAGGGGGGTATAGCGGTCGAGCGACGCTTTCAGGTCTTCCTTCTCCGCCAACGGGAGGAGCGCCTGCGCCAGACAACTCAGATTCCAGAGACCGATATAGGGCTGTTGATTGAAGGCATAGCGGCCGTTGTGGTCGGAATGGTTGCAGATAAAACCGGGGTCGTAGTCGTCGAGAAAGCCGAAGGGACCATAGTCGAGCGTGAGGCCCAGGATCGACATGTTGTCCGTATTCATCACCCCATGAGCCCATCCGACGGCCTGCCATTGGGCAATCAACCTCGCTGTGCGCTCCACCACCTCGGCAAAGAAGCGGGCATACTTGTCTGTCGCCGCCACGAGATGCGGATAGTGAGTCGCCATCACATAGTCGGCCAACAGTCTGAGCTGTTCATGTTGCTTTCGATAATAGAGAATCTCGAACGAGCCGAACCGCACATGCGAGGGCGCCAGACGAAGCACGATCGCGCCGGTTTCGACCTGTTCGCGATAGACTTGATGGTCGCTGCCGACGATGCAGAGCGCCCTCGTCGTCGGAATGCCCAGTCCATGCATCGCTTCGCTGCAGAGATATTCGCGGATGGTGGATCGCAACACGGCTCGCCCGTCGCCGTCGCGTGAAAAGGGCGTGGGGCCTGCGCCTTTGAGCTGCAAGTCCCATCGCTCACCTCGCCCGTTCTGTACCTCGCCCAGAAGAATGGCGCGCCCGTCGCCGAGCTGCGGGACATAGACCCCGAACTGATGGCCGGAATAGAGCATCGCCAACGGTTCCATCCCCGGAACTAGCATGCTCCCGCCGAACACGCCGGCAAATTCCGGCCGCTTCGCTTGCTCCGGGTCAAGATCGATCAATTCAGCTGCCGCCCGATTGAAACTGATGAGGTACGGCGGTTCTGAAAACGGCGTGGGATTCAGCTTGGCGTAGAAGGCCTCGGACAGGCGGGCATAGGTATTGTCGAACGAAAGTGTTTCCAGCTGGCGTCTGCTCATGGATGGAGCATGACAGGACTAGCGCGACGTTTTCAAGCGAGGAGCTGCGTCATCCAAGAGAGAGGTGAATTGCTCGGAGTCGAAGTCGTAGACCCACACGTCGCCAGTCGAGATGGAATAGACCCACCCATGGAGATCCACTTGCTTCTTCCGGAGAAGCAGGGCGACGGACGGGTGTGTGCGCAGATGGTCGAGCTGACATCGGACGTTTTCCTGCGTCGTCTTGATCAGGCGATCGCTGCCCGTGAGGTCGGTATAGTGCTCACTCATCAAGCGGCGGGTGGTTTCCGCCTGTCCAATCCACTCCTTCACGGCCGGCAAGTCGCGAACGTCCTCGGGATGCAAGAGGGCCCTCATGACACCGCAATCGGTATGACCGCAGACGATGATGTGGGGGACTTTCAGCACAGCCATCGCATATTCGATGGTGGCCGTGCTGCCGCCTTGCATCGAGCCATATGGCGGCACCATGTTGCCGGCGTTCCTGAGAATGAAGAGCTCGCCGGGATCGGTCTGTGTAAGGAGGGTGGGGTCGACACGCGAATCGGAGCAGGTGATGAAGAGCGCTCGAGGAGCCTGGTTTTCGGAAAGCCTGGTGAAGAGTTCTTTCTTCTTGCGGAAGACCTCGGTCCGAAACTTCAGGAATCCTCTGACGAGTTTTTCCATCGTGCGGAACCCCTATCGAGGGCCGTTCTGGATCTCGCGATCCACCGTGAACACAAAGACCCGTTCACTCAGCTGAACGTCGATGTCCGTAAAGACTGCGAGTGTTTTGGCGCCGGTGATCTCGCTCACTTGCGCACAAAGCTTGTCGCGGCCCTGCGCGATGAGATTCTGCCGCAATCGCTTCACCATGTCGATACCTTCCACCGTCTTGGCCAACTGACGTTCGGCCGGCGTCAGCACCCCCTTGAGCCGGACGACAACCAGATCCCGCACGACATACGCGCGCACCTCATCGGGGCCGCGTCCCATGAACTCCTGCTCGAACTTGATGACGGCGTTGCGAATCGCGTTTTCCACGTAGTGCCCTCTTCTGATTCAAGCCGAGATCGCCCGGCCTGTGACTCGACCTGGTGCGGATTATAGGAGCACGTGCCGGCTCGAACAAGCGCAAACATAAGCCTTATGCCCAACCGAGTTCGCGCGCTAGGGTTTTCGGGCCATTGCCTGTTGGTTGAGGAAACCAATTCCCCCTCCGGTCCTTGACGCCGATGCACGGAGCGTATTATTGATGTGCCTCATTTTCTTCTATGGCGATGTCGCCTGTGCCGAGATGCCTCGAGGCCAGGTGGGACGCCGATGTTGTAGACATAGGCCGTAGGGCAACCGGCAATTCGCGAGAGAGGCCGGTCGCAGTACAAGCCAACCGGATTCACCACGACGAGCGTGGGGGGAGACTGGTTGGCTTTTGTGCTGTCTAGAGGTCCTGTCGAGAAGGTCTTGAGGTACCGGTGTTTGCTGTCATCCTAGTTCCGCTGCTTCCACTCCTCGCGGCACTCATCGTGCTGGTGGGCGATGAGGCCTCGCGGCAACAGCGTGCCAAGATCGCAGCCTATCCCATCGGCGCGGCCTTTGTAGGTGCCATGGTGACGCTCTGGTATGTGGCGACCCATGGACCCCTCACCGTCCGGTTCTACGATCCGGCATCCCCGGCAACGCTGGCCTTCCCCATCGGATTCTATATCGATCGTTTGAGCGCCGTCATGATGGTCTTGATCTCGGGTGTCGGGACCATCGTCTATACCTATTCGATCGGCTACATGTATCAGGACCCTCACGATCGGCGGTATCTGACCCTCATCGGCTTCACGACCAGCGTGTTGCTCTGCATGGTGTCCAGCGCGAATTTGATGATGCTGTTCCTGTTCTGGCAGGTCCTGAGCTTCATGCTCTATCTCCTCGCCCACAACCATGCCCATGCGGCGACGCTCGACGGCGCGTTCAGAACCTTTACCCTGCTTCGGGTCGGCGATATCGCATTTCTCTCGGGCATCGTGCTCGCCTATCAATTATATGGAACGTTCGAGTTCCAGGCCCTCTTCGCCAAGGCCGCCGAGACGCCGGTCACCTTGTCCCCCTGGCCGGGCTTTGACATCAGCGGCCCGACGGCCGTGACGCTGCTGCTGTTCATCGGCGGCATGAGCAAGTCGGCGCAGTTTCCTCTGCATGTCTGGCTGCCCCGTTCGCTCTATGCCCCGACGCCAGTGCATGCGTTGCTCCACGCCGGGATCATCAATGCGGGCGGCTTCCTGATCAACCGGCTGGCGCCTTTGTTCGGGCTGAGTTCGACGACATTGCATGTGGCCTTCGTCGTGGGAACAGTGACCGCGATCTTGGGCGCCACCATGATGCTGGCGCAGAACGACATCAAGAAGACGCTCGGCTTTTCGACGATCGGCCAGATGGGCTACATGATTATGGAATGCGGCCTAGGCGCCTTCTCGCTGGCGGTCTTCCATCTGATCGCGCATGGCCTCTTCAAGGCCACCGTGTTTTTGAATTGCGGAAACGTCATTCACAAGGCCCGCCAGGATCCGGAGTCGCCCCAGGCGGACCCGCGCGAGGAAGAAAAAGAATTCTCGCCCCTCACCTGGTCGACCGGATTCGTCACCACGCTGTTGATTCCGCTCCTGATTCTCCTGGCGACACACGGCGTACTCCGCATCCCCCTGCTCGAATCGCAGGGGACCGTGATCTTCCTCTTCGTTATCTGGATCACCTCGTCGCAGGCGATCTTGACGCTCACGCGGTTACGCGCCATCGCCTCCTGGAAGGTCTCCTCGGCGATGCTGCTCACGCTACTCTTTGTCGTGTTCGTCTATCTGTTCGCCGTGGAGTCCTTCACCGCGTTCCTGTATCCGAATCCGGACGAAGTCGCGTCGTACTTCCAAGCCGCAGACCTGCCGAACTGGCTCTTCGACAGCATGGTCGTCATGGCCACGATTCTGACGGTGGTCAGTTGGGGCTATCTGTATATGCGCGCCCATGGCCAGACCATGTGGGTGCCGGACTGGGTGGAAGGACTTCGTCTCCGCTTGTATGTCCTGTTCATGAATCGGCTCTATATGGATGAGCTCTACCACGCGCTCGGTCGAGCGGTCATGCGCGTCGTCCATCGAATCGACAAGCGCGATGCGAGGTGGTCGGAATGATCGATGCGATGACCACTCCATGGCTCTTGGCGGGGATTCCCATTCTGGGTGCGCTACTGGGCCTCGTGGTCTGGTCTCAGCCGGAGAAGCTGAAAGTCTGGTCGATCAGCGTGACGGTGGTGAGTCTGTTGGCTGTGATCGGAACGTTCGGACGAATGACGGTCTCGGCTGAGGGGCTGCTCTTCGTTGTACTTCTCCCACTGGCTGCTGGTGTGTCTCTGTTGGGACAACCTGTTCATCAGGACCATCGCCTCGCCTGGGTCATGACTCTGCTGTTCCTTGGATTGGGATTGGGCATCCTCACGAGCCAACACCTCGTGAGCCAGATCGCTCTGTGTCTGCTCCTGGGCCTCGTCACGTTTCTCCTCTACCGGCATCACAATCCATTTTGGCCCACATCATGGTGGGGTATCGGCACCTATGGGCTGGGAACGCTCGGTGCCGGGCTCGCGGCGATCGCCGACCCTCCCATCTCTTCAGTCGCCACGTTGGTGGCCTGCGCCATCTTGCTGCCGCTCATGCCGTTCCATCACGGCTACGTGAGCGCGCTCACACGATTACCCGGCAGCTTGCCGTCGTTCATCGTGCTGCTGCTTCCCGCCATTGGACTTCACAACCTCGCTGCGGTGATTCAGACGGCTCCTGATGTCGCGATTTTGATGATGACCACCTTCGCATTGGTAGGCGCCCTATACGGGTCGGTCAAAGCGCTGGCGCAATCGCGCGTCCGGTTGCTCTTCGCCTACGGCAGCGTCTCGCTCTTCTCGATCCTCTGGTGGTTTGTCGCCGCTTCACGAGCCGTCACGCCTCAAGCTGCCGTCTTTCTAGGCGCCGTGGCACTCGCCACGAGCGGACTCCTCCTCGCCTGGCAAGTCGTTCGTACGCGGTATGGTGACGACGTGGACCCGCGAGCCATCAGCGGGCTGGCCTCGCCGATGCCGCAATTCGCCGTCTTGCTCTCGCTCTTGGCGCTGGCGGCCATGGGGCTGCCTCCCTTCGGAGTCTTCGCCGGCTTCATGGGATTACTTTTCGCAACGTCGTTCACCTCGTCTGTCGCTCTGCTGGTCATCGTGATCGCCTGGCTGGCGGCGTCCTGGTACATCCTCGAGATGGTGCAACAGTTGCTGTTTGGCCGACAGCGAGTGGATCTCCGCTATGAAGATCTGCGCCAATCCGAATTCGCCTCGCTCCTGATCGTAGTGCTGATCGTCATCGCGCTGGGAATCGCGCCGGCCAACCTGTTCGGAATGGAGTCTCAGCCGCCGCGCGCGGGAGCCGTCATGGAGTCCGTCACATGGAATCGATAGATCCTTCGATCGATGTTGAAACCAGACGCATGGAACTCCGGGGAGTGATCCGCCTCGCAGGCGAGGTCATTGCCCAATACTGGCCGATGCGGACGTTCGTGCATCACAATCCGCTCCATAGTCTCGAGTATCTTCCGTTTGAAGAAACCGTCAGGCGCGGCACACGGTTCTTGGGAGGGAACGGCTATCTTCCCAGCCACCTCTACCGGGGCTATCTCCGCTCCGGCAGGATTCAGCCCCGGCATCTGGATGCCGCGCTCACACCGCTAGTGCGTGATCAGCACGTGACCGTCGGATCTCGTCAGATCTCTCACGGCGAGGTGCTCCGCGCATGCTTGGCCGAAGGCCTCTGTACGCCGATTGAAGAGCCGTTGGATGCGCAGTGGGAGCATGATCCTCATCAGCCACTGCTCGAATCGCTCGCCGAGCGTCTTGCCCCCGTCCTCTTCTTTCGCGATGTCGATGAGCGGATGCGCATGTTCGCGCAGGGCGATCAGGCGGCGCTGGGCCGCTGGATCACGCTCTCGCACTGGTGCGACCAGACGCTCGGCACGCAGATCGTCGGCCAGATCAACCACGAACTGATCAAGTGGTGCGAGGCCTTTCTGGACGAAGGCCATGCCACGTGGCCCATGCCGGGACGAGAAAAATGATTATACGGAGCCTGGAAAGCCCTCGCGGCGCACGAGTGGTCGTCCTGCGGGATTGCCGACAGCCGAAGAAAAATCTCCCGCCTGCCTGAGTATCCGGAAGACGCGCTGCTCGAGAGCCTTGACGCCCTGGCCATTCCCATCGAACTCCGGCAGGACTACCTATCTCTCCAACTGACGGCGCTGCCGGGCTGGGCCGGATTTATCAAATGGCGGGCGGAAGAACGAGACTACGAATGGCAACGGGCGTATCCGGTGGGACTGGTGAAGTACCTTGCGATCCGGCTCTGGTATGTGCGCGAGTTGGTTCAGAAGGCCTGCCAGGAGGAGCTCGGCATCGACGGACAGTACCAGGCCGCCACGGCCTATATGCAGCGCCATCCGAGCGAGTATTTTCTCCGCAGGGAACGGGTCGCTGGTCGTCTGCCTGCCGCGTATGCGGAAGAAGTCGACCGGCTGCGGCATCAACATACAAACGGCTGGGAGGTCTTGATCGCCCACTACAAGACGGACGTCGTGGCACGCCAGGAACGAGTCGCTCGCCATGGCTCCGCCAAGCGTCTGCATGCGCTCGCCCTGTCCTTGGACATCGAACCGGCTGCCCTGCTGGACAGTCCGCCGGCCGATCTCCAGCAACTCGTCGATTGGATGAACGCCTTCCCTGAATCGGACCATGGCCCTGTCTGGCTCAAGGCCTTCGAAGCAGGTTATCAGGACCGACTTCTCGGAACGCTCGCCCAGGCGCGAGCCAAATCAGCCGCACCGGCTCCCGCCGAGAATCAGGCATTCGCGCGTCCTCACTCTCAATCGGTCTTCTGTATCGATGTGCGCTCCGAACCATTCCGCCGCCATCTCGAATCGACCGGCGCGAACGAGACCTACGGGTTTGCCGGCTTCTTTGCCGCCTTCATCCGCTATCGAGCCTGGGGCAAGGAACATGACACGGAACAATTCCCGGTCATCATGCGCGCCAGGAACGAGGTGCGCGAGATCCCCCGCAGCTATCTGGATCACGTCGTGTCCAAACACGAGTCTCGCACCAGGATGGTCCATGCAGGCCATACGCTGCTGCACGACTTGAAAGAAAACGTCGTCACGCCCTATGTCATGGTGGAATCGTTGGGTTGGTTCTACGGGCTCCCGATTGTCGGCAAGACTCTCCTGCCCGCTCTCTACCGTCGCTGGACCGACTGGCTACGGCGCCTCTTCGTCCCGTCGATCGCCACGACACTCACCGTCGACAAACTGGCGCCGGCCGACACGGCCGAGATGCTGGCGGCGGAGCAGCAGGCGACCGTGCGGCAGGCGTTGCAAAAGCGAACCGGTTTGCGCAGCTCTCAGATCACGCCGGAGCTGGTCGAGGCCTTGCGGCAGCGGGCCTTGAGCGGAGAAGGTGAGCCAGAACCTCCTTTGACCGCGGCAGCGACCAACGCAGGGCTCTCGGCGGAAGCCCTGACCACATTCGTGGCTACCTTGCGGCAGCGCTACGAGATCAATCAGCGCTCGGCGTCCCGGCAGAAGGAACGGATCACGCGGACCGGCTTCACCCTCGATGAGCAGGTGCTTACAGTGGAGACGGCCTTGCGCATGCTGGGATTGACGAAACAGTTTGCCCGGCTCGTCTTGGTCTGCGCCCATGGGAGTACCTCGGAGAATAATCCATTCGAATCCGCGTTGGACTGCGGGGCCTGCGGAGGCAATGAAGGCAAACCCAACGCCCGCGTCCTCGCCATGATGGCCAACAATCGAAACGTGCGGGAGCGGCTGGCGAAGAAGAGCATCGAGATTCCTTCCGACACACACTTTCTCGCCGGCCAGGTCGATACCACCACCGATGACGTGCACCTGTTCGACCTGGAAGATGCGCCACCGACCCATCGCGCGGATATCGCGCGACTGCTCGAAGATCTCAAAGAGGCCGCCAGGCTGACGAGCCAAGAACGGTGCACCCGTTTCCCCGATGTCACAACGACCCTGCCGGCGCACAAGGCAGCGTCGCATGTGCGTCGGCGGAGCATGGACTGGAGCCAGGTGAGACCGGAGTGGGGTTTATCAGGCAATACGGCATTCGTCGTCGGCCGACGGGATCTGACCAAGGCACTCGATTTGGAAGGGCGCGTCTTCCTGCATTCGTATGATTATCGCGAAGACCCGAGCAATCGGTTGCTCGACGTCCTATTGACCGGCCCGCAAGTGGTGGCGCAATGGATCAACATGGAACATTATTTTTCAACAGTAGACAACGAGGTCTATGGCAGCGGGAGCAAGATCTACCATAACGTGGTGGGGCGCTTCGGCATCATGTCCGGCCCTTGGAGCGATCTCCGGCTCGGACTGGCCTGGCAAACCGTGATGAACGGCGACGTCCCGTACCATGAGCCGATGCGGCTGCTCACCATCGTCGAAGCGCCGCGAGAATGGATCGACAAACTGATTGCACGCCATGAAGTATTGCAGCATTTTTATCATAACGAGTGGGTCCACCTCGTCGCACTGGAACCTGAGGAGGGTATCCTCTATCGTTATCGACCGACGGGCGAATGGGCGGGAGTCGACGATGGAACCGGCTCAAGATAGCGGAATGATAATGGGACAACTCACCAAGGAAGGAGTGCAACTGTGGGCGCGTTGACGTTACATCCGATGAAGGAGATTCGTGTGATCGTGGCGGGGGAACGCCGGCCGTTTGTGACCGAGTTGCTGGACCGGGTCAACGCGACCGGCTACACGATCATCGGCAATGTGTCAGGGAAAGGCCATCACGGCGTGCGTGAAGCGCACTTCATGTTCAGCGAGCAGGAAAGCCTGGAGATGATCATGACCGTCGTCCCGGATGAAAAAGTGGAGCCGATCCTGGCTGGACTGCGGCCCCTCTTCGAACGTCACTCCGGGGTCATGTTCGTCACCGACGTGGCCGTGAGTCGGCAGGAGTATTTTGGTAAGGCGACAAAGAAGGGTGCCAGCTCCTGACAGGCTGCTGAAAAAATCCGCCAGCGTCGTTCTCGCATCTTCAGATCCTCAACGTACCCCAGAGGGTACGCCTCCGGTCTTCACTCGCTGCGGCCTTGCTGGACGGCCTTTTTGAGCAGCCTGCGCGAAGTTTCTCCTGTTATGCCATACGCACGGCAACCATAGTTTTCCCGTAACCTGCCGTCCAACAGTTTCCATGGCCTAATCGTGATCAGATGCCAACCCTGTCCGACCGTGGTTCCCCACCCGGACTCACCCTTGTCTTCCAGGGTCTGTTTGTCTAAAATGAGACCATTCGTAGGCTGGAGGTGGGGATGAAAGGTTTGCGGTTCGAGCGCATCGGGACAAACCGCTACTACAATGTGGTGTTCCACATGGGGAGCAGCTACGTGCCCGTCAGTGACGACACCGTGGAAGAACTCAAGGCCCAGAGCCTCCTCCCCGTCGAGCGATTCCTCGAGCTCTTGGTCGACCGCGTGGGCTACTCCTCCTACCTCAAACATCAAATCCGCACAGAACTGAAATCCTCCGGCGATCCGGTGACGCAGATCACGGTTCTTCAGGGCGCCATCCGCGAACTCTAGGTCGGTTGCTGAAACAGGCGCCCAGCTTCGTTCTCAGCTCGAAAAATCCTCAACGTACCCCAGAGGGTACACCTCCGGTGTTTTCTCGCCTGCGGCCTCGTTGACCACCTGTTTGAGCAACCGCACACTACTCGATTCGTCCCAGCCGCCTTGCTGGAGGAAGTTTTGAGGAGCCGCTGGAATCTCCGAAAGAGGTCAGGCCGTAAAGGCCGATGGAGAGACGGCGGTGGTTGGGAACGCCTTGAGAATCTGGCGATCGTTCGTCACCAAAGGCACCTCAAGATCCTGGGCGAGGGCGACGAATTCGCAATCGTAGGCTGAACAACCGGATCGACTGGCAAGCTCCAATACCTGCCGCGAGACCACACTATACTCGTGTCCGGTCAGCCACCGTTCGGCTTCATCGATGATCGCGAGCGCCTTTTCAAGTTGAAGCGCATCTGTGCGGACAAGCCTGATCAACACATTACGAAACTCTGACCGCCACAGTAACGGCGCGGTCCACACTGCATCCTGTTGCAGTACAGCTTCGCTCTCTTGTGTTCGTTGGCCTTGGACGTAGAGGTAGATCAACAGATTCGTATCGGCAACGATCACGGTCGCCCCGCCACTTTGAGTTCATCGAGTAGGCGATCCGTCAGTCGAACGCCTTTGGGAGTTCCGCGGATAGCCCGCGCCCGCGCAAGCAGGGCGTCAACGTCAAGCGGGACGCTGTGCGTCATCTGCTCAAGATAAGCAATAACCTCGAAGTTCAGACTCCGACGATGCGCCGCGGCCTGCTGCTTCAGCCGTTTGACCAGGAGTTCCGGAATGTTCTTGATCGTCAAGGTTGCCATAGGAATCTCCCGTTAAATAGTATCCATAATGCTACCACTATGGATACTATGCGGACAGCCCGTAATGGTCAAGCCTGAGTGAATCCCGCTTCAGCCCGTGCCTTGAGTATCTCGTCTAGAATCTCGAACTCCTCCCTAAGCCCTTCGTATTCGCGACGCACATCCGGACAAGCAAACGCCTGAGCTTTACAGTCTTTCAGAGCGTTTCGCATCTTTCACCTCAGGCATCGGTGTCACGGATGAACTTGCGAGGAAGACCTGCAGCCCATACGCGTCCATCTGGGCATCCTGGGATTAGGGGCAGGCCAACCAGACTTACTTCGGATTATTGATGTACGTGTAGCCCAGCCGTTGCATGCAATTCTTTTCGATGATCGGTCCCTTGAAGGGCTCATCGGTTTTGTTGCGCTGCGAGTCCAAATAGGCCGTTTTCTCGCAATGGGCAAAATCGTCCTGGGTTTCCAACTCAGTTCGCCCAGTCTGCTCCCAATGCCCGGAAGGGGTCGTTGCACAGCCCGACAACATTCCAATCAGTACCGCTACATAGACTGTCTTCATGATGCCTCCTCTTGTTGCGACCAATGGGAGCCCCTGGTGAATCATGGGCACTACTCTATTCCCACTACGGATACGACGCAACTCCACGTACCTGAATACCTTGATGCCCGGATGCTAACAGGACATGATGCGCGTCGGTGAGTTAACCGGGAGCTGATGATGAAACATTCTCTATTTTTGGCGGTGTTGCTTGTGGGATTGCTGGGACAGTTCCCCTCGGCATTCGGCGGCCCGCTTCGTGACCAAATCGAGGAGCGGCTCGAAAGCCGGCGCGTGGCCACACAGGCTGAGGCTGCCGGAGAGATGGATCCCGGCGAGCAATCGGCGACTGGCATGCGCCTCCCGCCGGACGCGCGGCTCGACCGCGACGTCCCCTACGGCACCGATCCTCAGCAGCGCCTGGATGTGTATCTCCCCACCCAGGCCAAGGTCGCGCCGATCATCTTGATAGTGCATGGGGGTGCCTGGATGATCGGGGACAAGGCTGCCTCTGGTTTCGTCTTGAACAAGGTCGCGCATTGGCTGCCCAAGGGCTACATCATCGTGTCGTCGAACTATCGCATGTCCCGACGACCCAACCCGCTCGAACAGGCCGACGACATTGCACGAGCGCTGGCCTTCGTGCAAGCCAAGGCCCCATCCTGGGGAGGCGACCCAGCCAGAGTATTGTTAGTGGGGCATTCCGCCGGGACCCATCTGGTTTCCTTGCTCGCTGCCGACCCACGCATCGTTACACGTCAAAGTGGTGCACCCTGGCTTGGCACCATCATACTCGACAGCGCCGCCTTGAACCTCGTCGAGATCATGCAGGGCAAGCACAAAGGTTTTTATGATCGTGTGTTCGGCGAAGACCACACGTTGTGGACTCAAGCGTCGCCATACCATCGGCTGACTGCGGCCCCGGCGCCGATGTTTGTGGTTTGCTCGTTGCGCAGCGACGGTACCTGTCCGCAAGCACGAACATTTGCGTCCAAGGCCATCGAACTGGGTGGGAAAGTCACCGTGCTGCCGGTGGACCTGAAACACGGTGAGCTCAACAAAGAGCTAGGTCAACCCAGCGAGTACACCACGGTGATCGAAGAATTCATGCGCACGCTCGGACTGCCCTGATCGGCTGCTGAAAATTCCCTCCAGCCGCGTTCTCAGTCGTCCGTCCACCTCGACGTACAGAAACAGTACGCCTCGACGTCCGAACTCCCTGCGGCCTTGCTGGCGGAAATTTTGAGCAGCCTCTGGAGTCTCCGAAAAGAAGGCCCAACTTCGTTCTCGGCTCGAAAAATCCTCAACATACCCCGATCAGTGCCTGTCGTGAGTCTGCTTCTTATCGACGCAGGTACGCGCTTAATGAAAGAAGCCGGACTCCGTGAGATATTTCAACCGCCAGCATGGCCTTATCGCCGGTCACAATGGCTTTGGCCTGTCCGGCAATCGCGCATTCGAGAATCCGATTGTCCGGATCATCATCGAATACGCTCACACGTTCCTTCGGTTGAATGAGTTCGGCGAGCTCTGTCAGTAGCATGGCCGTACGACTTACGGCATCAGCATCGCGACTGAACTTGCGAGCAAGGGTGGTGAGTAGTTCGTCGAGGATGGGCTTGGATATCAGTAACGTATCGTGACCGTCGAAGATGCGTTGCATCGCTCGATCGGCAGAAGAACCAGGTAGGACGAACGCCGAGACGTAAATGTTGGTATCAAAGACGACTCTCACGGTTTCGTGAGATACCTCTGGAGATCACGGGCCGTAAGAATGCCTTTGGCTTTCGCCTTTTTACTCCAATAGCCTTGGATGGCTCTGTATTCCTGTCCAAGCCGATTGTGTTTGTTCTCTGAGACCAGATCCTGCAAGACCGCGACTGCGCTCTTTCCCTCACGCCGAGCAATCTGATCCAGCTCTTTCGAGAGGGCTGCAGGAAGGGCCAGTTGTCGTTTCGCCGCTGTCGCCATAGTCACACCTCTTGCGGCCTGAATCCTACCATGCAGGCCTATACGCGTCCACCTCGACGGCCGAACTCCTTGCGGCCTTGCTGGCGGAAATTTTGAGCAGCCTCTGGAACTCAGGCGATGTCCAGCTACCTCAAGCTCCGCTTTCAGATACTCTAGCGAGCGTTTCCTCCAGTCGCCTGGCATCCGCGACACCCAAGCTTATCAGCGCGGCAAGCAATCGATCTACGTCGAGCCGCACCGCCTCGTTTGTGTCAAGCAGAGTCGG
>JANOMG010000082.1:0-9499 GCA_031420175.1 Nitrospira sp.
ACCGACATCGTGTCCCGCTACAAACGCATGAGGGGCTTCAATGTACTGCATCCGATGGGGTGGGACGCGTTCGGGCTCCCTGCCGAGCAGTATGCGGTGAAGACCGGAATCCATCCGGTTGTCACGACAGCCGAGAACATCGCGACCTTCAAACGCCAGATGAAACGAGTCGGTCTGTCATACGACTGGGAACGCGAGATCAGCACAATCGACCCCGGTTATTATCGCTGGACCCAGTGGATCTTCCTGAAGCTGTTCGAGCGAGGGTTGGCTTACGTGGCGGAAGTGCCGGTGAACTGGTGTCCCGCGCTGGGGACGGTGCTCGCCAATGAAGAAATCATCGATGGGAAGAGTGAAGTCGGCGGGTTCGATGTGGTGCGTAAGCCGATGCGCCAATGGGTGTTGAAGATCACGGCCTATGCCGATCGACTTCTCGAAGATTTGAAGCTGGTCGAATGGCCGGCCAGCACCTTGGAGATGCAGAAGAATTGGATTGGCCGATCGATCGGCGCGGAAGTCGAGTTTGATGTGGCCAGCGGCGTTCCCGGCACGGTTCGGATTTTTACGACGCGGCCGGATACCCTGTTCGGCGCGACCTATATGGTGTTGGCCCCGGAGCATCCGTTAGTGGAGGTCGTCACGACCGCTGATCGCCGCACTGCGGTCACCGCCTATCGCGAGGCTTCGGCCAGAAAAAGCGATCTCCAACGGCAGGAACTCGAAAAGGACAAGACCGGAGTCTTCACCGGCGGCTATGCGGTGAATCCGGTGAGCAATGAGCGGCTGCCCATTTGGATTGCCGACTACGTGTTGATGGGCTATGGGACCGGGGCCATTATGGCGGTGCCTGCGCACGACGAGCGCGACTGGGCCTTTGCGAAGACCTATGCCTTGCCGATTCGCGAAGTGATCGCGGGCGGTCGGGTTGAACAAGAGGCGTTTGTCACGACCGACAAGGGGACCGTCGTCAATTCCACAACGCCAGACGGAAGCTTTACGATCAATGGGCTCACGCCGGGTGACGCGATTCCGAAAATCACGGCCTGGTTAGAGTCTCACGGCAAGGGTCGCAAGGCCGTGAACTACAAGTTGCGGGATTGGCTGTTTGCCCGTCAGCGGTATTGGGGCGAGCCCTTTCCGATTGTGTGGGTGGATGGCCAGGCCCTTCCGCTTCCGGAGGAGCAGCTGCCGCTGCTGTTGCCGGAGACCAACAACTTCAAACCGTCCGGGAGCGGCGAAAGCCCGCTCGCGAATTTAACCGACTGGTTGACGACCATCGACCCAACCAGCGGGGCAGCGGCACGCCGCGAAACTAATACGATGCCGCAGTGGGCCGGCTCCTGTTGGTATTATCTGCGATTTATCGATCCGAAGAATCAGGGCCAGCTCGTCGATCCGGCAAAAGAGCGCTACTGGATGCCGGTGGATCTCTACATTGGTGGCAGCGAACATGCCGTGTTGCATTTGCTCTATTCACGTTTTTGGCACAAGGTTCTGTACGATATTGGGGTGGTGAGTACGCCGGAGCCGTTCAAGAGGCTGGTGCATCAGGGGATGGTGCTGGGAGAAGACAATCAGAAGATGTCGAAATCCCGTGGCAACGTCGTCAATCCCGACGAGATCATGGACCAGTTCGGGGCCGATGCGGTGCGGCTCTATGAAATGTTTATGGGCCCGCTGGAGGCCGTGAAGCCCTGGAATACGAGAGGTGTGGAAGGGGTTACGCGGTTTCTCGACCGCGTCTGGCGGCTGATTGCCAATGAAGACGGCGCGCTGAGCCCAACCGTCGGTGTCTATGATCCGACCCCTGATCAACTCCGCCTGCTGCATCAGACCATCAAGAAGGTGACGGAGGACATCGAGGAATTACGGTTCAACACCGCTATTTCGCAGATGATGGTCTTCACCAACGAAATGACGAAGCTGGAGCAGCGGCCCCGGACCCTGTTGGAACCGTTCGTGCTCATCCTGTCTCCCTTTGCGCCGCATCTCTGTGAGCAGCTGTGGGAGAAGCTGGGTCATCAGCCGAGCGTCTCTCAGCAGCCTTGGCCGATCTTTGACCCGGCCCTGACCGTAAGTGATCGGTTGACCATTCCGATCCAGGTGAATGGAAAGTTGCGGACCAAGCTCGACGTGGGAGCCGATGCCACTCGCGAGCAGGTCGAAGGGCTGGCTCGTGCGCAGATTGGGGAGTGGCTGCAGGGCAAGGAGCCCAAGAAGATTGTGTATGTTGAAAAAAAGCTGATGAACTTTGTCGTTTAGCGGACGAAGTAGGGGGCGAGAGGCGATGGGCGAGAGGCGATGGGTCGGACGTGTAAAGCGGATCAAAGGTTTATCAGGCTCGGTGCCTCTTGCCCCTTGCCTCTTACCCCTCGCCTGCTGTCTTTTTCTATTCGGCTGTGGCTATCAGTTCCGTGTGGAGGGAGCAGGGCCTACGATCGGGGGGGCGGCAGCGACTGTCTCTCCCACGTCACCGCCACCGCGGTTGGTGGTCCGGACCTTGGAGAATAAGAGTTTCGAGCCCAATCTGGAGGTTCGTTATACCAACTATCTGCGCCACGAGTTTTCGTCTGGCAGTGGGGCGCAGATCGTTCCAGATACTGAGGCCGCCGACCTTGTGCTGTCCGGGCAAATTCTCTCGGTCAGTCTTCCGACGCTCAGTTTCAGCCAGACCACCACACTCGAGAGCCGCGCAGAGGTGGTGGTGATCGTCAAGGTGGAGGAGACCAGGACGAAACGTCTTGTGTGGGCACAAACGGCGAAGGGTGCCTCGGAGTTCTACGTGACACCCGATCTGCAATTCAACCGCGTCCTGCAAAACCGGGCCTTAGAACAAGCCGGCCGTTTCATCGCCGAGGACTTGGCGTCCCGCTTTTTACTCCAATTGGAATCGGGGCAGTTGGCAAAGCCGCCCGTGCGTCCGGCGTCGAACAGCGCGGACACACACATTAAATAAATCGGATCGTTACTATGGCCTCAGCTATTTCTCATGCCCAACTCAACGCGCAGCTTGCGCAAGGAACGGTGGCACCGCTGTACGTGGTCGTCGGCGAGGAGGATCTCCTTCGTGATGTCGCCTTGGGGGTGCTGAAGACCGCGTTATTGGGAGAGGGCGACAGCGACTTCAATTGCGATCTATTTTATGGAGACGACGTGAGTGGGGCAGAGATTGTGACCTGTGCCTCGGAAGTGGCTGTGTTCGCGCCTCGGCGCATGGTGGTCGTGAAAGCAGCCGATAAACTTCCGGCCCGGGAGTGCGACGCCATCCTTCCTTATTTGAAGGAGCCGAATGACTCCACGACCGTGATCTTTGTCGCAGCAAAACTGGATGGGCGATTGAAGTTCACGCAGGCCTTATCGCAGACTGCGGTGACAATCGATTGTTCCCCCCTCAGAGAAGCGCATTGGCTTCCCTGGCTCAAGCAGGATGCGGAACGGGTTGGGATTCAGCTCAGCGAGGAGGCTATCGAGTTGCTGAAAGAGGCCTGTGGCGGCTCGCTCTATTCGGTCCGGCGTGAATTAGAAAAGCTGGCGGCCTATGTCTCGCCAGGCCTGGCAGTCACTGTCGGCGACGTGGCCACGTTGCGCGGAACAGAGCCTGGCGCCTCGGTGTTTGATTTGACGTTGGCAATCGGTGCGAGAAACCGCGGACGGGTGTTGGCCATCTTGGCAAGGAATCTGGAAGCGGGGGAGGCTCCACTGAGAATTCTTGGCTCACTGGCCTGGCAATATCGGAGACTGTGGAAGGTCAAGGAAGTCGTACGGCAGGGAGGCCGCGAGGGGGAAGCCGCTCGGACGTTGCGGATGGACCCCTCCAAGGTACGAGCATTCCTCGAGCAGTTTCCCGACGCCCATTTGCAAGAGGCGCTAGGGTTGCTCTTGGATGCCGATGCCAAGTTGAAGGGTGGAAGCGGTGGACGTCCCGCACGAATTCTTGAGGGGGTGTTGCTGCGGTTGTGTGATCGGGCGCAGGCAAAAGCACGCCCACCCTCACCGAGTCGTGGCAGCGAAGTACCGCAACCGGTGCGGGCGAGAACCATCTCGAACGTGCGAACGATTACGAGCGGGAAGCAGACAAGGAGTTCACGTGGAGCGTGAGGCGAGCAACCCGGCGCGAGGCCGTGTTGGGTTTCATCACACCTTTCGTCACAGCCTTGCTGAGGGCCGACGTGGCTTTGCGCAAGGACACCTTCGCATCCTCGACCTTCTTCTCGGCCACGGCCGCTTGGACTTTCTTGACGAGGCTCTTGAGGGCACCCAGCGTCGCACGGTTACGGTCGTGCCGCTTCACGGATTGGCGGGCTCGGCGAATCGTCGATTTATGTACAACCGGCATAGTAGACTCCTCTAGTAGAAAAGAAGCGCATTTGTACCATACGGTTCACTGAAGCGTCAAGGTGAGCCATTCTAGAAAAGGACAGGCCTGTGTCAACCATCATTGCCCGTGACCGCTTAATCTTGGCCCTGGACGTTCCCTCCAGCGACGAAGCTGACCGGCTTCTCGATCGCGTGCAGGATCAGATCGTATTCGTGAAGGTCGGACTCGAACTTTATACCGCCGCCGGACCGGAGATGGTCCAGCGTCTGCTCGCGCGAGGCAAGCGGGTGTTTCTCGATCTCAAGTTTCTCGACATCGAGGAAACGGTTCGCCGGGCCACGGCGTTGGTTGCGGCGATGGGCGTAGAGTTCTTGACAGTTCATGCGAACCGGAAGGCGTTGGCTGCAGCCGTTCAAGGCCGTGGAGCGTCCTCGTTAAAACTGTTGGCGGTGACGGTCTTGACCAACTTTGACAGCCAAGATCTCCGTGAGATGGGTATCCAGCGGAGCGTGCAGGATTTGGTCGCCGCGCGCGCCCTCTTGGCGTCCGAAGTGGGCTGTGACGGAGTTGTGGCCTCAGGCGAAGAACCGGCGATTCTCCGTCCCAAGGTCGGTCCACGGTTTCTGATCGTCACGCCCGGTGTACGTCCGGTGGGCAAGGACGTCGATGATCATGCCAGGGCGACCACGCCGACCCAGGCGATTTCTGCAGGGGCTGACTATGTAGTGATCGGTCGACCTATCAGAGATGCCTCGGATCCCGCCGCTGCCGCTGCCGCAATTCTTACCGAAATGCAGGCGGCCTTCGATTCACGAGGCTGAACGGGCCGACATCGAGTTGCGGGTCTTCTTCTGTCTTTGCTAGAATCCCCTCCGTCATTGAGACAGGTTCTTCTGTCTTCTTCGTATGGTGGGTGTAGCTCAGTTGGTTAGAGCGCCGGATTGTGGATCCGGAGGTCGCGGGTTCGAAACCCGTCACTCACCCCATACATTTTTCTCTTTATAATCAGTCTTCTTCACACCACCACTTTTCTGTTTCCGAGCTTCCCTCTCAACAATGGAGACAATAACTTGTTCCGGAACGCCTGGCACCGGTTCGATTTGTCTCGCGTATAGATCGCTTATCATTGCAACTGTTTTTGAGCGCGCCGATTCTTGTTTCTAATAACTTACGTCACATATCATCGTGCTTCTCACGGCCAATCAGTTGATCTCACCAAAAACAGCACATACTCTATGCCTGGGAGTGAGAGTCGCCATATGAAGCGGCGGGATCTGACCGGCCTTGCCTTCTTCGCTGTGATCCTTTGCTTCCTCTGGGTTGTGGCTCTGAGCTAGGCCGAATCAGCAGAGCAGGCGAGCCTGTTGCGTATCGAGCACAGCGACATCCAGGGCGTGAAACGTACGCGATCAGATGCCATTCTCGACCTCCTTCCTCCTCGGCCGCTCCGCCGACTATACGCAGGCGGAGATCCAGGAGTTCGAACGCCGCGTCCGTAATTTTAGTCTCTTTGACCGTGTGACGGTCGCGGTGCGAGACCAAACGCTGGCGATCGAGGTTCAGGAGAAATTCATTCTCGCCACGATCCTCAATTTCACAAGCGGCAGCAGCCCGCAAGATCTCAACGCCACAGGCGGCCTTGTTGAATACAACATCGCTGGGGGCCCTATTCAACGACAGTCAACGCGGACCGAACGTCGAGATCTGGATTTTACAACATGCCTACAGTCCCAATCGTTGGGCGAAGGAAGTCAAGGGAGCGTATAACAACAACGGGATTCGATTTGCTGAGTCAACGGCGACCTGGGATCGTCGCCGCATGGGGGGTGAGTTCGAGCTGAACGCGCTCTTTTGGTACGGGTCACCTCTCCGATTTGAATTCGTGGCCAAAGTGTATCGAGAAGAGATTCGCGAGGCGAAAGGCACCCGTCCACCCAATGGAACCTATGTTGGTCTGATCCCGGAGTTGACCTGGGATCAGCACCATTGGCATGACCTTGTGCCGAAGGGCTATCGCGTATCGGTTGAGCTGCGCTCCGGGTACTTTCTGGGGCCGAACCAGAATCGCCACGAAGGCCGCATCAAGTATCGGCAGGGGATTCCCCTTGGCGACATGACCGTTTTGATGATCAATGCCACGGCGGAAGCCGTGAATGACCTTCCCCCATTCATTACACCACGGCCAATGAAGTTAACTCCTGTGCTGTCTGGGTCCGGTTATGATGGTTATGAATGAACTCCATGGGCGTCATATCTCCAATGGTACTGTGCGTCCGCTCTTCATTATATTCTCTGCGCCAGGCCTCAATCACGACCTGCGCCTCCTGTACGGTCAGAAACCAGTGCTCGTTCAAGCACTCATCTCGAAACTTGCCGTTGAAGCTTTCAATAAATGCGTTCTGGACCGGCTTCCTCGGTTGGATGAAGTGCAGCCGCACCCCGTGTTGACCGGCCCACGCAACCCAACGCGGTTCCTGAGAATTCTGGTCCGTTGTCCAGGATCACGGTCTCCGGCAACGGTCGACCAATAAAGAGCCGGTCCAGAATGCGGCAGACCCGCTCCCCGCCAAATGGAGGCATCCACTTCAATCACGGGCACATCCTTCGAGCAGAGCTCAGTCATCGTCAAGCACTTGAACCGTCGGCCATTGGCCAGCCGGTCATGGACAAAGTCCATCGCATAACAGAGTCCGGGCTGGCTGGGCAGCGGCAGCGCGACACGAGGGACGGCCATGGCCTTCTTTCGCGCCTGGCGGCGCAACGAGAGCCCTTCTTCCCGATAGGCCCGTTCGACCTTCTTGTGATTCACCCTCCAACCTTCCCGTCGCAATCGCACGTAGATCCGAGGGCAACCATCGCGTCGCTTGGTCTCGGCGATCTCTCGCCTCCTTGCCCGGAGCGCCTGGTCGTCTGATCGCCGACTCTGGTAGCGCAGCATGTTCCGATCCGCGCCACTAACCGACACACCCGTCGCTGGCTCAACCCAAAGCGTACCACCATCAACGTGGCGGCAGTCCGTTTCGCCTTGGGCCTTACCAATTTTTTGCGGTGATCGCCTGTAGCGCCTGGATGTCCAGCCTTGCTCGGCCACCATCTGCTTCAATCGCCGGTTTTCGTCTTCCCGTTGGCGCAGTTTCTTCACGTCGTTGACTTCCAGGCCCGCGTATTTCGTCCGCCACTGATAGAAGATGGCATCCGAGATGCCGTGCTTCCGGCACAGGTCCTGGACGCTAACCCCGGCTTGGGCGTCTTTCAGCACCGCAATGATGTGTTCTTCGGTATGGCGTTTTCGAGTCATAGGCCTCCTCCTTAGGGCCCATGACAGCACAGTCGCGCTTCTTAGCCACTGGTGTAGTTTTCGGGGGGAAGGACAGAGGATTGAAATAGACAGAGTGATGCCGTTATGAACAATCAAGCTGAGCTATCAGCTGCTTCATCCAGCCTGATGACGATCATGCTCTTCCCTGAAAGTGGTTCCAGGTCGGCGACTATCTCACAGATCTTTCTGCCGAGTATTTCTTCAAGCTGTTGCTTCAACATGTCCCGTCCCGCGCTGAACAACGCCTGGTGCATCTGTCTGAGTTGACCACGCCCTTCCTGAGTTTGAGCGAGCCGCTCTTCCGCCGGAATCGGTGCGGTTCTGGTCAGGTCCACCTCGATCAGCTTCTCAAGAAGCTGAACCTGGACATGAGAGTAGTTGGATTGCATGAATTCTTTTTGGAAGTTCAGCACTACCAACATAATTGCATATTCGACATCAGCCTTGTTCCGAGTTGTGTGTGTCATGGGTACCCCCCCCAGAGATCGTTCAACGAATCCTGCGACCTGTGTGTGGGTCTTCAAGCTTCGTGCTGAAACGGTCGTGGATGAATTCTTCAATCGACTGAGGGGAGGGATCGCTCGTCTCACCATGCTCCGAACACAGAGTCCCGCGAGAGTCCCTCTCCACAGTTGTTTCAGAGCGTTCGAGGAACTCTGGTGCCAGCACTCCGTCACCGTGTGGGTTCATTGATAGGATCCTCCCTATTGGGGAATCAGCGATCCCGTGTGATGCTCAGCGCGGTCTAGGGAGAGTCGATGCGTGCTCCGCAACTCCCGAGGCACGCATCGACTCTCCCTGTTCATATTTGACCGCTGGACGACGCCTGAAGTCGCCGTTGGAGACGACAGGCGCGCGTGGCACTAGTACGCCTTGCTGAATCCAGCTTCACCGTCGTAGTTCCACAACTTCTGGGCGGCAGACCACCACCAGCCCTTCTTGGTCAACGCATCCAGAAAGGTATTCACGTCGGCATCTTGCACGTCCTTGGTCGCCATAAACCTGCAGCGGTACCAATTGACCTGCAGCAGATCGGGACTCACGAAGCCGGGCCAGACCTTCGTGCCACGGTTCGAAATGAATTCACATTTGAACGGCCCGATGTCGTCGAACGTCGGGATCCCCTTTTCGGTGATGAGGTACATATCGACCCCGACCAATTTGATCTCGCGCTTCTTCTTCGTCGCTTTCGCAATGTCAGTGAGTGTTGGCATTGGTGTTCTCCTTTTCCATTCAGCCAGTAGTCTCGAGCTCAGGCTTTCGCCTGCATTTTGTCCACGATGGCTTGCGCATACTCGTCCGTTGTTGCCGTCCCGCCCACGTCGTACGTCACGTGCTTCCGCTCGTCGAGGACGGCAAACATAGCTTTTTGGATCCGATCGGCTGCCGCTTCCTCCTTTAACCAGCGTAGCATCATGATTCCTGAGACCAGCACGGCCGAGGGATTGACCTTCTTCATCCCGGCATACTTCGGTGCAGAGCCGTGCACGGCTTCAAAGATCGCGCAGTTGTCGCCAATATTGGCACCCGGTGCGAACCCGAGACCTCCCACGAGACCGGCGCAGAGGTCTGTCAGAATGTCGCCGTACAGATTCGGGAGCACCAAGCAATCGAACTGCGCCGGATTCCTCACGAGCTGCATGCAGCAATTATCCACGATGATGTCGCCGGTTTCGAACTCCGGATATTTCTTGGCCACCTCTCTGAAGGCGTCGAGAAAGAGTCCGTCGGTCATCTTCATGATGTTGGCCTTGTGGACGCAGTAGATCTTCTTGCGCCCATTGGCTTTTGCCCACTTGAAGGCAAACTCGGCGATACGGTAGGAGCCTGGCCAGGTGATGACTTTCAAGCATTGCGCCACT
>JANOMG010000083.1:0-1897 GCA_031420175.1 Nitrospira sp.
TGCCGCGTATCTGGCCACTGCCATCGAGTTGGGCGGTTCGTTCCTGCTGGCCATCGGCCTAGCTGGACGATGGGCGGCGCTCGCGCTCTTCGGGCTCAATATCGTGGCATCGCTCTCGTATGGACAGTTGTCTGAAGCCGCCTTACAGGAATCGTTCTATTGGGGCATTCTCTTCTTGTACTTCGTTCTGCATGGACCGGGACTGCTCTCCGCCGATGCCCTCTTCCGTTATCTGTATCGCCGAAAGCAAGCGACAGGTGGTGCTGAAGAGGGAGTGTCCATACAGGCCGCCAGGTATTGAGCTTGGCCGGGCCGCTTTTGACCACGATCATGTGAACCTGATCCGTCTGTGGAATCGGTATCTCTATGCACTCTCTGTCTCATTGTGATCGAAGTGTAAGCTGCCTTACAGTTATTGCCGGTATCGAAGCGTAGACAAGCTGAGGGGGAGGATGCACGGTTGCCTTCGCGTAGGCGAGCGAGTAGGCTGTCAACTTCTGCTGTGAGCCAGCCGTATGGACCGTCCGCAAGCCGCCCCTAACAAACTCTGGTATCTCAAACACATTCGCTTGTTCGATGGCATGTCTCCCTCCGAGATGCAGGAGATGGAGAAGATCACTCGCATGGAGGAGGTCAAGAAACGGCAGCCCTTGTACCTTACCGGCGATCCGAGCAGCAACGTGTACCTCCTCAAAAAAGGGCGTGTCAAAATTGCCAACACGGCGCCTAGCGGGAAAGAGGTCACCTTCGACATCTTAGAGGCCGGAGAAATCTTCGGAGAACTCGATGTGCTGGAAGATGCGCCTCGCTCGACATCCGCTGAAACCCTCGACGACACGCTTATCTGTGTGATTCCTCGGAAGGATTTCGATCAGTACTTGGCCATGCACCCCACCGTGATGTTCAAACTGACCAAGCTCATCGGCCTGCGGCTCAAAAAAATCCAGAGCCGCGTCGAAGATCTGGTCTTCCGTGATGTTCCAGCTCGCTTGGCCCACCTGCTCTCTGAATTAAGCAAGACGGATGGAATCGCGGACAAGCAGGGTGTTCGTCTCAAGGTTAAGTTGACCCATCAGGAAATGGCCAACCTGATCGGCTGCAGCCGCGAAACTGTAAGCACCACCATGGGGCAGTTCCGGGACGACGGCCTCATTCAGATGGATGGCCGGACGATCACCATCGTGAACGAGAAGGGGTTGTCCAAGTTGCTCGGCTGACGCTGAGTTGCCTGGCTGATCTCTTCCTGGCCCACTTGTCTTCCCCTGCCTTTAGAGCATCATGTTCTCGTCATCAGTGCCCAGCCAGTCGTGCAGTGTTTGCTACGGATGCCATGAGGCTATCCGGCCGTCGCGCGCTTTCCTTGATGCCGTTCGAGTACCCGCCGTTCTGCCTCGGCCCAGTGCTCGGGGTCGTGGCCATGCTCATAGCCGCACTCGCAATAGAGCTGATAGGCCAGCTGCTGGATTTCCGCTCGCAACTGTTCCGGGGGCGAATGCTCCGGCTCGGCTGCTTGAGCCCCACGTTTGTTGTGATGTTTCTGCGTCATGGCATCCTCCTTTGTGTCAACAGAGATTCAGGGATTCTGCGCACCTCATGGCAACGGTCCTCCACATGAGGAACAAGGGACGGCGGAAGTTGTCCCTCTGGCTCTCGGTGGAAGGGCGACCGGAGTTCCTCCTCGAATGAGCTGTACCCAACGTGCTGTCGGGTATCGGACCACCAATTTCGGAAGGAGAAGTAACAAGGCCACCATGGCGAAGCCGAGGACGATCAACACCCATTCCCCTGAGACCACTTGGCTCCCAGCGTAGGTGAGTAGAAAGGTGGGGCCGATCATTCCCAGCAATGTCGCCACAGCGAACGCTCGAACGGACATGTTGGTCAGTCCTGCTCCATA
>JANOMG010000084.1:0-17877 GCA_031420175.1 Nitrospira sp.
GGGTCGGATCGGACCATGTGGCCCCATGGTCATGGGAACGCAGAATCAATAGATCGGCTTCATGCTGATCCCACTTGCGCGTAATCTTGGTGTCGCAGCAGGGATAGAGAATCGTGCCATCTTTCAGCATGGTCAGGCCCACCGACAGGTTGATACAGCCATCAGATTTCTTGGAACACACCAGTGGGACAGGGCTCTCCCATGTTCTGCCCTCGTCCATGGAGCGAAGAAGAAACGCCTCACCGCCAGGCTGACAATCGAACCGGGTGCAAAAACTGACGAGCAGGTCCCCGTTCGCGGCACGAGTGAGGCCCGGAAACAAGGCCTCATCTTGAAGGCCTTTGTACACGACGAATCTATCAGTGATGGCGAGAGGCACGGGGCGAAGGGCAAGAGCCTTCCGGCTGTCCCCCTCGCCTCTCGCCTCAGGCCTCTGCCCCTTCTTCATTGCGTTGTCGCCATCGAGACCTGGCGTTGGTAGAGGGCCGCGATCTGCAACATCAGATCAGTCCGATTGGGCACCAAGCGGAGCATGTTCTCGTAACAGAGTCCCGCTTCCATGTAGGCTCCGCGCTTGAGATAGAGACGCGCCAGTTTTTCAAAGGCGTCGAGATCGTCCTCTTCCAATCGGCAGGCTTCTTGGAGGAATGTTTCGGCTTGTTCCTCAGACCCTTGTTCCAACGCCAAGTCCCCAATTGCCTTGTATAAATCGGCACGAGTCTGATCGAGCGCCAACGCCTGCTCCCAGGCTTCAACCGCGCCGTCTCGCTGTTCCAGCTTCAGTTTGGCATGGCCTAGCTTCGCATAGGTTTCTGCAGTGGGATGCTGCAAGGCCGCTTGAGCCAAGATGGAAACCGCCCTGGTGTAATCCTTCGTCCGGTAATAAAACCACCCGGCTTCTTCGAGGGATTCTGTAGGGACCTTTCCGTCGAACTCTTCTTTCAAACGGGCCGTGCGTATTTCCCAAGCCTGGTGCTTCGCCTGCGCATCCTGCCGCAACCCTTCTAGCTTTCGATCGGTACGTACGAGTCCTCTCAACCGCTCTAACATGGCTAGTGCCTCATCCGTTCGATTCCCGTCCAGAAACAAACGCGCTGCGAGTTTTAAGGCCGGCACGTGATCTGGCTTATGAGTCAACGCCTCCTGAACAGACTGGAGCGCCTCTTGCCCATATTCGATCTTGCCGTAGGCCACCCCACGCTGATACCAATCTTCCGCCGTCGCATCGACTTCTAGCGGCTGCGCTTCCAACTCCTGAGCTTGTTGTAATCGGTCAATCAGCCGATCCAACGGTTTCTTGAAGTTCTCTGCCGCGCGAGCCACGCTGGGATAGTAGACAACGGCCCGTTCAACTTGTTGGACAATCTTCTCATCCACTCCCTCGATCTCGTCGATCCTGGCTACCGCATGCTGCATCATGTACAGTTCCAGCGCGTAATTCTGTTCTCCCATGAGATAGAGCGCACGCCCATGGCCGTCCATTTGCTGCGTCAGCCGCTCGGCTCTCTCGGAAAGCCGGCAGAACTGCTCGTCGTCTCTCTCACTCTTGTCGATCTTTTTCTTCAGTTTACGAGCCAACGCCAACACGTCACGCGATTCCTTTTTGATGCAATCGAGTTCGGCGCTGATAAAGCCCATGTCCCGAAGCAGATCGCCCGTTCGCACTGCTTCCACCGTCTTGCCCGCGTCACGCAGCATGCCCTTGATGTCGATCGGCGGGATGTTGCAGTATTCGTCGATAACCTCTCGTAGCCGCATGGGACGGGTTCCCTGCTTCTTCGCGCCTGCCTCGGTGGCATCGATCACTGTCGCCTCGGTCTCCGCAAACGCTTTCTCGAAATGGTAGATCGCATGTTTGAAGGAGGTCATGCTGCCGACCGGTTCACCGAAGATATCTTCCACCATGTCCATATCGCCGGTATCGATATGCCACAGCGAGAGATCGCTCGCATGGACTTGGTTCTTGGGAAAGGCAAGATCCTGTCCGATCAACGCGATAGGGTTGCACCCCATATGCCTCGCGAGAAAAAATGACATGTGTGCCACCGTCGTACCGGATGAGAGGGCCCCTTTATCCTCCACATACTGGAGAAGCCATGCGGGTATGCGGTTGCTCACGTGGGAGGAGGTAAACTTCGGCCCCTGAAAGGCTCGGATGCTTTCGTAATAGCCACCCGGGTGATAGACCAAGGAGATATCCGGGTCGATCGGCACATTGGCGAACTTCTGGAAATTGATCTGATTGAAGTCGATCGTGGTCACAAGATCCGGCTTAATTCCGAGAGGGAGCAGCAGGCGCAAAGCCGTATCGACCGCAATGATCACCGCGCGCCCCTGCAACGCTCGAAGCAAGTGCACGTTCTTCTCCAGCGAAGGCCCCGCCGCCACCAGCACCGCCGGTCTTCCCTGAAACAAATTTTCGAGGCGTTTCACGCCCGACGACCGCAACACATCGGGAAAGTTCAACAGCACATTCTCCATCATTCTTGCACCGGCCTTCAGAGTCGTGTTCCGGTTCAGAATAATAGCTAACGACTCCTTTTGTGCAATGGCCTCCAGTTCCCCATAGACCTTCGGATTGAGGCGGAGGGAAGGGGCATACGAGATGACATCCACTTTGGCCGTCATGAACTTGGTCGCCAATCTATAGATCCAGTCCTGCAAGGGAATCTGCCTCCCCACCAAAATCTTGATATAGTCGGATTCCAAGACCTCATGCAAATCGACCTGGGTGAGCGCCGTTTTCAGCATCGCCGGGTCCGCTTCGCAGATGATCATTGTATGTTTCACTTCCGCCTTCCTCGCCAACTCTCTGGCCAGATATCCCAATCCGAATCCGAGCACCACCGACCCATTCTCCGCGTTCATGTCGTGTTTTTCGGCCGAACGGACGGCACTGCCGATCGGGTCTTCGATGTTGTGGAGCAAGACCTGCTCTCCGGATGGCAGCGTCACCCTAGCCGTCGGAACGTCGGACCGCTGAGACGGGAGCACCTCGATATGGCTGCAATCGAGGTCACTGCGCATGATTGCAGCCAATTCCGGATCGCGCCTGTCCATGATGGCAAGATTCTGTTCGAGGAAACTCATGGGGGGTCCTTTCGATAAGGCTATGGTCACGACTCAGGTGTTCAGGCTGAAGGCTATACATGATCTCGCACAATACGAATCATGCCATTCAGTACCATCTCGTTTTTCACGACCTTGAATCCACGCAGCAACGAATCCTTCACTAGCAGGCTGAAGACTAACAGCCTTCAGCCTATCTACCTTAGTCGGACAGGCTAGGCTGTCAGCGCCGCACGATGGGGGCTCGGACGCCGAACACGTTCAGGAAACACCTCTTGCAACATTTGGAGAATCGACCGGCGTCCCAGCGGCAGATCGCGCCGGGAGTCGTATCCTGCCGTCGGGGCCGGTTGGGCGCCTTCATAGGTGCGGCGCTTCAGGCCTCGATGGGGAATTTCGATGTGCGGTGGGATGATGAACATCTCGTCCACCTCCAAGGCAATGGACGATTCGTCTTCCGTCATCAGGAGTTCGTACATCTTCTCGCCCGGCCTGATCCCCACAATCTTTCGTTCGACGGCCATGGGATCGATGCCCTGATCCGGCGAAAAATGCTGAATGACCGCCTCCGCCAGATCCCCCATGCGCAACACCGGCATCTTCAAGATGAAGATCTCCCCTCCGACCATGCGGTTCATCGCCTTGAAGACCAGGCTGACGGCTTGCGGGATCGATAAGAAGAAGCGGGTCATATCCGGATCGGTAATCGTCACCGGCTGACCTTTGACGATCTGATCGATCCAGGCCGGTACGACGGAGCCCCGCGACCCCAACACGTTGCCAAACCGGACGCAGGCGAACTTGGTGCCACTGACACCGGCATAGTGGTGCGCGCTCGTGAACAGTTTTTCCGCCAGCAGTTTGGTCGCGCCCATGACGTTCATCGGATTGACGGCCTTGTCCGTGCTGATCGCAATGACCTGTTTCACTTTGTTCGTGATGGCGGCGTTGATGACGTTCTGCGCGCCGATCACATTCGACTCGATGGCTTCGAAGGCGTTGAACTCACACAGGGGCACATGTTTCATCGCGGCGACGTGAAAAATCACGTCAGCCTCGACCGACGCGCGGGTCAATCGTTCGGGGTCCCGCACATCTCCGATAAAACAGACGAGGTTCGGTAGACGCCCCAGTTCCTGAATCAACTGATATTGCATGTGCTCACTGCGGGACAGCACCCGGACCATCTTGGGATCATAGGAGAGGAGTTGTCGAACGATCTCGGACCCGATGGAACCGGTCCCCCCGGTCACGAGAATGGTCTTGCCTTCGATGAACTGCCTCATGCGGCTACCTCATGATGAACGGTGAGCGTCTGAGCACGCAGGATCGCGCGTAGGCCCTCGTCTAAGGTGGTCGTCGCCCGCCATCCCAGCACAGATGCCGCTCGTTCGATCGCCACGGTATTGCGCCGTTCGCCGCCGGTATGTTCCGGGCAATATTGCCCGATCGCGGGAAGCTCCAGCACTTCTTCAATGTGGCGCAAGAGCGTGATCACGCTGGTGGGAACGCCGGACCCGATGTTGACATGATCGACCCAGTTAGCCGTCGTCAGGGCTTTCATAAACGCCGCGGCCGCGTCCTTCACATACACAAAGTCTCTGGTTTGCGCCCCATCGGCATCGATAGAGATACGCTGCCGGCTGCGGATACAGTTCAACAGATAGGGAATCAATCCCTTGGTCTGAGCCGGGCCATAGACGTTCGACAGTCTGAAACACATCACCGCTGTCGTCGGACTGAGCAGCGAGCAGATGATATCTTCCGCCGCACATTTCATGGTGGCGTAGGGTGAGAAGGGGTGACAGGGACTCTCTTCCCTGGCATTGAGTACATCGCCATAGACGAGCGCCGAGGAGGCATGGATCACGCGCGGCACGCGCTGCCGAAGACAGGCCTGCGCCAGATTGAGGGTCCCTCTCACGTTGACGTCCAGGTACCGATCCACCGGCCCCTCAACTTGCCCGGTCAGATTGATCATCACCCCACAGCCATGCAACAACCGATCGAGCGACGCAGGATCGAAGATGTCCCCCTGCACCGATTCAACATGCGGAAGACCGCTCAACCACGAAGGCTGGGTGCGATGCACGAGCACTCGGGCCGGCTGCGCGGTCAGCGCCTCAAGCACATGCCTGCCGATAAATCCGGTCCCGCCGATCACCGCTATGGTCTGGTTCGCCATCGTAAAACCTTTTCTGAATGAGGTTGTCCAGCGATACGGTCTTCACAATACGAACGATGCGTTCTGCAGAATGGCCATCGCCATAGGGATTCACCCGTTCCGCAACTTTCGCCTTGAAGGCTTCGTCGTAGAGGGCCACATCCAGCGCCTGTTTAATGGCATCGCGGTCATTGCCCGCATCCAAGACGTTACAGGGCCGTTCCCTCCCCTGCTGCCTGCTGCCGATGTTCACCGTCGGCACACCCAGACTGGCCGTTTCATGGATGCCGCTGCTGGAGTTGCCGACGAGCGCCGCGGCATACCGCACAAGATTGACGAACCCTTCAGGAGGCAGACTGCGCACGACGGCGATGCGGCTCTGCTTGATGTGCTGGATGATCTGTTGTGCGCCAGCATCGTTATTCGGATAGATGAGCACGCCTTGGATCCGCATCTCTTGAACGGCAGCCAGGGTCTCCTGGATTTGCGCTCCCGCCTGCATGACTTCCGTCGTGACCGGATGCTGCAGAATGACGACATAAGGCTGTTCAGGATCGAGGCCATGCGCCGCCAGCACCTCGGACTTGGAGACGACGGGCGTGTGCAGCACCACATCCAATGAAGGACAGCCGACGACGAAGACAGATTTCGGATGTTCTCCCATACGAATCAAGCGCTGAGCCGCGTCTTCCGTGGCGGGAAAGTGCAGATGGGCGAATTTCGACATCGCATGGCGAAGCGACTCGTCGATGCTGCCCGTGACTTCTCCGCCTTGAATATGGGCCACCGGGATGTTCATGTGCGCGCTGGCCACGGTTGCGGCAAAATTGGCTCCGATATCGAATCCCGACAGAATGATGTCCGGGCGAAGACGCTCGAACAGATCGACCAGCCCTGGAAGTACCCGTCCGATGGCCCTGGTCATCTCAGCACCAGTGTCCGGCGCTTGGTTCACAAACATGGGCAATGTGGCTTCAATCGTAAACCCATCCCGCTTGATCACGTCGATGTCGCGGCCATGCTCCGCCATCAGGGAAATGCCGGTCACGATGAGCTTGTAATCGAGATCAGGGTCCTCCCGGATCAATTCAAGAATCGGCTTGAACCGGCTATAGTCCGCGCGTCGTTCAGTGACAATCGCAATGGTACGCATACTCGGGGCTTCTCCCTTCCGCTCTTCTCACTCTCACATCTAGAGATGGGGGCTGATTGATCTTCCACTGCGCGCGTCCAACTAGGCCCTTCTCAGGGCGCGCGTTGCGCGAGCACAGAAGATCATCAGTCTCCATCAAGCAACCTCGCTCCACTTGATTTGGTGATCCGGCTGCATCGACACCTTGGCAATCCGTCCGAGCAGCTTCTTGTATTCCCGAGCGGGAATCTCGCCGTCGGCCGGACGCTTGACCCAGAGATTGTCATCGGTGAACCGGTCCCCGGCTGCTACTGGTTTGATGACGACGACAGAGGCACGGGCGAATCCCAACACCGGCCGCTCCTTGCCCAAGATGGCTTTCTCTGCGCCGAGAGCCTGATAGATGGCGTCCGCGCCCTTCACGAGTTCTCTCAGTTCGTGCGGTTCGAGAGAGAGGCCCTGATCCGGCCCCGGCAACTGACGGCTGGTCGTGAAATGTTTCTCCAGCACGCAGGCGCCTTTCGCCACCGCGCCGAGCGCGGTATAGATACCGACTGAGTGATCGGATAGGCCGACCGGCACGCCGAATCGTTCTCGCAACACCTGGATGGCCCCCAACTTCACATCCGCATACGCCGTCGGATAGGTGGAGGTACATTGCAGCAGGATCAACGGCACGTCGTAGCGCTCGATGAGATTCACCGTCTCTGCAATCTCATCCAGCTCGGTCATGCCGGTCGAGACGATCATCGGCAGCCCCTTCTTTGCGACATGTTCGATGAGCGGAAGATTCGTGATCTCGCCTGAGCCAATTTTGTAGGCCGGAATCCCTAATTCTTCCAGTTGATCTGCCGCCTCCCGTGAAAATGGAGTCGACAGGAACAGGATCCCTACCTCGTCGCAGAGCCGCTTCACCGCCCGTTCTTCTCCAGCAGTCAATTCGCACCGCGTGATGATGTCCCAGAGCGGTTCCTTGCTGATGGCGCCAGGCGTCATCTGCGTGTGAATCATCTCCTTGCCGGTGAGATGCGTTTGAAACTTGATGCAGTGAGCCCCGGCCTCTTTCGCCGCATGCACCATCTGCTTGGCCAGGTTCACGTCCCCGTTATGATTGATGCCGACTTCGGCAATGACGAAAGGCGGCTGGCCGTCTCCGACGTCACGGCCATCGATTCTGATGCTCTGCAATTTGGTACCGCATGAGGATGCCATATGTGCCTCCTACGAGAAAACCGTCGTTCGTGAAACAATTCAGGATTCTGTTGATCTGTTGATTTATTGGAAATTCAGGACATTCATCAGTTCATCAGATCATCAGATCGACAGATCACTTCCGTTTCACGCTTCACGACTGCTAAGCCGCCGTGACCAATTTCCGCTCCCGCTGCACCAGTTGCACTAGCTGTGGGGCGGTTTCCATTTTCGCCTTGGCTGCCAGCACTTCCTTGGCAAACTTCGGTTCGCCATGGATGGAGCGCCAGTAGGTCTCGTACTCTTTGATTCGCTTGACGTCGTGCTGAAGCATTAATTCACGAAGCCCGAGTAACTCGACGGCGTTGAAGTTGTGGCAGATGACCGCCGTAATCTTCGTGGCATCCCCGACATCGAGGATGAAGGCCTCCAAATTGCCGCCGTACTGTTCCAAGATCCGGTCCTTGTAGGTGTAGTACCACTCGGACCCAGGATAGGGCGTGGCAAAGAACGGCTTGACCATGATGCCGATCCGGTCCCAGAAGGCCATGTTGTCGTAGAGGCTGTCGAAGAACTCGTCGGGGAAGCCGACGATCTGGTTGGGAATCGGTCTGATGCCGGCTTCCATCGTAATCTTCAAACAGCGTTCATTCGTCTTGACCGTCGCACCCTTGCCGATCGTCTTGAGCACGCGGTCTGAAAAGGACTCCAGGCCGTAATCGAGATAGGTACAGCCGGCCTTGTGCATGGCCTGCAGCACTTCCGGATAGGCCAGCGTCGCATGGCTGGTCCCGCCCCAATGGACGCCGTCGCAGGTCTTGGGATCATGGGGCACGCCATCCCTCACACAGGTAGGCTGGAGACCGGCCTTGATCCAAAGGTCGCAGATCTCGAAGAGCCACTTTTTTTTCGTCGACACATGCATGGTCATGAGGTTCTCGTCGAGGAACGAGACGAAATCGACGTTGAACCGGTCCTTCATATACTTCACTTGCCGGACCACGAACTCCGGGCTATGCCAGCGGATATTGCGGTCGTTGTTGAAGACCACGTCGCCGCCGTCCGACTGCTCCTGATCCGTATATTTCATGTCGCCGGTCAGCCCCAGATGAAAGCAGAACTTGCAGATGAGGGAGCAACCGTAGGACATATTGATGTCCAATCGCCGCTTCGCCAACATGGCTTCTTCCGACAAGAGAATGCAGGAGTTCTTGAAGTAGATGTCGAGGGGAAACAATTCGTACATCGGAAACGGCAAGCTATCGATATCCTGGAGCAGCGGCCGTTCCTCATTGAGCTTGATGTCGCCCTTCGTATTACGCCAGATAATGCCTTGGACGTCTGACCAATCGCTCGTCCGGTCCCGGCCTTCGTCGATCTTCTTCAAAACCTCCGGGAATGTGATCACGCCCTCCCCGACACCGCCGATATCGATTTCAGGGCAGAAGCCCATGATGTCCCGTGGCATGGCGGTCAAGGCGCCGCCGCCCATCATGATGAGTGCATCGGGTGCGTACTGCCTGGCGAACTGCACGCTCTTCTTCATGTATCCATACGCGGTCGTGATGCCGCCGGTGGCAATCACATCCCAGGCATCCGCTTTAATGGCATCGATCAGCTCCTCGTCGGTCGGGCGCCAGCCGTTCGCGTCGAACACTTGGATCTCATGCCCTTCCCGATTTGCAACTGCGGCAATCAATGCTAATCCATACGGCACATGCCGGGGATCGTCTTCGGCTCGAATCACGGGATTGATAATCAGAACTTTGGCCATATCTCTCTCCTTCGCTTTCGCCTCCAGCCTTCAGCCTTGTGTTAGCTGACGGCTGAGAGCTGACAGCTTCCCTGCTGTTCCTTGATGAACTGATCCAGCGCCATCCATTCGATGCCTTCGCCGATCAACGTGCCGCCTTCCGTACAGTTGTAGGCGGTCCATCCCGATTGCTTCACCACATCCAGGAAACATTGCCGATACCAGTAGTAGGTCGGGTCGGTGTACCAGGTTTCGTTGAGGTAGGGATTATGGATCTCGATGTAGGCTTCGCTCAGGCGATCCTCCGGATAGAACTTGATCAACTCATGGTAGTACTGGGTCTTGGACAGCGGCGTACCGGGGGCATAGCCGAGATCCATGCCGACGAAGGCCACGGGCGACTTCTCCAATATCGCGTTTGCAAAAATCCATGCTGAGGCCCCGCCGTTGCCACCGGTCACCATGCAGGGCATGCCGGTCAAATCGTAGAGACGCCTGGTATGGCTGTTCGGCGCATCGTAGTCGTCGCAGATCGGATTCCACCAATAGAGCGGCATACCGGCTTCGCGGCAGCGGGCCACCACATTCGGCGCCACACAGGTCGCCATGATGACCTTGATCTTGTGACCATGCTCATTGACCAGACGGATCAATTCGTCGTTGCGCTCCCGTTCTTTGGTGTTCAGCGCGGGATCCAGATCCTGTCGGCGGAAGTAATCGTCGTCCGCCCTCTTGGCCAGATCCGGATCTCCGAACCAACGGATGATCCAGGTCGGGTGCGGATCGACGCAGACGACATAATCTGGGATCACTCCATTTCGGAGGCAATGCCCCATCGCCCCATCGGCGACGACCAGCGTGCCGCGGTAGTTGAGCTGCTTAATCTTCTGGATCGTTTCGCGCCGATGCAGACTCGGTCCTGCCGCCATGCTGATCGCGGAGGTGCCTTTCTCAGGACTGGTGCGCGGCAAGTCCAAGACCGTCTGTCTCATGTAGGGCAGATTCTGCTTCGCATGCGCAAAGCCGATCTCCGCCGTCTTCTGAAAGGTCGCTTGGGCGACCAGGTCCATGCAGGCTCGATCCAGACTACTTTTCATTGCCGGTCCCCTTGCTTGGGCTTGCCGCCTTGTCCCCTGTCCAGAGCACGTTCTTGCCCTTCATGACGAAGGCGATGCTGCCGCCGAGTTTCCCCATGGCGCGGCGCTCGAACTCGGACACCTGGGCCTGATGTGCGCCTTCGGCCTTCTCACGCTCGGTCGCATCCGCGTGACCCGGCTTCGCGTTCTCTGCGGTCTGTCCCGGTACGGTATAGTTGCCAATCAATTTCGCCATGATTCAGGCCCTCACTTTCATCAGTTCGTTTGCCATGGCTTCTGCTGTCACAAAATCCACCGGTTCATCGATATCGACCGACCGCTCCCGCGACATGATCACCATCCCGCTGTGCGGCCCGGTAATGAGATTGTGCTCCATCAGGACCGCTCGTCTGGTCGCCCAAACCGCTCCATTCGGAATGTAGAGCTTCGGCAGTTTTTGACTGATCCCGGCATCGCCCTGAACCAGTGTGCCGGTGAATGGCACGGCCAGCACGCCGTTGAGGCGGTACATCCATTCAGGCCGTTCATGCACCTCACAGACCGTCAGGACCGTGTCCAGATCCGTCTCCAGCATCTTGGCGATACAGGCGTCGATATCCTCGCTCGTGCAGAACGGCGTGGTCGGCTGCATTGTCAACGCGATCTTGACCTGGTAGCCCTGCGCCTCGACAAACTGCACGGCATGTTGTGTCACCAGTTCGGAGGCCACATCTTCCGACAAATCGGCAGGCCGCATGAATGGGACCTCCGCCCCGTACTCGCGCGCGATTCGCGCAATCTCCGGATGGTCCGTCGAGACGATCACACGATCGAGCAACCGGCTCTCGACCGCGGCCTCCACCATGTAAGAAATCAGTGGACGCCCGGCGAGCATCTTGATGTTCTTCAGGGGAATGCGTTTGGAACCTCCTCGCGCATGAATGACACCGATCACTCCCTGCGATTCGCTAGATCGTCGCTTCATGGCTCTGCTCCTTCAGTTCGGGGATGGATTCGACCACTTTCTCAAACGCATGGATGATATCGTCCATGTCCGCGGTCGTCGCGGGCGGACGAACGACGAAGGTCCAGAGCGCCGATTGGGCACAGAGGTCTTCGGCGACGGGGCAGAGCCCCTTGGCATACGACACAGTCCCTTGATAGAGATGGCAGGTGAAGGGGCAGCCCTGTTTGCCGTAGGCCATCTGCTCTTGGAACAACGGATTGTGATAGAGCGGCCTGGGATAACCGGACCCGGCAGGAATGCCTTCGGCCACGAGCGCCTGGATAAATCGCTGTCGGGGAATGCCGATCCGCTTCTCATCGTAGGTCATGCCGAACACGTGATAGACGTGATGGGTCTGTGATGGTTCGACCGGATATCGAAGGCCCGGCACAGACGGAAGCCGATCGAGCAGATAGCGGGCCAACATCCGTCGATGGTCGTTCAGGCCATCAAGCTTCTTCAACTGAACCAGTCCGATCGCCGCCTCGATTTCAGTCATCCGATAATTCCAACCGATCGTCTGCGCCAGATATTTGCGGGCCTCCCCTGCAATCACGGTCTCTCCATGGTTCCGCACCATGCGCGACTGTTCGGCCAATTCAGGATCGTTCGTCATGAGCATCCCGCCTTCACCGGTCATCATGTTCTTGCTTTCCTGAAAGCTGAACACCGCGCAATCCCCCATGGTGCCGACCAGGTGGCCCTTATACTTCGCCCCGGGCGCCTGCGCACAATCCTCGATCACTTTCAGCTTGTGCGTGCGCGCGATCGCCATGATCTGGTCCATCTCCGCCGGATGGCCGAGCAGATGTACGGGAATGACGGCTTTCGTGCGCGGCGTGATCGCCGCTTCGAACGAGCGGGGGTCCATGCAAAACGTGACTGGATCGACGTCGGCAAACACGGGAATGGCATTGTGGTGCAAGACGGCCGTGGCGGTGGCGGTAAAGGTATAGGGCGGCACGATGACTTCATCGCCGGGACCAGCGCCACAGGCCGCGACGGCGGCATGCAGACCGGATGTCGCCGAATTGAAGGCTACGCCAAATGACATCGCATGATAGGCCGCGAAGGCCGCTTCGAAGGCTTGCACCCGTTCACCGCCCAAGAATCCCTGCCGGCTGGCGGAGAAGCTCGAAAGGTGTCCTGAATCCATGACCTCCATCACCGCCTTTTTTTCCTCATCTCCGATGGTGGGGTATGGAGGAAAGGGCTTGCTGCGGACCGGCGTCCCTCCCAGGAGCGCTAACTTGGTGGCGATTGCTGTACTCTTCACGTGTGTCTCCTCCTTACGTTCGACAGGTCGATACTGAGCTCACGAGAGGCAACTCCACTCGGCTGTTGCCATGTGCCACCGACTCGCGGAGCGCACAGGCAATATCCACTGCCGCAAGGCCGTCCGGCCCGCTGCATGCCGGTAATTTCCCATTGCCGATACAGTCGATGACGTCGCGCATCGCGGTCACAAGCCGGCTCACGAGAGGTTGTCCGTCACGGCTGACCCGTCCAGTCGCCTCCTCTGGCGCAAGCTCTCGATAACCGGAATATCGAGGACTCTCCTTGAATCGGCAGAGATCCATCGCCGCTCCGTCTCCGGACAGGCGCAATCGTCCGGCGCTGCCGACGAGATCCAGCTCAAATACATGGTTGGTCCGGTCCCAGCCTGAGACGATGCATCCCGTGGCACCGGAACGGAACTGCACTTGTCCGGACAGGCTTCCCTCTTCGTCTGAGGTGATTTGTGGATCCGGCGACTGGCCACAGACCCATTGCACGTCCCCACCGAAAAACCGCATGAGATCAAAAAGGTGTGTGCCCATGGTGAAGACTTTCCCCGGGTAGTAGCCAACGATCGCTTCGAGGCGGCCGATCGCACCATCCTGGACCAGCTGTTTCGCTTGCACATAGATCGGCTCCCAACGCCTCGTATGGTTGACGGCCAACAACACCCCGGCGGATTGGCAGACCTCGACCATCTCCGCAGCCTGTTCCGGCGTCGAAGCGAGCGGCTTTTCACAGAAGATCGCGCGGACGCCGGCATCCGCCGCAGCAAGGACCATCTCGTGATGCAGCGCAGTCGGGGTACAAACACTCACGACATCCAACCGCTCCGCTCCAAACATGTCCCGATATTCACGATAGGCCGTGGCGCCTTCACTCCGTTTGAGAAAGCTGTTCCGTCGCCCGGCATCCGAGTCGGCGCCTGCCGCCAGCACGACATCCGGTAACGCCAAGTAGGCTCCCGCATGGGTCCAGATCTCCTTGCGCTTGGGATCCTCATCGAACAAATTGCCGATCTGCCCCAATCCGATGATCCCCGCTCGATATAGTTTCGTGGGTGATAGGGCAGATTGCTGAACGCCGGTCCCTCCCTGTGCCAAATCTATCGGGCCGCAGGTCTCGGACAACTGGGCAGAGCCACGCAAGATGCTCAAAACGTTCGTCCAGCAAGGCCGTAGCGAGTGAAGGACCGAGGCGTACCCTCGGGGGTACGTTGAGGGTCTGAACGACGCGAGAACGCCGCTGGCGGACTTTTTCAGCATCGTGCTAGAGGGTGACAACGGCAATCCCCTTCTTCGACAGATGACGAAGCTGCCAATGGATGGCGTCCGTCTGGCCGGATGACGCAATGAGCACCGCGTCCGGGCGGCATGATTCAATGGTGTCGGGTGGGCATACGGTCAGATCTCCGAATCGTTGCTGATGTTTGGCGACATCGTTATCGACCCAGCCGACAATACGCATGGGCGTGGATTTCACGGCGCTATAGATTAACTCCCCTGTCTCCGCAGCCCCGAAGACCACGACCTCCTGGATCCCTTCATTCCACAGTTGGTGGAGTCGCTTTTCGACTTCAGTCTTGGCGATCGAGTACATGCGCGCAATCTCACTCGCATACTCCCGCATCAACGTCGCTAAACGTGTGCGGCCAGTGGCCGTTACGAGGTATCGCATGCTTCGATTCGTCTCACCGCTCGTCATGACATAGCCATGGTCCACTAAGGCCTGTACGTAGTTATGCGCCATGGCACTACTGACGCCAATTTGTCTGCCCAGTTCCTGCTGGCTGATCTGCTCGGTTTCCACCAATGACCATAAGGCCAACAGTTCTCGCCTCGCGGGGGTGGGTCTGTAAAATCTCTCTACGGTGTTTGCCAACGTGCACCATTCATACAGTGAGTGATTACTCTATCGACAAGCCGGATCAAAACTTGAGCGCCCACCATGACTATGGATACGTAAAGTCCGGAGACATGAACGAGGAATTCAATTCGCGTGCCGCAGGACATATCCTAGGAGTGCCTGGATATTGTGGGCTTTTGTGTTGAATAACCGGCTATCAGCCTCTCGCGCTAGGCAATAGTTACCGGTGGAGTGGCAAGATGATTCCTGGATGGGATTGGAGGCACAGGGGGAGAAGGACGACTCCGTCAAATCTGACGCATGGGAAGACCGCGCATGACGCAGGGCCTATCGGGCATCGTCTATGACCCAATTGCACTCTGGTTAGGGCGATTCAAACGATACCGGACCTGGCGCCACGCCGAGCAGATGATCCTTTTGCAGTACCGCATACTCGATGGCTTTCTGTACACTGCCTCCCCATCCGCGATACTCGATGCATTCCTTCCCATCGAAGCGAAACTCGATGCCAATGGATTTGGTATTCCCCTGTTCGGTCACGTTCTTAATTACGCCGCTGAGTTGACTCACATGTCCGATGCCGATCAACTCGAATTCCAGCTGGACGCTCGAACCCGGCTGCAAGTTGGGGTGCGGATTCTGAAAGACCACCCGACAGCCGGACATACTGAGGTCCTGTACGAGGCCGCCCATCGTCGAGTTTCCGGTTGAATCGGCATAGACCATCCCCCCACCATCGACACGGATCAGGAGGAGCGGCTCGTTACTGGGGACGCGCACAGACTTACGAAGGTGGATTTCTTCCACGGTTTGGGGGAACGCAAGATACAGGAGTGGCACTGGAGAGGTCTGGGTGGTGCGAACCTCGCTTTCGTAGCCAATCAGCTTGCCATCTACCAGATACCGCACGAGACACCTTGTGCCCGGTTCGCAGGGAACGGCTTGCCCGAAATGAAACGGCCATTCGCAAATCAGCCAGGCCCGCTCTTTCCAGCCCAGCAATGTGGATCCGCAGTTGACTTTCCCTTGGCCAGACCCGATCACCAATTGGAGGGGTAATCCGACCATGAGAATCGACGAACGTGAGGGGGCATATTCCGGTTCCGTCATGTGGGTTCCTTGTCAAGATATTGGCGGGGATCGATCCCCACTGTGGATGGATCGAGGATTAACGCGATCGCCCGTTTCGGTTGTCGAGACTGCGCGGACAGGTCGAGGTCGAGAGCAGAAGATCGCCGGTGTCCGGCTTCATCCGTGACTAACAGGACTACCGGTTGAAGGGGATCGTGGTGATTGACTTGCTTCACGATCGCCGTTTCTCCTGTGCTGAGCGAGACGCAGGATCCGACGGGATAGACCCCCACGACCTGGACGAACTGCTGAACCAGCGCGCCATCTACATGACCTTTCGTCCCCAATTGATAGAGCAGCTGCAGCGTATCGTGCGGCGTTTTCCCTTTGTGATAGCAGCGATCGCTCGTCACGGCATCGTAGATGTCCACGATAGCGGCAATGAGGCCAAATTGGCTAAGGTCTGTTTTGGCCCGCCGATGAGGATACCCGGTCCCATCCACGCGCTCATGATGCTCCAGGGTGGGTTTCAGGAAGACATCGCTCAGGCCGGTGGTATTCGACAGGATCTCTGCCCCACGCAGCACATGATGCTTCATGATCTCAAACTCGCCGGCCTCGTAGCGTCCGGGCTTATTCAATATCTCGAGCGGGATCTGCGTTTTGCCAATGTCGTGCAACAACATGCCGGTTCCCAGTTGAAGTAGCGACTCACGGCCATACCCGAGATGCTTTCCGACCGAGAGGGCCAGGATGGAGGTGTTGACGGAATGGAAGAAGGTGTACTCATCGAACTGTTTGAGGCGACTCAGACTGGTGAGGGCGTCAGGGCTACGTAGGATACTGTCGGCCATACTTCCGACCACTTCACTGACCGCCTCCATATTCAGAGCACGGCCCATACGCACATCGTCCATCGATTGCTGAATGATTATTTTCGCCGCGCTGTAGGCCTGTTTGGCGGCAGGTAACTCCTCGGCGAAGGGGACGGTCGATGGTTCTGGCTCCAGAGGCGGCGCGATCGGCGGTATGATTTCAGCCTCAGCTGTCATCGCTGGGACAATCGAGCTGGGCTCTGGGCCAGCATCGTCCGTCTCGACATCGAGTTGCTGGACGCCACTTGCATGCAGTTTGGCAATTTGATCCGAGGACGTGATCGTAAACCGATGACGCAAGAACGGCGTCGCCAGCCAGGAACGGTCGAGTTTCTCGACCTTCATGCCGATTTTCAGCTGATCAATGGATATCCGTTTTCGCATAGTCCTCTTGAGGATGCGGGACAGCGGAGACACCTCGTCTCATCGAAGAGCAACGGGCTCTGATGAACTCTATCGGTGCCAAGGCCAGAATCTTGAGGTAACAAGATGGGCCTGCGCCATAGTACGTTGAGCTGGAATTTTCTTCGCTGAGCAGGCTGTGAAAAAACTCGGTGTATGCAACAACACGATTGGAATATTTCGTGCGGTGCAGGGGCAAGAATAGCCTCAGGATGCTCAAAAATGACGTCCAGCAAGGCCGCAGCGAGCGAAGAGGCGAGGCGTACGCTTCGGTACGTTGAGTCTCTGAGGAAGCAAGAACGCCGCTGGCGGACTTTTTCAGCATCCTGTTAGATCAAGTCCTGCTCAATGGATGCCGATAGCACAATGGGCAGGGCTCTCGCGCTCACGACCCGGTTCGCACAATTGGCAGGTCCGACAATCCGGCACTCCACATCCATAGGCCTTGTACATGAAACCAGTGAAAACGATTACGATCGACCAACTCAAACCTGGCATGTTTATCGTCGGAATGGACCAGCCCTGGTATCGAACCCCTTTTCTTATTCATACACGCCTCATCCGCCATACCGGAGACATCCAGCTGCTCAGACAATGCGGAGTGCGAGAGCTGAAGATCGACCCAAGCCAGGGTCTCGATCTGGAGCCTCTGCCTTCTGGAGAGATACCTCCGTCACCCGACATACAGGAGCAGACAGACCCTGAAGAGACGTCCGCAAAAGTCACCACATCGACGGAAGCACTTCAACCGAACAATGCCGCCCACCCTACGGACCGGCTGCATCCGTCTGATTCAGCGCACAATATGCCACCCTCTACGACCGAGCACATGGTCGCTGCCCACACGACTGCGATCACAGGGAGCCCCTCACAGCCTGCGAACCCACCGCAGCCACCTAGCACACAGGGGGCCTCACTGTCATCGAACACCGAGAAGTCAACCGCCTCCCCTCAGCCGAGCCCTGCGGGAACGCCTGCCTCATCAGAGGAGGCT
>JANOMG010000085.1:0-18526 GCA_031420175.1 Nitrospira sp.
CACGTCTGTGGTCAGTCGGACGGCCCACCAGGTATCGGTGGGTTGGAGCAGCGCAGCCAGCTTGCAAGCATCTTTCTCCGTCGTCACAACTAGTTCAGCCTGAAGCGCTGTCGCTCTCGCTCGTAGTCGCTCGACATCCCGGCTCGTATAGGCATGGTGATCGACATACACCACTTCATCGAGAACCTTGATCCCTATCGACTCGACGAGGGCACGAAAGGATCCGGCATGTCCCACACCGCTACAGAGCAACGCGGTCTTTCCCTTGGACCAGGAGAGCGCCTGCGATGCGCCGCTGACCACCGACCAGAGACTCTCTGGACGAAAGACCGCCTGGATCGGGTCCGGTATTGGGCCGATCGCTGCCCGCAGCCGCTGGCACACCTCTGTCACCCGCGACGGCACATCCGCTCTTGTGACCACAATCGCCGTCGCGCGCGCCGCCGCCTGAAGCGGCTCCCGGAGTCGACCGGCCGGCACCAGGGCCGCGAGTCCCTCCGCATCCGTGGCATCGACCAACAGGAGATTCACATCACGATAGAGTCCCAGGTGCTGAAACCCATCGTCGAGTATCAGGCAATCGATCGGAAAGCGATCCAAGACCCAGCACCCGAGCTCATAGCGATCGGCGCCAACAGCCACGATCGCCTTGGGACAACGTTGCGCCATCAAGAATGGCTCATCGCCTGCCTCGTCAGGGCCGACCAGCAGGCGCTCGCCGTTCGACACTAACAGATACGGATCTGTACTTGTCCGCCGATAGCCCCGGCTAAGAATCGCCACCCGTTTCCCCTGTGCCAAGAGCCATTCGGCAAGCATAATGGCCACAGGCGTTTTTCCCGTCCCACCCAGCGTGAGATTCCCGACACTCAACACGGGAACCGGTAATCTCCGCTGAGCGAAACAACCCCAGTAGTACAGGAGCGCGCGCAGCCGTGCAACGACCCCGTATGGGATTGCAGCCCACAACAGCCACCATCTGACCTTTGTGCCAGGATTCAACAATTTTTCAGCGCCCAGCCATGAGGGGGAGCGACCGGTCTGTGCGAAGAGACCCACCCAAACCTTGCTGCGGTATCAGCAGCTGATCGATGGCCTCCAGGGTCCGTTGCAAGGCTCCCTGATTCTGCTCAACCACCTGACGCGCTGACTGGCCCATCCGCTTCCGTCCCTCGTCATCGGAGAACAGGGCCACGACCTGTTGAGTGAGGTCCTCCGCCTGGAGAACCCGACGGCCCCCTCCAGCCTGAATCAAGAAATCTGCAATTTCTGCACAATGGTCGGTATAGGGACCGAACAACACCGGCTTCGCCCACTGAGCCGGCTCCAGCAAATTGTGCCCGCCGATCGGAACGAGTGTGCCTCCGACGAACGCGACGACAGCTTCCCTGTAGATCGCAGCCAATTCCCCACGGGAATCGAGCACGATCACTCGCGGGCCGGCAGATTTCAACCCGCTGGCCTGCTGGATCGTACTGCCTCGCTGCACGGCAAGCCCGCTTGCCCGTACCAGCGCCTCCACCGACTCCGCTCGTTCGATGTGTCGAGGAGCCAGGAGCAAGACGGCTGACGGATAACGTGTCACGAGCACCCGATAACATTCCACGAGCATCTCTTCTTCCCCGGAATGGGTACTGCCCGCCACCAAGAGCTGTTCCTTCTCCTGAAGCCCAAGACGAGCCCTCGTCACCCCACCCTCTGTCACAGCAGGTATCGGCTGATCGAACTTGATATTCCCTGTTCGCCTGACCCGAGAGGCCTCTGCTCCCAGTGCGATGATACGGTCGACGTCACGGTCCGATTGCATCAGACAGAGGCTGAGCCCCCGCAACATCGTCCGATAGAACGATCGCACAGGCGCCCATTGCTGCCGAGTAAAAGACCTGGTCGAGAGCCGGCCATTCACAAGAGCCGTTGGCACCCCGCGCCGACGCAGGTGCCATAAGAGGTTCGGCCAGAGTTCGGTCTCGACGAACACATAGAGGCAGGGGTGCAATCGTTCGATGAAGCGGGAAACCACCCAGGGAAAATCGAGCGGCGCATAACAATGCGCTGCGACTGCGGCCAACCGTTGCTCGACAGCCTCCCGTCCCGTCTCGGTGACCGTCGAGACCACGATGCGATGTTCCGGATGACGGCGATGTAGTTCCTGAACAAGCGGTGTCACCGCCACCACTTCACCGAGAGAAACGGCATGGACCCAGATGACTGGTCTATCTGGTCCATCTTGTCTGTCCCGTCTATCCAGTTCGTTTGGTCTATCTGGTCGACGAGATAGACCGGAAAGACCAACTAGACCAGACAGACAATCTTGTAATCCCAGCCGCTGGAGCAATCCACGCCGGCATCGCTGCTTGGCCAGCAGTACCGCCAAGATGACTGGCGATACGAGCAGGAGCACAATGTTATAGAAGAGACGCCACATATGATGAGCTATCAGCAGTCGGCCATTCGCAGTCAGCACAGTCTCATGCAGAGCTGAAGGCTAGATCTTCACAGCCTCTTCCGCCTGATCCGTCAGTCGATTCAAGACTGTCTCAAGCTCCAGGCGTGCCGCTTCCAACGCCTGTTCATCTGAATCTCGCGGCACCCAAATGGGGGCGCCCCAGAGATAGAGGCCCCGAGACCATGGGAATGGGACCATGAACCGATCCCAGCTCGCGAAGAGTTTTTTTTTGAGCAGCTAAAGGCCAACGGCACAATCGGAAGCCCGGTGGCCTTCGCCAACTGCACCACTCCGAGCTTGGCCACCTGACGAGGCCCCTTAGGACCGTCGGGAGTCACAACAAGATCCGCACCGGATCGTCCGAGGCGAATCAATTCTCGTAACGCCAGCGCCCCACCCCTGGTGCTCGATCCACGCACCGCCCGATGCCCAAATCGAGAGATGATGCGTGCGATGATCTCACCATCCTGATGCTGGCTGATCAATACGTTCGCCCCTGTTCCCCGATAGCCTATCGGGACCATGAGCTGCTGCGCATGCCAAAACGCAAGAATGATATGCCGCCCCTCACGATACAAGGCATCCACCTGCTCGTGGCCCTGCGAGTCCATCTTCATCGACCCTGTCAGTCCTCGAATGATTGACGCCCCGACTGGAGGGAGCAGCGAGAGCTTTACCCATGTCTCAATTCGTTTCTTCACGCCTGCTCCAGTTCTACGCGCATCACTCATCGCCGATCACACATCACATCTACCTTACGCATCTGGCACATCCTGGAACTGCATGGCATGGAGCCGCTGGTATTGGCCTCCGCGCCGAAGCAGTTCGTCGTGCGTGCCGACTTCGACGATCGAGCCCTTGGCCAAGACCATGATCCGATCGGCCCGCTGAATCGTGGACAGCCGATGGGCGACCACGACCGTCGTCCGATTTTTCATCAAATTGGTAAGCGCCAACTGGACGACCCGCTCGGACTCGGTGTCCAAGGCCGAAGTGGCTTCATCGAGAATGAGCAAGGGGGGGTCGCGCAAAATTGCGCGGGCGATGGCCAAACGCTGCCGTTCGCCGCCTGAAAGCTTCACCCCTTTCTCTCCTACCACCGTCTGATATCCCTGCGGAAGACGTTCGACAAAATCATGGGCATAGGCCGATCGCGCCGCCTGCACAATTTCTTCATCGGTCGCATCCTGCCGCCCAAAAGCGATGTTGTTGCGAATGCTGTCGTCGAACAACACGACATCTTGTGACACCATCCCCATCTGCGAACGCAGCGAGCGCAAGCTGTAGGACTGAATATCGACTCCGTCGATGAGCACACGACCGGCCGTCGGTTCGTAAAAACGCGGAATCAGATTGACCAGGGTCGTCTTTCCACTGCCACTGCTGCCTACAAGCGCCACCATTTCTCCGGCGCGAATCGTCAGATTGATGTCATTCAGCGCCGGCACGGCCTGGCTCTCATACAGAAACGTCACGTCTTCAAACGTCACCGCCTGCGCCACCCGCGGCAACTCCAACCGGCCCCGCTCCGCATCCTGCTCGGTCTGGAGATCCAGCACGCTAAATACTCGTTCGGCCGCGGCCAAGGCCTGCTGAATGGAATTATTGGAACCGGACAACCGGCGAAGCGGGGTATAGGCCATGAACATCGCCGTCAGAAAGGAGAAGAACTCACCCGGCGTCATGGAGCCATTGATCACGAGAAAGCCGCCATACCAGATAATCGACGCGACCCCCACCACACCGATCACTTCCATATGCGACGACCCGAGGGACGAGACTTGGATCGCCTTCATCGTCGTACTCAGGAAGGCGCGGTTGCTCAGTTGGAATCTCGTCTCCTCGGTCTCTTCCCGCCCATAGGCCTTCACCATACGGATACCGGATAACGTTTCCTGAAGGGTCGAGGCCATATCCCCCATCCGCTCCTGGCCGCTGGCCGCCAACGCCCGCAACCGTTTCCCCATCCGCACCATCGTGAATACGGCTAAGGGAATAACAATCACCGAGAGGCCGGCCAGCCGCCAGTTCTGATAGAAGATGACGCCCATCATGGCGAGAAACGTAAGGCCCTGCTGGAAAATATCCTTCAGGACGCCTGCCACCGCGTTGGCCATCAACGAAACGTCGTTCACCACACGGGACACCAGCCGCCCCGACGTATTCACATCGTGGTAGGGAATGGGCAGCCGAATAAGCTTCCCGAATAACTCCTGTCGGATATCGGTGATCACCTGATTCCCGACATAGTTCATGAGATAGTTTTGCCCGTAGTTGAAGGCGCTCTTCAGCACCGACACGGTGAAGAGCGCAAGAGGAAGGACCAACAGAAGACTTTCGTTCTTATTGATGAAGATCTCGTCGAGGACCGGCTTGACGAGCCAGGCATAGGCACCGGAGAAGGCCGCCACCAGCCCTGAACAGGCGAAGGCCGCACCCAAGCGAACCCGATAGGGCTTCAGATAACGAAACAGTCGTATCAAGCGATCTAGCGTCGACATTCAGACAATGCCACCTCTGCGGCTCGGCGGGAGGCACCGGGTTCCCCCAATGATTGCCGAACCTGTCGCAGCCCTTCTTTCATCTCATTATATGCCACGGGATCGCACAAGAGGTGGAGCACTTCCTGACACAACCGCTCGGCCGTCGCCTCATTCTGAATCAGTTCCGGTACGACCGATCGGCCTGCCACCAGATTGACGAGTCCGATCCATTTCACATTGATCAGCCAACGTGCCAGGCGATAGGTCACCGGCGTGGTCTTGTACAGCAACACCATGGGAGTCCCCACCACCGCCGCCTGCAGCGTTGCGGTCCCCGATGCGATCAACAACACATCGGATAGGGCCATCACCTCACTCGCCTGATCGTATGCGACGCGGACCGGCACAGGGCTCTGCTGTATCAAGGACTGAATCAGATGATCGTGAATTGAAGAGGCCTGCGCCAGGATAAATTGCATCCCCGGTTCTGCAGCATGCAGTTGCGCCGCTGCATCGAGAAGCACCGGCAGCAGCATCTCGACTTCGCGCACTCGACTCCCCGGCAACAATCCAACAACGCGGGCCGACTCGTCCAGATCGAACTTCCTGCGAAGCGTGGCACGATCATACTGCGGCGCCACCGCATCAAGCAGAGGATGGCCAACGAACGTACAACGCACACCTGCCCGGCGATAGAGCTCCGGCTCGAACGGGAGAATGACGACGACATGATCGACCCGGCGCTGAATCCACTTCATACGACCAGGACGCCAGGCCCATACTTGGGGCGCGATATAGTACATCACACGCCGGCCAGCGGCCTTGGCCACCCGGGCAAAATGAAAGTTCAACCCCGGATTGTCGATCAGCACCACGAGATCCCAGGCCTCTGACTTCAGCACTCGCCGGATCGCCAACACGCGCTGGACCATGGCCCGAATGGCAGACAGGCCGATCAATCCCATCACGTCCAACTGTGGAACGCCCGGCACGAGGCTCACCCCTGCTGCGCGCATCGCCGCCCCACCAATGCCGACCAGCTCGGCCGTCGGGTCGAGCGCCATGATCGCTTTCGCTAAATGAGCCCCATGGAGATCACCCGAGGCTTCGCCTGTGACGATCAACATTCGCATATCGTCACAGACGGGACAAAGAAGACGAGCCGACACCGTCTATCCCGTGAGCCCCTTCGTCATGACGAGCCGCAAAGGCCTCAATGGCCTGCAACACTTGATGTGCTGCCGCCACTGCCGCCGCGCCATCCTCACCAGACACCACCGGCCTCGTGCCCGTACTGGCTGCGTGAAGGAATGATGCCAGTTGGAGCTTCAAGGGTTCTGCATCTCCACCCTGCAACTGTTCAATCTCGACAGTCGGCTTCTCCCCTGCCTTGGCGCTGCGTCGGGAGACCATGCCTAGACGAGTCTGGAAATCGATCGAGAGGTAACTGTCTCGTTGAAAGAGACGCAATCGCCGCATCTTATTCGTCGACACACGGCTCGAGGTCAAGTTGGCCACGCAGCCGCTCCGGAACTGAATACGGGCATTGGCAATATCGATCGAAGAGGACAACACCGCCACCCCCGCAGCACGCACCTCTTCAATAGGGCCAGGATTCAAGGACAACACGAGATCCAAATCGTGAATCATCAGGTCCAAGACCACATCCACGTCCGTCCCCCGTTCACTGAAGCTGCTGAGACGGTGACATTCGATGAATACCGGCCGCCCGATATGAGGACGCATCAGCGCCATCACCGGATTGAACCGTTCGCTGTGACCCACCTGTAAACAACAGCCCCGCTGCTTGGCCAGCTGTACCAACTCCTGCGCTTCTGCGGGCGTGACGGCAATCGGCTTTTCGACCAGAACATGCTTGCCTGCCTGCAGACAGGCTTTTGCGACGGCGTAGTGACCTGACGTGGGCACCGCCACACTGACGACATCGACGTGCGCTAACAATTCATCCGCCGTACGAAAGACGCGCACCCCATGCCGATCTGCGACCGTCTGCGCCCGCTCGACCGACTGATCCGTCACGCCAACGAGCTGCGCCCCAGGCAAGGAGGCGTAGAGGCGCGCATGGTGCTGCCCGAGATGTCCGACGCCGATGACGCCTGCCCTCAACGATGTCATACTGCGAGGCTCATTTTTTGCTCGGTTCGAGTGTCGTGATCCCGACAATGGCAATGCGGGCAGACCGGGCCTTCTCCAACATAATCTCGCGATCCAACAGAATGGTCCGACCGGCTTCGATCGCCAACACGGAGGCCTTGACCGATGCCATGACCTCGATGGTCCGAGGTCCCACGGCCGGAAGATCGAATCGCAAGTCCTGCTGCGGCTTTGATCGCTTGACCACCACCGCCCCCTCTTTGGCCAAATCGCCGCCGCGCTTAATGGCTCCGTCGGTGCCTTCGACCGCCTCGACGGCCACGACCACGCGATCTTTGATCACGACACACTGCCCGATGTCGAGACGCCCAATGTCATGCGCCACTTCCCATCCGTAGCGAATGTCCTCCCACTCTTTCTCCGATGGAATTCGCTCGGTCAACGGCCCTTCTTCCACGAGAATCCCCTCAAGTCCGAACGTCGACTCACAGATGGCAATCCCTTCTCGCTCGAGCTCCTTCGCGATTTCGCGCAACAGATCGTCGTCTTTCCAGAGCGCCAACCTCGTCGCCAACGCCAAGGCGCGGAAATCAGGCCGCAGGGTGGTAAACATATGGGTCTTCTTGATCCCGCCCAACATCACAGCCTGATGGACGCCGTCTTCCTTAAACGCCTTGATCAGCTTGTTGAGCTGACCGATCTTGATCCAATGGATCCGATCAACATGGCCAGCCAACTCCGGCTCCGTCTCGCCTTCATGCGCCACAGCCGACACGTGATAGCCAAGCTTCCTGGCATTATCGGCGAAGATGATCGGGAACCGGCCGTTGCCGGCAATCAGCCCCATCCGCTCGCCATCAGTAACATGAGGCAGTGCTGCCACGGTGCTTACTCCTCATCCTCTTGATCTTTGCCGACCGACCGGCAGATACCGCGCTTCGTCCCTTCCAGGAATCCCAAGACCGTCATGACGTCTGGTTGGTCTCCAAACTCGATCTTAGCGAGCTTGGCCGCTTCAGCGGTTCGATGCCCCGAGCGAAAAAGCATATCGTATGCCCGTTTCAGTACTGAGATCCGATCGGTCGAAAACCCCTGCCGGCGCAACCCCACCGAGTTGAGGCCATACATCCGCGCACGATAGCCACCCGCAGCCCGCATGAACGGCGGGAGGTCCTGCCCGATGGCGCAACAACCGCCGACCATGGAATACGACCCGATCCGCACGTGTTGATGGATACCGGTCAGTCCCCCGATGATGGCATAGTCGCCGATGGTGATGTGGCCGGCTAAACTGGCGGCATTGGCCAGGATGAGATGGCTGCCGAGATGACAATCATGGGCGACGTGCACATAGGCCATCAAGAAGTTCTTGGAGCCGATGGTGGTCGCCCCACCGCCTTGTACCGTCGCGCGGTTGACCGTGACATATTCCCGAAGAATATTGTCATCGCCGATGACCACCTTGGTCGGCTCGCCCTTATAGTTGAGATGTTGGGGTGGGGCGCCGATTGAGACGAAGGGATGCAGTTCACACCTCGCACCGATCTCCGTCCACCCATCGACGGCGACATGAGACACCAGCCGCGTCCCAGACCCGATCGTGACATGTTCGCCAACCACACAAAAAGGGCCCACGACGACGTCGGCGGCCAACTGTGCGTTGGGGTGGACGATCGCGCTTGCATGAATCTTCACGCTTAACCTCCAGTGATGTGTGATCGGTGATCAGTGATGGGCTCCGGATAACCGCTGTTCCGCCAAAACTCGTCACGCATCACGCATCACCTTTCACGGCCTTTTCTTCCGTGACCATCGCGGTCACTTCAGCTTCACAGGCCAGCTCATTTTCGACAAAGGCCTTGCCCTGCATCTTCCAGAACGGCGCCCGCTTCTTCACCACCTCGATCTCAAAACGCAATCGGTCGCCAGGCACAACTGGCTTGCGAAACTTCGCGCCGTCGATACCAGTTAAATAGACAACGGGACGCGCCACATTGCCCAACGACTTGAACGCCAAAATCGCACCAACTTGCGCCATCGCTTCAAGAATCAAGACCCCTGGCATGACTGGACGCCCGGGGAAGTGCCCTTGAAAGAAGGGCTCATTGACCGTCACATTCTTGATCCCGACGATCCGCTGGTCAGGAACCAACTCCAGGACTCGATCGACCAGGAGAAAGGGATACCGGTGCGGCAAGAGGGCTTGAATTTCAGCTTGCTCCATCACAGACATCAACAGCACCTCCTCATTGGCAAAACTTCAGTTGTGTGCATTCTGAGATTGTGGCGATACTAAGAATGCTCCCTCCAAGCTTGCTCGTGATCTCTTCAGGGATGGGGGGCTGACTGATCTTCCACTGCGCGCGTCCAACGAAGGCTAGTTCATCTGGTCTATCCCGTCTATCTGGTTGGTCTGGTTGGTCGGACCGGAAATTCATCCAGAAGACCAGCCAACCAGACAGACGAGCCGTGCGCGAGCACAGAAGATCATCAGCCTCCATCCCTCCCGCTACTTATTCTGCCGATCGAACTCCTTCACCATCTGATCGGTCACATCCAACGCAGGCTGAGAGTAGAGCACAATCTTGATGGCCGCTTCACTCCCCTTGTCAATGATCGCAATGTACCCGTTCTTTTCCCCCACGGCTTGCGCAGCCGCTTGCACTTTCTTCGAGTACTCCGCCACCATCTCACGCTGCTTCTGTTGAATCTCGCGGTTGAAGTCGCCCAGGCGACGTTGATACGCCTCCAGCTTGGCCTGGAACTGACCTTGCTTCTCTTGCTTCGCGCTGTCGGTCAATTTCCCGTCTTGGATCGTCTGTTCCAATTCCTTCAGTTCCTGATCGTCGGCATTGATGATCTTTTGCCTGGTCGTGGAATAGGATTTGAGTTCTTCCAAGGCCCGGTTGCCGGCCTTCGACTGCTCGATCACCACTTGCTGATTCATCACCCCAACCTTCAAGGTATCAGCCGACAACCCCGGCGACACCATCATCAGCCACATTCCCACGGCACTGATCAGACCAGTCACGCTCGTTCGTTCCATCGAGTCCTCCTCTTTTTCTCAATGTCTGACTCACCCGTCCCGCTATTCTTGCGAGTCTCGCTCCTCACGCCGGCTACGGATACTCACGATTAAATTCGTTGATCACCTGACCGGTGATATCGAGCCCCTCATCGCTATATAAGGTGGGGCCGCCCTTTCCCTTATCCATGACGACCTGTAACCCCAGGCGCTTGGAGACTTTCCCCACGACAAGCTCCACCTTCTCGCGGAATCCTTCGAGCACGTCTTTTTGCTTCTCTTGAACCTCCCGGTTCATGTCTCCGGCTTTCTGCTGATACTCCGCCATCCTGCGCCGAAACTGCTCTTCACGCTCCCGTTTCGCCGTCGCACTCAACACGCTGGCCTGCCGCCCGAAATCTTCCTCCATGCGGCGGAGTTCTTTCTCCTCCATCTCGATCAGGGCCTGGCGGTTTTTGGAAAATGCGCTCAAGGAGTCTTTCGCCTTCTTACCCGCATTCGTCTCGCTGAGGACACGGGCTGGATCGACGACGCCCACTTTCCCCTCAACCTTCGCTCCGCCGGCAGCGCAGCCGGCGACAGCAAGGCCCATGACAAGACAGGCCGTAGAGAACAGCGTCCGCAATACACGGTCAACCTGCATCACACCGCTACCTCGCTCATGGTCATAGACTGGTTCCATTAGAACAGCGAACCGATCGTAAACTCGAACACCCCTTTGCGTTCACGCTCACGTGCATCAAGATTCAACCCATACGCGGCACGGAGGGGCCCGAACGGTGAGATCCAGCGCCCTTCAAGACCGGCGGATTTCCGCAACTTCGTCGAGAGCGGTTCATTGTCGTTAAAGCCTTTCCCATAGTCAAAGAAGATCACCCCGTTGAGTTTGGCATCAGCAGAAATCGTAAAGATAAAATCGGTATTGAAGATCAACTCTTTGGTGGCGCCAAGTAGCGAATTGTTGAGCGTCACCGGTCCCGCCTGCCCGAACACAAAGCCGCGCATCGTATTGATACCGCCGACAAAATATCGTTCGGTCAGCGGAATGGCTTTTCCCTCAATGCCGACGGCAGCGCCATACCGAGCACGGATGGCGACTCGCGTATCGAACGGCAGCGGCGTATATTTAATCACGTCCACATTATATTTATAGAAGTTATTGCTTCCGCCCAGGTAGGGCGTCCCCAGATCAAATCCGACGGAGGTCCGCCAACCGCTACGGGGGTCCAAATAGTAGTCTCTCGTGTCGCGGGCCAGCGAGGTCCGGAACCCGGTCGTCGTTTGATTCCCGAGCTGACGACAGATCAGAGGGAATTGATCCGGACAAATCCCCGGCTGAGGATCGCTGAAATTCAACTGCTCCGCGAACAGGCTGACGCTGCCGCTTGCATACTCAGAGAGCCATCGACCAAATGTGACACTCGCACCGGCTTTCTTCTCAAAATAGGTGATGTAGTTGGTCATGCTGCGGTAGACGTCCAACTGCATCGACGTCAAGGAATCTTCTAAGTAGGGATTCCGAAATGTGATCAACCCCAAGGTCCGCTGCTGGCCCAACTGGCCGCGGATTCGCCCCATCCAGCCATTGCCCCCGAGGTTTCCCTCTGTAATATCGGCAATCGCGACCAGCTTGTCCAAGGTACTGAATCCGCCGCCGACGCTGAACTGGCCGGTCGGCTTTTCTTTCACGCGGACGTTCAAGTCGACCTTATCCGCTGCCACCTGCGCCGGAAGAATTTCCACCGTCTCGAAAAAGTTTAAGTTATTGAGCCGCTGAAAGCTCCGCTTCAAGGAAGGGGTATCGATCACGTCCTGTTCGTCGACGCGAATTTCACGACGAATGACATTGTCTTTCGTTTTATCGTTTCCATTGATGTTGATTTGGCGAATCCGCATCATCTCCCCTTCCTTGATGGTCAGGATGATGGTCGCGGTCCGTTCTTCCAGATTCGGCGTCACACTGGGTGAGATGTCGGCAAAGGCATACCCTTTACTTCCGTAGAGATCGTTTAAGCGCGTAATCTCGTCACGGATTTTCTGACGCTGAAAGACCTCCCCGTCCTTCATCTTCAGCCCCTGACGGAGCTCCGGATCTTCGAATACCGTATTCCCTCGGAATCCGATTTCGCCAATGGTGAACGGCTCTCCTTCCATCACCGCATACGTCACGACGAACCACTTCTTGTCGTCGCTCAGCTCCACCGTCGGGAGCCCGGCTTGCGCGTTCAAATAACCTTTATTGAGCAAGACCTCTTTGATCCGCTCGACGTCGTTGTTCATTTCCTCCCGCTTCAAGACGCCGGCATCCGAGAGAAACGACGGCAACTTCAGCTGCGAAAACAGCCCGTGCCAGGGGATCCATTCCCGCGTCGCCATCACCTTGAACATCTCGTCTTTCGTCGCCGCATGCAGGCCGTCGAATACCACCGACTTGATGCGCGCCTTGTCCCCCTCTTTCACGAAAAACGTCAGTCGCTTCCGGTCCTCATCCAAGGTCTGCACGATCGGGGTCACCCGAGCATTGAAGTAGCCGTCCTCCTGATAGGCCAAGCGAATCTTCTCCGCACTTTCTTTGGCCTGGAGCTGATCGAGAAAGGCTTGGCTCTTGATCGTGATCTTCTCTTTCAACTTATCGTCGCTGAGCTCTTGATTTCCATCGAACACAATCTCGGTGATAAAGGGCTTCTCACGGACCAGAAAGGCCAACGCCACCCCGCCCTGCCCCGATTCCGTCTCCATCTGCACGTCTTCGAAGAACCCAGTTTCGTAGAGAATTTTGATTTGCCCCCGGACATTCTCAGGGGTATAGGGATCGCCGGGCTTCAGCGTCAATCGACCGGCAATCGCCGGCAACTCGATCCGCTTGTTGCCTCGAATCTCAATCGCCGTCACTTTGATCCCGGCCTGCTCCACTGCGACCGCACGCACCGGCAGCGCACCACACACCAAGGCGATCAGTACCATGACAAGGAGCCAGCGAGGCCCAGATAAGCAGCAAGCCCTCCTCACTGGATCTGAGTCCGATACGCAGAACACGACAATGACAACCTCACCTTTGACAATCCTACGTTGAGCTGTGACCGCGCACCATGCACCTGTGACCCCACCATACTCCGGGCATACCGGGAGCATGTGATGAGGGTGCAGAGGAGGTTGCGGACGTGAGACCCCGACGCGCTTAGCGCACAGGCGTCACCTACGGCACCATGCATGCAAAACTCTCGGATTATATTGGGCAAGTATTTGAATGTAAAGCTGACCGCCCACATTATTGGCGCAGAGGGCGAGCGCACGCGGGAGTAACGCGACTCGCGAGACGGGCGATTCGGGGGAGAGTTCGAGGTCCGAAGTTCGAGGTTTTCAGAATTTCGAACCCAGAACTTCGAACATCGAGTCGCGCTTTTCCCGCCAGTCTCGCTCGTCTCGCTCGAACATGGCCTCTGCGCTCGCATTCCTTGACATCGCCTACCCCATCACATAGTATCGGCGCATGTCACGCTTCGAAGTCCGCAAAGCCGTGATTCCCGCCGCAGGCCTTGGCACTCGCTTCCTTCCTGCGACGAAAGCCTCTCCCAAAGAAATGTTGCCGCTCGTCGACAAGCCGCTGATTCAATATGCGGTGGAAGAAGCGGTCGCTTCCGGTATCGAAGACATTATTATCATCACCGGACGGGGCAAACGCGCGATCGAAGATCACTTTGACCGCTCTGTCGAACTCGAAGAAAATCTCAAGGGCAGCGGTAAAGCGCAACTCTTGAGCCAGATGCGGCACATCTCCACGCTCGCCAACTTTTGTTACGTCCGTCAATCGGAAGCGCTGGGACTGGGCCATGCCGTCCTCTGCGCCCAACGACTGATCGGGGACGAGCCCTTTGCCGTCATTTTGGGTGACGAAATCATCGATGCCCCGATGCCCGGCCTCGCACAACTCATTCATGCCTACAAAAAACGCCACGGTGCGATCCTCGGGGTACAGGAAGTCCCCCATCAAGAAGTCAACCGCTATGGAATCGTCACGCCTCGACGGGTCACAGCAGGCTTGCATCGGGTCGAAGGCCTCATTGAAAAGCCGTCGCCGGCCGAAGCCCCCTCCAATCTTGCGGTCATCGGCCGCTACGTCCTGCCGCCGGAGATTTTCTCCATCCTCCGAAAGACCCAGCCCGGGAAAAATGGCGAGATCCAACTGACCGACGCGCTCCGGGAACTGGCCAAGAAGTCTCCGATGTTTGCGCTGGAGATACAGGGACAACGGTACGATGCCGGGGACAAGTTGGGATTTCTCATTGCGACCGTCGAATTCGCGCTCAAGAACCCCTCCCTGGGACCGGACTTCGAGGAATATCTGCAGAATCGTATGCGGTCCTCCGGAGGGCGCAGCACGACACGCTCACGAAAAGCCTAGCCACGGTACGCAACAAAGGCACCGCATCGCCTGTCATGTACGACTGCGCATAACACTGGGACCATACCGATGAACGACTCAATCGAACAAGACTTACAGCCGCCCCAAAACACCGAAATCCCGGACCACCTTCCGCTGTTGCCGGTCCGGGACATCGTCGTCTTCCCGTACATGGTCCTTCCCCTGTTCGTCGGGCGTGACATGTCGATCAAAGCGATTGAAGCGGCCCTAGCCGGCAATCGGATGATCTTCCTCGCCACACAAAAAGCCCTGGACGTCGAGAATCCAACGGCGGAAGATATTCATACCATCGGCACGGTCGGCATCATCATGCGGATGCTGAAACTACCCGATGAGCGCATCAAGGTGCTCGTCCAAGGGGTCGCGAAAGCCAGGATTACGGGCTACATCCAGACTGAACCCTACTACTCCGTGCGTATCGACAAGCTCCCCGAACACAAGTCGGTCGGTACCGCCCTTGAAACCGAAGCCATGATGCGGACGGTGAAGGAGCAGATCGAACGAATCGTGAGCCTCGGGAAGATCTTGATTCCGGACGTGATGGTCGTCATCGAAAACCTCGAAGACCCCGGGCGTCTCGCTGATATGGTGGCCTCCAATCTTGGACTCAAAGTTGAGGTCACCCAGGCCGTCCTGGAGGTCATCGACCCGGTCAAACGCCTCCGCCACGTCAGCGAGATCCTCGGCAAGGAGATCGAAGTCCTCTCCATGCAGCAGAAGATTCAAGCGCAAGCCAAGGGGGAGATGGACAAGACCCAACGCGAATACTTCCTGCGCGAACAACTCAAAGCCATTCAAAAAGAGCTAGGCGAGCTCGACGAACGCGCGGAGGAAATCACTGAGTTTCGCAAGCGGATCGCTGAACTCAAGATGCCGGAAAAGGTACTGAAAGAGACCGAAAAGCAGCTCAAACGCCTTGAGAAAATGCATCCGGATACCGCCGAGTCCGCGACGGTCAGGACCTACATTGAGTGGATTGTGGAACTGCCTTGGTCCAAGAGGTCGAAGGACAACCTCGACCTCAAGGCTGCCTCCAAGGTGCTCAACGAGGACCACTACGAACTGGAGAAGGTGAAGGAACGAATCCTCGAGTATCTCGCCGTGCGGAAGCTGAAAGATAAAATGAAGGGTCCGATCCTCTGCTTCGTCGGGCCGCCAGGCGTCGGGAAAACGTCACTTGGGAAGTCGATCGCTCGCGCGCTCGGTCGCGAGTTTGTCCGCATCAGTCTCGGCGGCGTCCGTGATGAAGCCGAAATCCGAGGACATCGACGCACCTACGTCGGTGCGCTCCCAGGCCGCATCATTCAAGGCATGAAACAAGCCGGCACCAACAATCCCGTCTTCATGCTGGACGAAATCGACAAGGTCGGCATGGATTTCCGCGGCGATCCCTCCGCAGCGTTGCTTGAAGTACTCGACCCGGAACAGAACTACTCGTTCACGGACCATTACCTGGGCGTGCCCTTCGACCTGACAGACGTGCTGTTCATTGCGACGGCGAATCTGATCGACCCCATCTTGCCTGCCCTACGCGACCGGATGGAAGTGATCGGCATCCCCGGCTATACCGAAGAAGAAAAGTTGGGCATCGCTCAGAAATATCTCATCCCTCGACAGCTCAACGAGCATGGCATCACCGAGAAGCATCTTCACATCGCCGAGCCGGCGGTGCGTCAAATTATCGCCAACTATACGCGTGAAGCTGGAGTCCGGAACCTCGAGCGCGAAATCGCCAACGTCATGCGCAAGGTAGCGAAGAAAGTGGCGGAAGGTAAAGGCGTTGGATTCCCCGTCAATCCGGCCAACCTGCACAAGTATCTCGGCGTCCCCAAGTTTGTACCCGAAGAGGAATTGACGGTGGACGAGATCGGCGTCGCCACCGGGCTCGCCTGGACGGAGTCCGGCGGCGACGTGCTCTACATCGAAGCCACGGCCATGAAGGGCAAGGGACAACTGACCCTCACCGGCCAGCTGGGCGACGTGATGAAGGAGTCCGCACAGGCTGCCTTGAGTTATGTCCGATCGCGCGAGCGCACCCTCGGCATCGATCCGGATGTATTCACCACGCAGGATCTCCATATCCATGTGCCGGCCGGAGCCATTCCCAAGGACGGGCCGTCCGCGGGCATTACCATGGCCATCGCCATTGCCTCGACGTTGTCGCAAATCCCGGTCCGCCGCGACTTGGCGATGACCGGCGAGATCACACTCCGCGGACGAGTGCTCCCCATCGGAGGGTTGAAGGAAAAGCTGTTGGCAGCCAAACGCGCCAAACTGACCACCGTCATTCTTCCGAAACGCAACAAGAAGGATCTCGACGAGATTCCCAAGCACATTTTGAAGGGCATCCAACTCGTCTTTGCCGACACGATGGATGAAGTCATGAAGGTGGCGTTACGACGGGGCCCGAAAACCACCAGTCCCAAGAGCAAGCCCAGCAGGCCGAAGCTACCACACAAGAAACAGGCCGCCCGCACAAAGACCGGGCGGGCTTCTCGCTCCCTACCGGCACAGGCAGCCACGACGACCACGACACCACGACAACTGCATTAGCATGGCGGCTACGGCCTGGTCGAAGTCCCGCAGCACGATCCACGAATTCGATCTCATTCGAGCGCTCCAACAACGGCACGGTCGCAAGAGTCCCTCTGTGATTCGAGGGATCGGCGACGATGCCGCCGTCGTGACCTCAGGAGCCGGTCGATGGAGCCTTCTGACAACCGACCTGTTGGCGGAAGGCGTCCACTTTGACCTCCGAACCGCCACGATGTCTGATATCGGGTTTCGCGCCGCAGCCGCCAATCTCAGCGACATCGCGGCGATGGGAGGCACCCCCCAATATGTGCTCGTCGCCTTGGCCATTCCCCGCACCGGCACCAGCAAACAGGTTCATCAACTCTACCGGGGCATGATGGCCGCCTGCCGCCCGCACCATGTGCAACTCATCGGCGGAGACACCTCGGCCTCCAATGGGGAATGGTTTATCAGCCTGACGCTGGTCGGGACGGTCCCCGCTCGCAAGGCTCTGTTTCGGAACGGTGCACGAGTCGGAGATCTGCTCTACGTAACCGGTACGATCGGCGATTCATTGGCCGGCCTGAGGCTGTTAGGGGACCCTCCACGCCGTGCGGCACTCTCACCCAGGCACCGGCAATTTCTGATCGGACGACACCTGCGTCCGACGGCACGTCTCGCGGAAGGCCAGTGGCTCAGTGCCCATCGCTTCGCGACCTCCGCGATCGATATTTCAGACGGCCTGTCCGGCGACCTCCACCATATCTGTGAAGAAAGCCATGTCGGGGTGGACCTCGATCTGGACGCGCTCCCGCTCTCGCCGGCCTGCCGCGCCTATGCAGCGTCTCGAACACTCGACCCAGTGGCGCTGGCACTGACCGGAGGCGAAGATTACGAATTGCTCTTTACCCTGTCGCCACGCCACAAGGCACAGGTCGAGCGAACCGCCACACTCCGTCGATTTTGCATGACCTGCATCGGTACCATTCGCCCGGCTCGAAACGGAATCCAGGCGATCGGCCAAGACGGAACGAAGCGCCCGTTACCGATCACGAGTTACGAACATTTCAGGTAACCAGTTCTCTCAACCACAACCATGGCCACGATCCCATCATTTCGATCGCTGCTGAAACAGGTCCTTCACCTGCGGGAATCACCGCAACGAACGGCACTGGCTTTCGCCGTTGGAGTCTTCATCGCCTTTTCCCCGACCTATGGATTGCACACCATCATGGTACTCTTCTGCACCTGGGCATTGGGTCTGAACTTTTTTGCCCTCATGATCGGTGCCTTTCTCAACAATCCCTGGACCATCGTCCCTATCCTTGGTGCCACCTACTGGGTCGGTGCGCTGCTGCTTGGCCGATCGGACGGCCCCTCCTTCGACTGGCATGACCTCAGTTTCACCGCAATCTATGAACAAGTCATGCCCTATGCCGTCCCCTTCTTTCTCGGCGGATTGGTCTTAAGCCTCCTTGGTGCGGTTCTCGCTTATCCGCTCGCCTACTATTTCCTGGCCA
>JANOMG010000086.1:0-3675 GCA_031420175.1 Nitrospira sp.
ACCCGATCACGATGGTGCGAGGAAAGCGGAATTTAATCTTGGCGGTCGCTTCGATCCCATTCATCTTCGGCATGTTGATGTCCATCACCACGATGGACGGCTGCAGCCGCTCAACCAACGCCACTGCCTCTTCGCCGTTCCTGGCCTCCCCCACGATTTCAATATCCGCATACGATTCCAACACGCTCCGCAATCCCTGCCGCACCATGCCATGGTCATCCACCAGCAGGACGCGAATGCGTGGTGAGGCATGGAGGACGGGGCTAGAGGCCAGCGGCAAAGAGACTGAGAGTTTCCCTTCTCCCGCCTCCTGTCCCACACCGCTCACCTCGTGCTCCATGCCTCCTGCCTGCGCTCCCGCAAGCGGGAGGATCAATGTCGCCACTGTGCCTTCGCCCGGCGCGGATTGCAGATCAAGCCGTCCGCCCAGCGTCTTCATCCGTTCACGGATGCTGAAGAGGCCGAACTTGGAAGACATCGAGGTCGTAGCACTAGTAGCAGCAAGATCGTGGCCGATGCCATCGTCGCACACCTCGATGCGCAGCCTGCCGCCTCCCTTATCCAGTCGAACCGTGACCGCGTTCGACTCGGCATGTTTCAGCGCGTTCATCAGCAACTCACGCACCGACTGGAACAGCAACACCGCGCAATCCTCAGGAAGAGACAAGTCGGTGGCGTCGCCGACATCGACCGTCACCGCCAAGCCATGACGCTGCATCCGTTCGCCGAGCCACCTGAGGCCGGCTGGGAGGCCATGCTCCTGCAAGACCGGCGGACTCAAATCCGCCATCAGCGTGCGGCTGTAGTCCAAGGCTTTGTCCAGCACCTCTTCGGTCTCTTTGATCATCTCGTCTGCTCTCGGCGGCAGACCGATCCGTTTCACCTGTCCAAGATTGAGGCGGCAGAGGACGAGCAACTGGGTAAGATAGTCGTGCAGCTCGGCTGCCAGCCGTTTGCGTTCCCGCTGTTCGGCCAGATTCAGTTCAGTGGCCATTAAGCGCAGTCGATCCTGCGACTGCACCAACTCCTCGGTGCGTTCGTGAACCAATTGCTCCAATCGACCTGAGAAGGTTCGCAGCCGCTCTTCGCTCTCGCGCAGCGACTCCTCAGCCACCTTGCGGTCGGTGATGTCCATGAATGAAGTGATCGCGCCGGTTATGTCTCCCTCTGCATTCTTCAGCGCGGCAAAATTCACCAGCACCGGCAGGCGCGAACCGTCGGGCCGCTCGATGAATACTTCCACGTTGTGGGCGGGGATGCCGGTGCGCAGCACGTCCACGATCGGACTTTGGGCATGCGGCAACTGCATGCCATTTGGAAGCCAGAGCTTTACGGAGCCGCAGTGCTGCTCGACCCCGCACGCCGGCTCTCGGCCCCACAGCTCCACGGCGCGGCGGTTGTACTGTTGAATCACTGCGTGCGGGTCGCAGACGAATAGGGCCATGGGGGCGGCAAGGAACAGGGTGCGATAGCGCTCCTCGCTCTCCTGCAATTTCACGTTGAGCGTTTCCTTCGACTGGCTGGACTGGGCCGCCTCTTCCATCAAGTTGAGCGCCCATCCAGGGACGCTACCGCCTGGTAGGCCAATGAGGCAAACCGGCCCAGGCTGACCAGTTGCCGCAGGTCCTCACCGTCGAACGTGCGGCGCGTATCGTGGGCAATCGCCCAGAGCGTGCCGACCAATTTGTCCTCGACGTAAAAAGGCACGAGCAGGCATTCTTCGGCCGGAGGCTGCACGGGCAAGAAATAGGTGTATCGCCGTTCGGGGTGTGTGAACAGCAGCGGGCTATTGCGATCTAGCACGTCGCCGCATGGGCCGAACGCGCGCGGCGTGCCGCCGCCGATGTGCGGTTTCCACCCGCCGGCAATGGCAGGCCAGTAGAACCTCTCCCGGTCTTTTGTCAAGAGACTGATCCCGGCGGAGTCGGCCTTGAACACCTCCAGAATCGTGTCGGCCAGTGCCTGCAGAATGCTGCGCGGCGAGTCGGCCAGTGACTGAAGAAGCGCCGCCAGAGCCCGGTTTTCCGTTTCGTAATCCGGCGGCCGCGACGGGCGCCGATTCAACTCTTGAGTGCACAGGACGGATTCTAGGGGCAAGACCTCGCCATGGAGATTTTCAGGCATCGGTGTCTCTTCCCTCCTGCTCAAATTCGAGTGCATACGCTTCTTCACCGAAATAGTGCTCCTCGCCGACTGAGCCACTACACACTTCCCGCGTTCTCGATAAGTTTCTGCGGGACGTGTTCGGGTGAGCTGGTTCGTTGTGAGCAAAGACAGGCTGGTGACCCTTCACTTGTGCATTCCATATCCAAGTTGCCTAAACGGTCTGGCAAGCTCACGCAGCATGAGGGCCGGTCACTCGCTCTGCTCTCAACGTACATGTCATGTCCGGCCTCGTGCCGAATAAATCTAATATTGGAGTATAGATGAAATGGACTGATCCTTACTCCTGGGGAAAACCCCAGGTCCATCGCGAGATCCGTGCCGGCATGTTGAGCCACGTTGATCAAGAACTAGCGGACGTCGTCGTACATGCCTTCCGCCCTGTCTTTTCCGATCCTGCTCCATCGTCCGGCCGATGACATCCAACCAGCCCTATTGAAGTGATCGCGCAGGTTGTCCAGACGCGAGATCCAGAGGAGCACCGGCGCCCGTATCCGCCATCGCACGGAACCGCGTTTCACTCTGTTGAAGGAGTTCGAGAGCCGTTTTCAATCGTTCATCGGCGGCAAGGGTCCGCAGGAGCAGTAGGGTACAAACCCAGAGAAAGAGCACACCCATCGTCCGGTTCACCGCCGTAAAGAATGTATTCATCCCGGGAGGCGAAAGGAAATATCCGGCAACGCCCAAGCGGTACATGCGAAAGGCACTAACGGTTGGGAAACGGCGGGCGTCACCGAGATGCGGGACACCTATCGTTCATGTTCGCCAAAAGGTGGTTGCTCTGGTTGCTCTGGTTGGTCTGATTCAGCTGGTTTCTAGTGAAATCCGGAACGAGACGAACTCACACGAAGAGGACACAAGGTATGGAGCATCCTTCGCGGTCGTCTCATGTTTGCCAGATGGCATGATCTCCTGGCTGTGCCTCCAGACGTAGGGCGGGGGGAGTGTAAATCGATCATGGTCTTCCTTGTCCTCGGAGAAGCCCTCGTCCGGTGTCTCCGACTAACAGCAGAATGTGTCCACCTTCGTCCTCACCGCGCTTCTCCGGTATGTGACATCGGATGAATTCTGTCTGAACATGCCACGATGCAATCATCTCGATCTCGCGCGCCAGAATTCGGTTCTGACTGAAACCCCATCCGCGCTGATCCCCCCTCAGTTGGCTGCTTTCGCAAGACGTGCTCTCTGCTCAGGGCGGTATGGGATCGCGTGGCGTATCGGTCGAGCCCTGAGCCACATGCTCCCCTTGGCCCGACGCGATCAGCTTCTCTTTGTAATCAGTCCTTTCGCACCCAATGTCGCCTGGATCGCCCGGTAGAGTTCATCCACCGCTGCTTCCTTGGTGAGCAGCATGGAGGCGCCGGCTTTCCGCATCGCCTCCTGGTTGGCCCCGCCGGTTTGCACTGACAACCCGATCACGATGGTGCGAGGAAAGCGGAATTTAATCTTGGCGGTCGCTTCGATCCCATTCATCTTCGGCATGTTGATGTCCATCACCACGATGGACGGCTG
>JANOMG010000087.1:0-13961 GCA_031420175.1 Nitrospira sp.
AAACGCCTCACCACTTCTACAACCAGGATATTTTCCAACGGGCCCTCGGCGCTGGCCCGCGCATTCCGAACGAGCAGGACCTGTTCAACCACGCGATCCAAGGAGGACGCCAAGGCTGGCACGGGGCGTTCTTCGTCGGCAGCGGGGCCGTCTTCCGGCGGTCGGCGATCGCCGAGTTGAACGGATTCAATTTAATGAGCATCACCGAAGACATTCACACCAGCCAACATCTCCATGCCAGGGGATGGAAGTCTGCCTTCGTGGACAAGAACTTAGCGGTTGGGCTCACGGCGGAGAACCTGTCATCGTATATCGTCCAGCGACGGCGCTGGATGTTGGGCTGTCTCCAGATTTTCTTCAAAGACAACCCGCTCCTGTGCCGAGGGCTGTCGCTCCGGCACCGGCTCGGGTACTTCGCCTCGCTCTACTACTTCTTCTTCCCGATCGCGCGGGTGGTATTTTGGATCACCCCCCTCTACTTTCTGATGTTTCACCTCCACCCGATTTTTGCCGATGTCTCCATCCTCCTGGCCTATCTGCTGCCCTTCATGATCGTCCTCCCGATGATTTCAGCCACCTTGCTTCCCGGATGGCCGAGGCTCATGTGGTCGTCTCTGTATGAGGGGCCAGTCAGTTTCCCGCTGTTCCGCTCAATGTTCGATCTGCTGCTCCCGAAGAACTTGGGGTTCAAAGTCACCCCCAAGGGTCTGCTCTCGGAGCATCGCTCGTTCGACTGGCGGTCCTCCGCCAGTCTGGCCATCGCCACCCTCATCACCCTCGCCGCGATTGCGAAAGGCCTGTGGGAGTTCTGGTATTTCGACATCGAAAAGGACGCCTACTTTTTCAATCTCAGCTGGGCCTCCTTTAATCTGTTAACCCTGCTGGTCGGACTGCTAATGGCCTGGGAAAAACCCCAACGGCGCACGGAAGAACGCATCCTCAAGCCGATTCCGTTCGAACTATGGGCCAGCAACCTGTGTGTCCAAGGGACGACACACGACGTGAGTCTGACCGGCGTATCGTGGTGTGGGGCACCGCCCGATCCACTCCCTGCGACCATGGAAATCAGGTTGCTCGACAGAATACCCTTCACCTGCCAGGTCCGGATGGTCTATCATGACCGACTGTCAGGAAGACGTGGCACCAAATGCGGACTGGCATTTCTCAATCTCTCTGAAGAACATCGTCGTCTCTTGCTGCTCAACCTCTATACTGATCCCGCCACATGGAGGGACGCTCATACCAACCGCCTGCGTAGCAGTGTCCTGATGGCGGGTCACTTGTTTGTCGGGTTGCTGAAGCACTTCACCGCGCTGCGCCTCAAGCGGCGGCAGATCCCCAGACAATGGAGGTTCCAGCTCACCCAGGTTCAGATCGGAGAAAGACGTCACCGCGTGGTCGTGCGAGATCAATCCGCAAGCGGCCTCGGTCTGCTGACCTTCGCCAAAGAGCTTCCGCTCACTACACCGTGGCTGATACAGGGCACCAGCGGACACATGACGTCCTATCGCCCCATCTACCGCACCAGACTCTGGGGCCTGGTGCCACGAGTGGGTCTCCAGGCCATCCCCTCGACATCCGACTCATAGGAGTCGCTCACATTCGGTTTGATACACCAGGAACCATACTGTAGGAAAGGCTCCAGATTATTATGAGATTACGCTCCTTTGCCCTTGTCAGTTTCGCGGTATTGACGTTGTTCGGGCTCGACCAGCGCGCGGGCGCGGAAGACTTTACGGAATCATGGTACCTGTCGCGCGGGCGCGCCAACATGGAGATCGAAAACTATAAAGCAGCCATCGAAGCCTATGAAAAGGTGGTGGAACGCAACCCGAACCATCGTGAAGCCATGCGCAATCTCGGCCTCGCCTATGAAAAGCAGGGCCTTAAGGACAAGGCGATCGAAACATTCGACCGGTATCTCGCTAAATACGACGACGACCCGGAAATTGCTTTTGACCAGGCACAGGCCCTGGAGTGGTCGCGCTATGCCTATCGCGAAAAAGACATGTTGAAGTATTACCGCATGGGGTTGAAGCGCAAAGACGATTCCACGATGCGCCTCAAGTATGCGGCGCACCTGGCGCAGCACAAGGAGAGCAGCCAGGAAGCTATCGTGCAATACGACAATATCCTCGACCGACAGCCCCGTAATCCCGCGGCGCACCGAGGGCTGGCGAAAGCCTATGCCTGGCTGGGCAATAACGATCTGGCTCTCTACCACGCGAATCTGGCACGGCAGTCTGCGAGACGGGAGCCCGGCGATCTGACCACCCTACGACAGGACATGCTCAAGGGACGCGAGCCGACCGTCGAAGGGGTGATCGGCGTGCTGGCCCAGCCAGAGAAACCGTTCGAACTCTATGGGTTTCGGATCGGATCGCGAGGCAAAGTCGATTTGACGCCGTTTACCACCACGATCTTCGAAGTCGGCGCCGAAAATTTCTGGAGTTCCAAGGAGAATCTGGCCGGCAGCTATGTCTCATTGGCCAATCAGGTTCGGTTCAATCCCTCGAATCGCTTCGACGCGATCCTAGAATACCACGGAGCCCCACGCGGCGACGGGCTTGCGTACAAATTCGAGTATGCCCACGAAGGTCAGTCCTTTTCGATCCGCCCGGGCGTGAAACGCGAATTCAAATACGACTCCTTCGCCTCGCTTGTCGGCTCCCGCAGCACGGGCCAGCTGCTCGGCCTCGCTCGCTCAACCCTGTTTTACAGTACGGTCACCTTCGATGCGGGATCGGTTCGCATTGATGTCACGCCCTTCGCCGGCTGGGTGACGGCTGAGCACCTGAGTTCGAACGACCAGATCGGGCTGGACCTCAAGACCTCCCTCCCCCTGTGGCAGACGGACCAGTGGGACCTGTCAGCTGAATACCTCTTCTACCTGACCCACTATGGAGAAAATCAGAGCGGGTTTGTCCCCAGTACGAGGGAACCCCTACCGGGAGGATACTTCAGCCCCCAAGTGTTCGTGAATCAAATTCCACGGCTGGCCGCCATCTACACCATGGAGAATAAAGACGAATTCTCGTTTGCCGCAGGCCCGGCGATCCAGTACATCGACGAAGCAACTCAAAAGGCGGCCTTTCGTCTTGGAGGCGATGCCCATGCCGCCTACACCAATCACCTCTCGAAGGTATGGTTGCTGAAATTGATGGCCGACTACACTCAGATCGCCTCTATCTATACGCGCGTCCAGATCAACGGCCTCTTGGTGTACACGTTCCACTAAGAGGCTGCAGAATCACTATCGTCACGCGCGCGAGGGGCGGGACGAGCGAAACGGACGAGGGTTCGAGGTCTGAAGTTCGAGGTTTTCAGAACATCGAACCCAGAACTTCGAACTTCGGATCGCGCCTTTTTCGTAGGTCTCACGCATCACGCGCCACGGGCTGTGGCGCTGGCGGGCTTTTTTGCATCCTGCGGGATTAACCTCCCGCTTCGTCACACTTCTTACAGTTCAACGTCTCTCCCAGATGCTGTCTCCGGCCTTTCTCTGTCAGCACCCAGGGTCGATTCGTCATCGGTGGCTGGTGGCGCACATGTTGACCGTGGCCACATTGTAAATCGGCCACCCAATCGCCATATTCGTCCAGATGATAGCCGACGATAGACTGCGTCATCCACGAACCTCCCTTACATCCTCGTCATCGATTCCTTAGGCATATGCTACACTCCAGCGTTCGAGCGACGGCATGCTAACACGAACAAAAGGACAAGTGAGATGAGTCAGTCTACGGCGAAGATCGGCTTCGTGGGAGTCGGACGGATGGGGGCCAACATGGCCCGGCGTTTGAGGGATCAACAGGAAACCCTCGTCGCTCTGTACGATCGGGATCGGACCACCGCCACCGACCTTGCGACCGAACTAGGCTGTGAAGCAGCGGTTACTCCTTCCCGCGTCGCAGAACTCGCAGACATCATTTTCACGGTCGTGTCCGATGATGCGGCGATGCGCCAGATCTTTTCCCCGACCGGCCCAGAGAGTCTGCTCCTGCACGCCAAGGACCGGCTCTTCATCAACTGCGCCACCTTGTCGCCAGATGTCCACGTCAGCGTCGAAACTCTGGTGACGCAACGTGGGGGCCGGAGCCTCGAAGCCTGCATGGTCAGCAGCATCACGCAGGCACGCCAAGGCACGCTCTACTTCATGTGTGGCGGTCGTCCGGATGTGTTCGAGTCAGCGAAGCCGCTCTTGAAACAATTGAGCGCGCACCTGCGCTATATCGGATCGGCAGGAGAGGCCGCGAAGGTCAAAGCCCTCGTTAACATGGTGATGAACTGCAATACCGCAGCACTGGCGGAAGGGCTCGGACTTGGGGGAACACTCGGCCTCGATCTGACGATGTTGCGAGACATCTTTGCCCAAACGGGAGCCGCGTCGCGCGTGTTAGAGACCGACGGTGAGGATATGCAGAACCGCGCCCATGACTGCTACTTCTCGGCTGCCCATGCCGCCAAGGACTCGGGCATCGCCCTGGCGTTGGCGAAGACCGCCGGGCTCACTCTCCCGTTGGCTCAAGCGACCTACGAGCAATACCAACGCCTAATCACGCTCGGCAAAGGCGAGCTGGACAAATCCGCCGTCTCTGAACTCACCTTCAAAGACCGAAACTCACAGTAGCAGGATACTCCACCTTGTCCGGTTGAAGGGCTTACCGTTTCTCAAAGGGGAGTTCGGAGCGCTGGCTGGCAGAAAAGTAGGCCCACTGCTTCTGCTCGTTCTCGTCGAAGCTACCAAGGAAGGTGACGAAGCGATCGAGGGTGCGGAACTCGGCAAGTGTGATCGTACAATGCAGAGAATCGATCACGCGGGCATCGAACTGGCCCACCACATACAGCAAACCCGTTCGCGTGCGATAGAGGTTCCGTCGGCTCACATACCCGGTGTTGGGGAAGAGGTCATCCTCGATGGAGCAGCCTCCAGGCCCGACGAGCGTGAGTCGAAGATCGTGCCGAGAGAGGAATGGATTGGTGGCGACTCTGGTAATTGTCAGGCGCACCTGATCTGCAGGGAACTCGACAGCGGCCGGCGCCGGCACATCGCTATTGCAGGCGGAAAGAAAAAGCAGCAGGCTCACCAAACAGCTTGCCGTATAGCCTCTACTCATTTCGCCGCAGGAATTTTCGGCACAGCGCCAAGGGCATCCAGCCCGGCCTGAGCACAGGCATCGTCGAGGTGAGAACCTGGTGCCCCACCAACGCCAATCCCTCCGACGACCTCGCCACCGATCTCAATCGGCAATCCACCACCTAGGATGATCACCTGATCGTTCATCTCGCGAAGCGCTTGCAAGGTCGGCACTTTGTTGATCAGCTCAGCTAACTCGGTCGTCGGACGGCGAAGGCTGGCCGCGGTATAGGCCTTCTTCCTGCTGCTATCGACCGTATGAGGTCCGGCCCCATCCGCGCGGCTCATGGCGCGAAGCACACCGGCGCGATCCACCACCGACACACTCACCTTATAGCCATCTTTTCTACAGGCTTCCAACGAAGCCTGGATCGCCTTATTCGCTAAACCCACCGGCAAAACCGTCTCTTGAGGCAACTCATCAGAAGCCGGCGCCATACAGGGCATCAGCATCAGGAATGCCGCAGCGGTCATGAGTCGAGCAACCACAGAACGCCGATGAAGCAGATACAGAGGTGCCATGATTCTCTCTCCTGGTGATAACGGGAACATGTACGGCAAGGAGCGTACGAAGGTGCGAGAGGTCTGTCAAGATGGCGGCGTGATAATGGGGATTCAGGCGATGGAGCGCGCGGTCGTCAGCTCCAGATAACGCGCTCTTGATTGAGGAGGTAATCGATCACTTCGATGCTATTGCGCATTTGGATCTGTGCCTTTTCTGACATGGGGAGGACGGCACCAACCAGTTTGCCTGATTCGACATCGTCAAGCGACGGGATCCCGTCAAATCCACCCTTCTCAAGCTCTTGTCGGTAACTTGCCACGGTCGCCTCCAGTTTCTCGGACAATGAATCAGCAATTCCTGCGCCAGAGATCCATCATCCATCTGACTTATGGCGTACAAGTAGCATAGCACATGGAAATCCGTGCCCTACTGAAGGCATTTATCGTATTGATTCAATGCTACTTTTCAGTCGATCGACGAGCCGAGGTTGAGGCAGGCGCAAGCGCGCCGAGGTAGGGAAATTGGCCGATCTTCAGAAGGGGCGTGTCAAGACGCAGGCGAAAATCGTCATGCGTCGGGTCAACAAAATACGGGTCCCCGGTAATATCTGACTGGGCCTTGAGCTCTGGAGCTGGTTGGTTCGGATCACCCACACGAAGATAGTCGCCATCCGTATTGAAGAACGCATTGAATGAGGTCGTAGTCCGACTGGATGGGGCGATCAGAAAACCCACGCGATTCAGCCCCACCACGTTGCCGGTCACGTCACTCTGGGATTGCCCGAGAAACGCCGCTCCGCCGCCATTCTTGACCAGGGTGTTGCTCACGAGCACGGCGCGGGCATGGCCGCTGACCACGACGGCTTCAAACAGACTTCGGGTGATCACATTTCGCTCTAACCGCACAGTCGACTTCCCCGCAATCGAAACGCCATGATCGTTGTCGTGAATCACATTCCCGATCATGACCGCCTCTGAATCGGCAAACTGCGCACCGGTCGTCTCGCTCCCTCCGATGTCACAATCTTCGATCCGTACATCATGGACCTGCTGGCTAAACAGCATCCCGTTGATCTTGAGCCGACGGAGGACCAGCCCTTGCCCATTAAACAAGCCGACCGCATGGCCGCCATGATCGTTGATGGTCATGTCGCTGATCTCGACATCCGTCGCCCCATAGGGCCACTTACCGACATGAAGCGCACCCACCACGATATCGCGCCCGACAATTGTCACCTGGTTGACACCGGCTCCGACGAACTTGATCTTCTCTTTACTATGAATGGTCACGTCCTGATGATACTCGCCTGCCTTGACGAAGACGGTGTCGCCTTTCTTGGCGGCATCGACCGCTTCTTGGAGAGACACGAAATCGCCTGTCCCGTCGAGCGCAACCACAAGGGTCCGAGGACCCATTGGGGGCCCTTCATCGGCCAACAGGAAGCTTCCCCCCCCCAACCCGAGCACCGTGATGAGACTGAGTAGGCTAAAGGAACACCACCTTGGCAAAGCAGAACGTCGAGACCCTGCCTCTCTGGGCTGAGAGGGGCACACGCCAGCAGGACGCTCAAAAAGGCCGCCCAGCAAGGTCGCGGGCGAGTCGAAACCGGAGGCGTACCCTCCGGGGTACGTTGAGGATTTCGATGAGCCGAGAACGACGCTGGCGGATTTCTTCAGCATCCTGTACGCACCAGAAGCTTTTTCATGTAGAAACTCATACAGGCCTCCCCAACCATAAGTCAATCAGGGTTTGTTGTGAGGCACGCACTCGCATGTTATGCTCCGCCGCATGATCCTGGTCGGCCTCACAGGCGGTGTCGCCACCGGTAAAAGCACCGTCGCCGAGATGTTCAAGCAATGCGGCGCCGTGGTGATCGATGCCGACCAATTGGCTCGCGATGTCGTGGAGCCGGGCAAGCCAGCTTGGCGGGAGATCGTCAAAACATTCGGCAAGACCATCCTCAATCCTGACCGCAGCCTCAATCGTCAGGCACTCGGAGCCATCGTCTTTCGCCATCCAGCGAAACGGCGCGCGATTGAAGCCATCATCCATCCCCGTGTCGCGCGCGAACAAGTCAGACTGACAAGACAAGCGGCACGACAAGACCCTCAATCCGTGGTCATCTACGACGTCCCGCTCCTCTTCGAAGCCGGTATCGACAAGCGAGTCGATCAAACCATCGTCGTCACCGCCGACCGCAATACCCAAATCGCGCGTCTCAAGAAACGAAACGGTCTTTCCCGCCCCGAAGCGCTGCGCCGCATCCGCAGCCAAATGCCACTGGCGAACAAGGTCCGGCGAGCGGACCAGGTCGTAAATGGGACCCTCCCTCGACCTTCTCTCCGCAAGCAAGTCGGCCAGTTATTGAACCGCCTTCGCCTCCTCGCGTAACATCCCATCCCCTACCGTGCATTCCCGCTACCCCCTGTGTTAAGTTTTCGCCCATGCGACACCTCGTCATCATCGGCTCCGGGCCTGCCGGACTCACAGCCGCCATCTATGCTGCCAGGGCAAATCTCGCACCCCTGCTCATCGAAGGCTGGCAATCCGGTGGACAACTGACCACGACGACGGAAGTCGAGAACTATCCCGGCTTTGCCAAGGGCATCATGGGTCCCGACTTGATGAAAGACATGCGGGCGCAAGCGGAGAGATTTGGGACGGAGTTCCTGACCGCCGATGTCACGGCTATTGCACTCACGCCACGTCCCTTCACGCTCACGATCGATGGCGAACAGACTGTGCGCACCAAGACCCTCATCATTGCGACCGGCGCGTCGGCCATTCAGATCGGGTTGAAGAACGAGGCTCGCCTCACGGGGCACGGCGTCTCAACTTGTGCGACCTGCGACGGGTTCTTCTTCAAGGGCAAGGAACTGATTGTCGTCGGTGGCGGCGACAGCGCCATGGAGGAAGCCACGTTCCTCACCAAGTTCGCCAGCAAGGTCACTGTAGTCCACCGCCGCGACAAACTCCGCGCATCCAAAATCATGCAAGACCGGGCGATGAAGAACAATAAGATTTCCTTTCTCTGGAACTCCGCCGTCGAAGACATTCTGGGAAACGACCTGGTGGCAGGCGTGCGAGTGAAGAATCTCGTGACAAGCAAGGTCACAGAAGTGCCTTGCGCCGGTGTCTTCGTCGCCATCGGGCACCGGCCCAACACGGCGCTGTTCACAGGCCAATTAGACATGGATGCCAAAGGCTATATCCGTACAACCGAGGGAACCGCCACCAACGTGCCCGGCGTCTTCGCCGCTGGCGATGTGCAGGACTCAACATACCGGCAAGCTGTCACCGCCGCAGGCTCAGGCTGTATGGCCGCCATTGATGTAGAACGATTTCTGGAAACAGTGAAGAGTGATGCGTGATCAGTGATGGGTCATACCACACCAGGATCTGACAGCCTACTCCTCACACTTCACCCATCACCGCTCACCCATCACTAGATATGCGCTGCGCCATCGTTCACTACCACGAAATCGCCCTCAAAGGCCGCAACCGGGAATATTTCGAGGAGCGGCTCGTCCGCAATATCCAATGGATGTTGAGAGACCTCGGCGTCAGACGCGTCGAGAATCTCCGCAGTCGGATTCGTGTGGTCCTGCCTGACGAGATCCCGGACCAGACCATCATCGACCGGCTCACCAGAGTCTTCGGGATCGCCAATTTTTCGCTGGCCCATGGGTTGCCTCTCGATCTGGCCAAGCCAGACTTGGAAGCACTCAGCAAGGCAGTCATCGAGGCGCTTCGATCGGAATCGTTTTCCACCTTTCGCGTCTCGGCAAAACGAGCCGACAAACGCCTGACCCTGACCTCCATGGAAGTCGCGCGGGACGTAGGTGCCGCTGTCTGTGAAGCAACCGGCAAGAAAGTCAGTCTGAAAGATCCCGACCTCACGGTCTATCTCGAACTACTCTCCAAAGAGGCCTACTACTCGATCAAGAAGGTTCAAGGACCTGGTGGAATGCCGGTGGGTGTCAGCGGGAAAGTCGCCTGCTTGATCTCCGGCGGGATCGATTCGCCTGTCGCAGCCTATCGCATGATGAAACGCGGATGCCGGGCCCTCTTCGTCCACTTCTCAGGCCGGCCACTCGTCAGCCGGGCCTCAGAAGAGAAAGTGCGAGAGCTCGTGCAGCTCCTCACGGCCCATCAATACACGTCGAAGCTCTACGTCATCCCGTTCGGAGAGATTCAACGGGACATTGTGGCAAACGCGCCGGCCCCATTTCGCATAGTCCTCTACCGGCGCGTCATGATCCGCATCGCGCAGGAACTCGCCAAACGCGAGCACTGTTGGGGACTCGTCACGGGCGATAGCTTGGGGCAAGTGGCCTCGCAAACACCCGAGAACCTGACGGTCATCGAAGCGGCGGCAGAATTACCGCTCCTCCGCCCCCTCATCGGCATGGACAAGCTGGAAATCACCGACCAGGCTGAGCGTATCGGCAGCTTCGCCATCTCAATCGAGCCGGATCAAGACTGTTGCTCACTCTTCACTCCGCCGCACCCCAGCACGAAAACCAGACTCGATGACATTCTGGAAATCGAACGGATGTTCGACATTGATGCGCTGGTGAAGCAGGGGCTTGATAAGGCTGAGTTGTCCCAATTCACCTTCCCTCAGTAGCAGGATGCCCCCAAAGGCCGCCATCGACCATGGGCGTGACGCGCGAGACAGGCGAGAAAAGTGCGACATGAACAGATTGGGCTTCCAGCTTGTTTGGCCCGTCTCGCTCGTCCAGCCTGTCTCGCGCGAGATGTTCCCACAGCCCGATTTACTCATCGCCCCGACGGCTGCGCCCGCGCGAGCGCCTTGTCCTTCAAGATTCGAAAATGCGATTCCAGGTCGCGTCGCGTCGCCACTGCGACAAGCCAATCCGGTATCACCGACTCAATCTCCACGACAAGCTCGAAATCCGCACGGGTCTGCGCGCCGCCATCGACCGCTGTCAATTTCCATCGCCGATGATACCGTTTAAAATCTCCGCTTTTGAGATCGGACACCAACTCGCCGTTGGGTAACAACCTCGACTCCGTCACCAACCGACGCTCCCCCGGTAACAGCGCATGCTCGATCCTGATATCCGTGGTGGCCACTCCATCCTGAATGCTCACATCCACCATCTTCATCCGCACCTCGAACAGTTCCGGCCAATGAGCATAGTCAGTCAGGATGGCCTGTATCACTGAAACAGGCGCGGGCAAGACAATCGTTGCCGTCGCCTTCACGCCGCCTGTGGGTTCCGTACGAACATCCAGCACCACCGGCTCGGCCGCATGGCTCCACCCGGACCAGCCGAATACGAGACACCCCACGACAATCACCACATGCCACAACATGGCGCGATTATATAGAGCCCTGCAGAACCAGGCGAGGACTAACAGGATGCTGAAAAACTATCGTCGCTCGCGAGACAGGCGGGACGAGCGAGACGGGCCAAACAAGCTGGAAGCCCAATCTGTTCACGTCGCACTTTTCTCGCATGTCTCGCGCTTCCCGCCCCACGGTTTGTGCTAGGATGCGCGGCATGAAACGCTGGTCATGCATGTTACTCATAGCCATCGGCCTGTGGAGCTTCTCAGCAGCGGCTCAGGCACAATCGCTCTCTGAGTCAACTGCCACCACAGAACAGTCTTGCAGTTTCGGGATGGCGAAGGGAGAGGCCTCGCAGAGCTGTCACGTCCCCTTCCCCACCGGCTGCCTCGTGGCCAATGTCCCCGACACCGATAAACCCTGGACGACCATCTCCAAGGGTGGAAAAACCTTCTGCCGATTTGACGACAAAGCCACAGACTGGAAAACAAAAATCACCGGCTCCTGCGGCCGCTGCAAATCCGACCATTGCTCGGTCCAGTTTATTGTCCGCTACGACTGCTCACAGCAAGCTCACTAGCATGTCCCTCGCTGAAGCGATCAAACGAGAAGCCCTCGCCCTGGGTTTCGACGCCGTCGGCATCAGTCGAGTTGCCGATAGCAGTCAGCCATCAGCTATCAGCCATCAGCCTGACTCTTCTCTACCCCCTTACCCCGCTACCCCGCTGACCCCAGCTCCCGTCACCCCCTTACCCCAACTCCTATTCGGTCGTCTCGCGGAATGGCTCCGACTGGGCTACTACGGCACGATGGCCTGGATGACTCGCGACCCGTCCCGTCGAAGCGATCCACGGCTGGTATTACTAGGATGCACATCGATGGTGTCGGTCGGAATAAACTACTACACGGACAATCGTGCGAACGAGCAGCCAGGCATGGGACGCATTGCCCGTTATGCCTGGGGGAAGGACTACCATACGGTGATGCGCCAGCGGCTCTCGCAACTCGAAACGAAGATCGCAGCCCTGGTGCCGGGCGTCACAACCAAATCCTACGTCGATACCGGCCCGATCATGGAAAAGGCCTGGGCGCAGCAGGCCGGCCTCGGCTGGATCGGGAAACATTCCAATCTCGTCTCGGCCGAATCTGGATCCTGGCTTTTGCTTGGAGAGATTCTGACAACCCTGGACTTGGAGCCGGATGAACCGGCCACAGATCTCTGCGGAAGCTGCACCCTCTGCATTCAGGCTTGTCCGACCGGCGCCATCGTCGAACCCTATGTCGTCGATGCCCGACTCTGTATCTCCTACCTGACCATCGAACTGCGCGGAAGCCGCGAGGTCATTTCCGACGAACTCGCCGTTCAAATGGGCAATCGCATCTTCGGCTGCGACGATTGCCTGGACGTTTGTCCGTTTAATCTTCGATCTGATGCGACGAGTGAACCGGCCTTTGCCCCCACCCCCGTGACCCTCGCCCCCAGCCTCCAGGCTCTGGCTCAGATCAGCGAAGAGAGCTTTGCTGCCACCTTCAAGGAGAGTCCCCTCAAACGAGCCAAACGGATCGGCCTCCTACGCAACGTGGGGATTGCCCAGGAAAACCTCACCCGACAGACAAGGGGGCAAGCTTCATAAGTTCCCCTTTTTTCTTGCTGGGAAGAGGAGTAGGCTGTTTCCAGTACTTGGTGGTTCGCGGGAGGCTTGAACAATGCATCCTCCAGTTCTGCTACTCATCTCCGCCGATTCCCATACCAAACCGTTGCTCGAACAGGCCCTCGACCGCAGCCATGCCACTATCCTCACGGCTGCAACGACTGAAGAGGGTCTGTGCATCCTGAAAGACCACACAGACCTCGCACTCGTCCTCTGTGATGAGAGCCAGGGACGGATTGCAAGCCAGGTAGTCCTCTCTCAAGCCAGACGCATTGATCACAACCTCCCCGTGATCATCCTCGGAACAGACGGATCAGCCAAAGCCGCGGTCGAGGCCTTGCACCGGGGCGCCACCGACTATCTCGCACAACCGGTCACGGCGAAGGATCTCCAAACCACCCTCCACAAGATCCACCTCTTCGAAGCGCCGGAGCCCCAAGCACGGGAAGAGCGTTCCTCCGCATTCGCTCAGATTGTCAGCCGGTCGCCTCAGATGACGCTACTAAAACGTCTGGCAACCGAAGTCGCCCAAACCGATGCAACCGTCCTCATCACCGGCGACAGCGGCACCGGCAAAGAACTCTTTGCTCATGGGATCCATGCCTCCAGCCCTCGCTCTAAGGGCCCCTTCGTCGCGCTCAACTGCGCCGGCATTCCCGAACAGCTCCTCGAATCGGAGCTCTTCGGTTATCACCAGGGTGCCTTCACAGACGCAAAACACAGCAAACCAGGACGGTTCCAACAAGCCGAGGGTGGCACGCTCTTTCTCGACGAAATCAGTGAGATGAGTCCGTCCGCGCAGGCGAAGCTCTTACGCGTCCTGGAGAGTCGCCAGGTCGATCCGCTGGGCGACACGCGCAGTATCCACGTCGACATTCGCGTGATCGCCGCCACGAACGAAGATTTGCCGGCTCAAATCAAAGCCGGGCGCTTCCGCCTCGACCTCTACTACCGGCTGAACGTCTACCAACTGCGCATCCCGCCACTCCGCGAACGGCCAGAAGATATCGAGCCAATCCTAACCTCGTTCCTGGAAGTCGCCCGCCGCGACCATGGCTGTCGCATCAAGGGCATCACCCCGGCAGCCCTGACCATCTTGCAAGCCCACGACTGGCCCGGCAACGTGCGAGAACTGCACAACGTCGTCGAAGGGCTCACCATCACATGTAAGGACGAGATGATCCAGCCGGACCACCTCCCAGCCTCTGTGCGAGATATTCCATCGACGGGATCGAACGGAGAAAACGAGAAGACCTCTCTCCTCGCCTTCGGCCTCTCGGTTCCGGAGATGGAAAAGAAAATGTTGCAAGAAGCGCTGCAGCACGCAGGCGGCAATATTTCCGAAGCCAG
>JANOMG010000088.1:0-3627 GCA_031420175.1 Nitrospira sp.
CCGTGCTATCCATCAGTTCACGGAACGTCTTCGCGTAGCCCTCTTGAAGTAAATAGCAGGGCTTCTGCCACCCAAAGACGTTATAGGTCGGATTGCCCCAGGGCGTGCATTCATACTCCCGCCGCCCCATCAAAAAGTCCAAGAACAGCGGTGACTGATTGAACTGCCACCCCTTCTTCGGACTCCCCAAAATACGGGAAAATAATTCCGTCGTGCGCTCTCGCTTCAGAAAATGCTGCTGGTCCGGCGCCTTCTGATAGCTGTATCCCGGAGAAATCATCATGCCTTCGACGCCGAGCTCCATCATCGCATCGAAAAACTTGCGCACGCGCTCAGGATTGGCATCATCGAAGAGCGTCGTATTGGTCGTGACCCGGTGCCCCCGCTTCAGCGCCGCCTTGATCGCCTTCACCGCTACGTCATAGACACCGTCTCGGCAGACCGCCAGGTCATGTTCGTCTTTCAGTCCGTCCATATGGACGCTGAACGTGAGAAACTTTGAGGGCTCATACTCATCGAGTTTTCGCTCCATCAAAATCGCATTAGTGCAGAGATACACATACCGCTGCTGGGTAACCAGTCCACGAACAATCGAGGCCATCTCAGGATGGATCATCGGTTCGCCGCCAGGAATGCTGACGATCGGCGCGCCACATTCTTCCGCCGCCGCCCAGCATTGCTCCGGCGTGAGTCGCTTATCCAACACATGGTCCGGGTACTGAATCTTTCCGCAGCCGGCACAGGCCAAATTGCAACGAAATAAGGGCTCCAGCATCAACACAAGCGGATACCGTTTCACCCTGGTGAGCTTTTGGGTAAGCACGTACTTCGTGACTGTAAACATCTGGGAAAGTGGAACGGCCATTCCTCTCTCTCCTTCTACTTATGCTGTCTGTATAGTGAGCAACTGCGAACCGCAGCTGGACTTGCGAGCAAGAAACCGCACCAATCCTAACACTCTCATCCCCTGTCGTCAATTTGGAGGCGCCGGGCGGGTTCGAACCGCCGAATCGCAGTTTTGCAGACTGCTCCCTTAACCACTTGGGTACGGCGCCCCGCACGCATTATAGCGAGCCCTGTTCCCGTATCTCAACTTAACATTTCAGGAATGCCGAGTGAACGCGAGGGAAGTGCGATCAGCGGTTGGGCAACACGGGGATTTCTTTTCCGAGCGTAGTAGGCTCATCCGACTGCGGAGCCATCGATTCCCATCCTTCGTTCGAAGGAGCCGTGGCCTCCCCATTCCCTTCGGCTTCTTTTTCCTTAGCCATCAGCTCCACCTCGTGAATCAGCGTATCCATCAACTCTTCGATCGGCACCTTTCGGACGAGCTTGCCCTTCTTGAACAGGATACCTTTGCCTTCACCGCCGGCGATCCCGATATCCGCTTCCTTCCCTTCGCCGATACCGTTCACGACACAGCCGAGCACCGACACATTCAGCGGGGTTGTGATATGCCCGAGCTTCTTTTCCAATTCGTTGGCCAGCTTCACCACGTCGATCTCAACACGGCCGCAGGTCGGGCAGGCAATGACATTGATCCCTCGGTGGCGAAGTCCGAGCGACTTCAAGATTTCGAATCCCACTTTCACTTCCTCAACCGGATCAGCAGCCAGCGACACGCGCAGCGTGTCGCCGATTCCCTGCGAGAGCAAATATCCAAGCCCCATGGTCGACTTGACGGCCCCCGTCATCGCCGTTCCCGCCTCTGTAATACCGATGTGCACAGGATAGTCGGACTGGTGGGCAAATAACCAATAGGCATCAATGGCATGATGCACATCAGATGCCTTCAACGACACCTTCATATTCGTAAACCCAACGTCCTCTAACGCGTGGACGGCGTTGAGCGCTGATTCGGCCAAGGCTTCGGGTGATGGCCAGCCGTACTTGTCCAGCAACGGCCGCTCGAGCGACCCGCCATTCACGCCGATGCGCAAGGGAATGCCCCGCTCGTTCACAGCCCTAATCACTTCTTCGACTTTCCACCAGGCCCCAATGTTGCCCGGGTTGATCCTGACGCAGTCCACGATCTCAGCTGCTTTCAATGCCAGCCGATGGTCGAAATGAATATCTGCGATCAACGGTACGGTCATCGCCGCTTTGATCTTGGGCAGCACCGCCGCCGCTTCGTCGTCCGGCACGGCCACACGAATCACTTCACAACCAGCAGCCTCCAGCTGGCGGATCTGCTCGATCGTCGCTGCGACATCTCGCGTGTCAGTCGAGCACATCGACTGCACGGACACGGGCGCATCTCCGCCGATCTTGAGCTTGCCGACTTGAATCTGCCGCGTTTTTCGCCTGGTAATATGCATCTCGTCTTTTCGCTACTTTCGTTTCACGACCACCCTGCCACGCGTCACGTCGTCGATTAGCTTCCCTGCTCGTCTCCATGCGGCAACCGATCAGCCAATGTGGCGAGCGTGCGCTGCTCGCGCGCAGGAGCCGGCGCCTGACTGATCAATTCCTTCACGCTCTGATAGATACCTTCCGCCGTGAGCCCGTACCGTTCGCGCAAGAAATCCTGCGGTCCTTGCTCGATGTACCAATCCGGCAGCCCAAGAACCTTCGTCCTCACATCCGTCACGCCACCGTCGGACAGGGCCTCGAGTACCGCTGAACCGAACCCGCCCATTTTACTGCCTTCTTCAACGGTCACGACGTAGCGAACCTTCTTCGCCACCTCGACGATCAAGTCCTGATCCAACGGCTTCACATAACGCGCATTCACGACCGCTGTTGAAATGCCTTCCCGCTCAAGCCGTTTTGCCGCCGTCACTGCATGCCAGACCGACACACCGATCGCGACAATGGCGACATCCGTGCCTTCCTGCAAGAGCTCACCCTTCCCGATCGGCAAGGCCTTCGGTTCCTGATCCATCGTCACGCCCAGGGTCAGCCCTCGAGGATACCGCACTGAGGCGGGCCCATCATGCTCGACGCAGGTTTTCATCATATGCTGCAACTCATTTTCATCCTTCGGCGCCATGACCACCATGTTCGGCATGTGGCGCAGGAACGCATAATCGAACGCACCATGGTGCGTCGTCCCGTCTTCCGCAACTAACCCGCCGCGATCGATGCAGAAGGTCACCGGAAGATTTTGCGTCGCAACATCGTGCACCACCTGGTCGTACGCCCGCTGCAAGAAGGTGGAATACATGGCCACCACCGGACGGAGGCCCTGCGTTGCAAGACCAGCCGCAAACGTCACCGCATGTTGTTCGGCAATACCCACGTCATAGATCCGGTCCGGGAACTCCTTCTCGAAAATGTTCAGGCCGGTCCCTTCACACATCGCAGCCGTAATCGCAACGATGCGCTTATCGTGACGGGCCAGCTTCACCAATGATTCGATCGCGATCTGCGTATAGGACGGTCGAGCGGCTTTTTTGGCCGGTGCCCCGGTTTCCCGCACAAAAGGCGGACAGGCATGGAACCAAACCGGATTGTTCACGGCAGGCTCATAACCCAATCCCTTTTTCGTGATGACATGGAGCAACACAGGCCCCCTCATCTTCAACACATTCTCCAAGGTCGGAAGCAGGTGTTCAAAGTTATGGCCGTCGATCGGTCCGGCATACCTAAACCCAAGTTCTTCAAAAAGCAGACCGGGAAGAATCG